>NZ_BHZI01000362.1 GCF_004305975.1 Streptomyces otsuchiensis
TTCCAAGAAGAAGACGGCATACGATTTTGCCTCTTGTCTCGTGGCCTCGGAGATGTTTAAAAGAGCCAGCCCCCCCCCCCCCCCACTCCGCACCATGCGACGCCCCAGCACGCCACACCCCAGCACCCGGCCACGCCGCATCCCGTCCCGCCGCACTTCGCGTCGCCCGCCGCGCCCGCGCTGCCGTCGGCGCACTCCTCCACCTCGCCCCCGGCGTCCGCCCGGCACGCCGCACCGCTGCCGGCCCACGGGCTGCCCACCCCGCCGCCGTCCGCCGCCGCGCCCCTGCACGGCCCGTCCGGCCCGGCGACCCCACCACACCGCGTGGCCCCCGTCCACGCCGGCTCCTCCATGGCCGAGACGCCCCCGGCGGCCCCGGCGCAGTGGCGGCCCTGGCGGTTCCGGATGTCCAACGACCTCTGGGGCTCCCCGGTGGTACGCGGCGGGCTCCTCTATGTGACCTCCTTCGAGGTCCACGCCCTCGATGTCACCAGCGGGCGGCGCCAGTTCAAGACCCGCGAGGTCGCCTGGGCGATGGCGGTCACCGGCGGCCGGGTCATCGCCTCCGACGGGCCCAGCCTCTACGCCCTGGACTCCACCGACGGCACCGACCGGTGGCGGCTGGCGGGCGACGGCTGGATCTACTCGCTGCACGCCGAACGCGGCACCGTCGTCACCGGCACCCGCGGCGGCGGCGTCCAGGCGTGGGAGGCGGGCAACGGCGAGCGGCTGTGGTCGCTCTCCGGCGCCCAGTCCGACTTCGAGACCCAGGAGACCGGCCCGGTCATCGAGGGCGGCACCGTCTTCATGTGGGGCGACGGCCAGGTCTACGCCCTGGAGGCGCGCACCGGCAGCGAGCTGTGGCGTCACCACGTCGGTGACGCCACAGCCACCGGTGGTGTCCCCGTGCGGGTGCGTCCCGGCCCGGACGGCGTGGTTCACATCGCCGCCGGCTCTCGCGTGCTGGCGCTGGACGCCGCCTCCGGCGCGGAACGCTGGCGTTTCGACGCGCCCGCCGCCGTGCTCTGCCCGCCGACCTATGTGCCGGGGTACGGCGGCCAGGGCGGCGTGTACTTCGCCGACTACCTCGGCACCGTCTACGCGCTGGACCCGGCCACCGGCGACGACCGGTGGCGGATACCGACCGAGGCCCGCCAGTCCTCGGAGCCGGTGCTGGTCGCCGACGGCCTGGTCCACCTGGGCAGCGGCAACGCCGTCTACACGCTGGACGCCGCCAGCGGCACCCCGCGCTGGCGCTTCGCGGCGGGCGACACCATCGTCGGTTCGCCCGTCGTCGCCGACGGCCGGGTCCACTTCGGCTCCGAGGACCGTTGCCTGTACACGGTCGACGCGGTCAGCGGACGGCTCAACTGGAAGCTGGAGACCGGCGGCGCCATCACCGGCAGCCCGGCAGCGGCCAACGGCGTGGTCTTCGCCTGCTCCACGGACCACTGCGTCTACGCGCTGGACGCCGCGCGCGGCACCCGCATGGCCACCTCCGAGAGCTGATCCGGGGCCCGGACGTGCCGTGTCCGGACAGCCGGCCGTCCGGACACGGGTGAGCCCCCGCCCGGAGGCGGGTGAGCCCCCGCGCGGACACGGGTGAGCCCCCGCGCGGACACGGGTGAGCCCCCGCCCGGAGGCGGGGGCCCGGCAACGGTGAACCGGTCGGCTCAGGCGGCGTCCCGGCCGCCCTCGCGCCCCGTGTCGCCCTCGTCCCGACGGCGCGCGTCGTCCCAGCCGCCGCGCTTGCCGTTGTCCCAGGGACCGTCGACCACTCTGCCCCGGCCGTCTCCGGGCGCCCCCGGGGAACGGGGGTCACGAGCGTCGCGCGGCTGGTCGTAGCGCGGTTCGTCGCCGTACCCGGCGTCGTCGCCGTAGCGGGCGTCGTCCGGGCCACCGGGGTGGCGCGGGTCGTTCGGGTCGACGGTGCGTCCCGGCGCGTACGGGTCGTGCGAGGCGCGCGGGTGGTGGTCGTACGGGCCGTCCTCCACCGCGTCGTGGTCGTCGTCCCGGTCGACCCGCCGGTCCGCGCGGTCCGTGCCGCGGTGCCGTCCGTGGACCGCCGCCGGATGCCGTCCGGCCATCAGCGCGGAGCCGAGCAGCAGCAGCCCGCCGCCGATCAGCGCCCCGACCGTACCGATCTTGAAACCGTTGTCGCCGATCACCAGGGTGTCGGCGACCTGGTACTGCCGGACCATCCACAGGACCGTGATGCCCAGCACCAGCACACCCGCGAGCGCGACCATCAGCCGCGACCGCAACAGCACACCGGCGACCGCGACCACCGCCGCCACCAGCATGACCAGGAAGATCCCGGCGAACAGGTCGGCGCGCGCGCCGGTCAGCCCCGAGCCGGAGAACAGCTCCTGGAGCCGGACATCGCGTCCGACGGTGTCCCCGTACCAGTCTCGGAAGGGGCTGATCAACGCCAACGCCGCACCGATGACGGCGAGCACGGCGCCCAGCACGTTACGCAACATGGCCTAGCCTCCAAAGGGAATGCGTCCCCCGATCGACGCTACGCCGGGGCACCGGGCCCCGCACGCCGGAACCGTGGCGCGCACGGCGCTGGTCTGCGACCCTGCGGGCGTAATAGCCTCGGCGATCATGCCCCTGCCGTCGTCTTCGTCGTCCTCCACGCCGTCGTCATCCGGACGGTCGTCATCGTCCGGCTCGTCGCCGGGCCCGTCCGAGGACACCCTCGCCCCCGCTGCGCCCGACGCAGCCTCCGCCGCGGGATCTGCCACCGTCGTGGCGGTGGCAGACCCGGACATCACCGCCACCGGCGCGGCCGATGCCACCGCCGGTTCCGGTTCTGGTTCCGGTGCTGGCTCCGGGCCGTCGGATCGGTCCGTACCGGACGCCCCCGGCGGTCCCGCGTCGCTGCCCCCGCTGTCGTCGGACGGTGTGCTGCCGGTCCGGCCGCGCTGGCCGTGGCCGGCTGCCGCCCCGCTCACCAGCGTGCTCGTGGTCCTGACCACCATCGCCGCACTGGAGATGCTGCGGCTCTCCGGTCCCGTACTGGACGGTGTCGCCGTCCGCCACGGTGTGCCGCTCGCCGCGCTGGCCGCCGTGGTCACCTACGGGGCGGCGGCGCTCGCCGGACCTCTGACCTGGTGGGTCGGCTCCCGTGAGGCCGTGTTCGCGGCGCTCTGCGGACTGGCCGTGCTACGCCTGGTGGTGCAACTGCCGTCCGCGCGAGGGCTGTTGACGGTGGGGCTGGCCGTCGCCGTCGCGCTCGTCGCCCTGCTGCTGGTGCTGCGCGCCGCTCTGGGCACCCAGGACGGGCCGGCCTGGGTGGCTCGCGCCGTCGCTCTCGGCGTCGCCATAGACGTCGCGGTGCGGTTGCCGCTGGACCTGTGGGACCCGGTCTGGCGCGGCGGGATCGTCGGCTGGTCGCTGGCCCTGGTGCTCTCCCTCGCCCTCGCCGGTGCCGGCTACGCCCGCTACCGGGAGAGCGCCGCCGTTCCGCTGCCGGTCACCGCACAGCTCGCGGTCGCCGGCCCGGTCCTCGCACTCCTCGGCGTCTTCCTGGCCTCCCCGGCGTTCGTCGCCTCGCAGGCCGGAATCTCCCAGCCCTCCGCCGGACTGTGGATCGCCGGTGGCCTCCTCGCCGGGATCGCCTGCCTGTCGCTGCCGCCGATGCGCGCCGCCGGACCGGCCGCGGCCGTGCTGCTGCCGGTCCTGATCACGGCGCTGCTGCTGGCCCCGCCGCTGCTCGCCGGACCCCTGACGCTGCTGGCGCTGGCGCTCGTCCCCGCGCTGCTGACCCGCGCGGTGACCCTTCGCGACGGCGGACGCCGATGGACCGCACTCACCGGCATGACCCTCGCCGGTCTCGGCTGCGGCCTCGGCTACGTCGTCGTGGTGTTGCCCTACCAGGCGCACTACGAGATGCCGATGCCCGTGCCCAACCTGTTCTTCCCGCTGCTCGGAGCAGCCCTGATCGGCTGGGCCGCCTGGACCGCGGAGCCGCCCGCCCGGCCCACCCGGGTGATGGCGCCGCTGCTGACCGCGGGCGTGCTGTTCGCCGTCCCGCCGCTGCTCGACGCCACGCGCGGCGTCGCCCAGCCGCTCCCGACCGACACCGCCGACGGCAGCTACCGGCTGCTCTCCTGGAACGTGCACTACGGCGTGGACCGCGACGCTGAGGTGGTGCCGGAGCAGATCCTCTCCGTCATCAAGGAATCCGGTGCCCACGTCGTGGTGCTCCAGGAGGTGCCGCGCGGCTGGCCGATCAGCGGTGGAGGGGACCTGCTCACCTGGCTGGAGAACCGGCTCGACGTGACGGCCGTCTGGTCCCCGGCCGCCGACCGCCAGTTCGGCAACCTCATCCTCACCAGCCTGCCGGTCACCGAGTCCCGGGTGGAGAAGCTGCCGCAGGCCGGCGGCACCATGGAGCGGTCCTACGCGGTCGCCGACATCGAGCTGGGCAACGGCACGACCACCCGCGTCGCCACCACACACCTCCAGCACGCCGACGCCCGCGACACCCGGCTGGTGCAGCTGGAAACCCTGCTCGCCGACCACCGGGAGGAGCCGTTCTCCGTGCTGGCCGGCGACTTCAACGCCGAGCCGGGCTGGCCGGAGGTGGACACCGTGCTCGACGCCGGGTTCCGCAGCGCCCAGGACGAGGCAGGCGACCCGTCCCAGCCGACCTCCCCGACGCACGACCCCTCGTACCGCATCGACTGGATCTTCGGCAGCGAGGGCGCGGACTTCGAGGACTTCCGGTTGCTGGACTCCACGGCCTCGGACCACGCGCCGCTGACGGTGACCGTGCTCCAGCGCTGACCTGGCGAGTCCCGGGTGTGGCGTTGCGGGGGTGCGGGGGTGCGCGGGTG
>NZ_BHZI01000363.1 GCF_004305975.1 Streptomyces otsuchiensis
TCTCAGAGGCGGGGAGCGTCAGTCGTGCTGCCACTCGTCGCGGGCGTACTGGACGACCACCGGGTCCATCAGCGTGCTGGGCCGGACGTCGGGGCGGCGCCGGTCGACGGGGAAGACCGTCGCCGCCTGAAGCACCGCGTCGTCCAGGAACCGGAGCGGGGGCGCGTCGGCGGCCAGCCGTAGCGGTTCACCGTCGGACGCGCCGGTCCCGTCACCGTCGGCGGCCGGCGCCGCGCCCGCCATCGTCGTGGTGCCGGCCGCGGCGGCTTCCGGACGGGCCAGCAGGAAGCCCCAGTTGCCGAAGCTCGGCACGTCGACCTGGTACGGCGTGGTGCCGAACCCGGCCTCGGTCAGCGTCGCCTCGATCGACCAGAAGGAGCGCGGCGCGAAGAACGGTGAGCCGCCCTGGACGGCGAGCGCCCCGTCGGGCGCGAGGACCTGGGAGACCACGGTGTAGAACTCGACGCTGTACAGCTTGGCGGTCGGCGCGTCCTGCGGATCGGGGAAGTCGGCGATCACCACGTCGTACGGACCGGGGGCCGTCCGCAGCCAGTTGAAGGCGTCGGCGTTGACGACGCTCACCCGCGGGTCGGCCAGCGCGTCCTCGTTCATCCTGCGCAGCGGCTCGTACGAGGCGGCCATCCCGGTCACCGCCGGGTCGAGGTCGACGAGGGTGACCTGCTCGACGTCGTCGTACTTGAGGACCTCACGCAGGGCGAGCGCGTCGCCCCCGCCCAGCACCAGGACCGAGGTGCGCGGTCCGGCGAGCGCGGGGTGCACCAGCGCCTCGTGGTAGCGGTACTCGTCGATGGAGGAGAACTGCAGGTCGCCGTTGAGGAACAGCCGCATGTCCCGTTCGCCGGTGAAGCCGAACGCCTCGGTGACGACGATCTCCTGGTAGTCGGTGCGTTCGGCGTGCACGATCGGGTCGCGGTAGAGCTGCTGGCGGGCGGTGACCTCGATCCGGTCGGCCAGCGCGTACGCGCAGCCCAGGACGGCGAGCACCAGCACCATGCCGGTGAGCAGTCCGGCCCGGACGACGCGGCGCAGCCGGCGCCGGAAGATCCACACCACCACCGCGATCCCGAAGACCGCGTTGACCGCGCCGACCACCAGCGCGCCCTTCAGCTGGCCGAACACCGGGAGCAGCAGCAGCGGGAAGCAGAGACCGCCGACCAGGGCGCCGATGTAGTCGACGGCGAACATGTCGGCCACCGCGCTCCCGGCCTCCTGCCGCCGGATGCGCTGCAACAGGGTCATCAGCAGCGGGATCTCGGCACCGATGAGGACGCCGACGACGAAGGCGATCACGATCATCGCCGGGGTGTAGACCTGGAGCCAGGCGAACATCGCGTAGAGCGTGAGCACCGACAGCCCGCCGATGAGGGCGAGCAGCCCTTCGACGGCGGCGAACGCGCCGACGGCCCGGTGCTGGAGCGGCTTGGCGGCCAGCGAGCCGATCCCCATGGCGAAGACCATCACCGACAGGACCAGCGAGGTCTGCATGACGGTGTTGCCGATGAGGTAGCTGCCGAGGGTCACCAGCGCCAGCTCGTACGCCAGCCCGCAGGCGGCGCAGGCGAACACGGAGAAGAGCAGCAGTGCCCGGGCCAGGCGCGGCCGGGTGTCCGGCAGGCCGCCGCCGGTCCCGCCCGCGGGAGGCCCGGCGCCGTCGCCCGGCGGTTGTCCGGAGCCGCCCGCCGGTGCGGTGGTGGGTGCGGGTCCGTTGCCGGGTGTGGGCTGCTCCCCGGCGCCGGCCCCGGGATCGGCCCCGGTCACGGTGCCCGTCGCGGCCACGGTGCCCGTCCCGGCCTCGGCTCGGGGGCCGGTGAGCGTCGCGGAGCCGGTCGGCGTCACGCCGTGCTCGGCGGCCGGGGGCGCGGGGCGGTGGTGCGTGGTCAAGACAGCGCTGCGGAGACCATGAGGGCCGTACCGATGTACATCGTGCCCTGCACCCACGCGGCCGGGTGCGGCCGCCCCTCGTGGTCCTCCATCACGCTGGCTCCCATCTTGCCGGGCGTGATGATGCCGACGATGGCGAACACCAGCGTCATGACGAGCACACCGGCCAGACCGTAGACCAGGGTGCTGAACAGGCCCCAGCCCAGGCCCTCCTGGAACTCGCTGGAACGGATCGCCTGCGCGACGACCAGGCCGACTCCCAGCATCTGGCCGCTGAGGACGATGGAGGCGCCCTTGTTGCGTTCCTTCCAGACCACCTCCACCAGCCGGCGCGGGGTGACGAGGTCGAGGGCACCGAAGCCCGCGGCCATCACGACGAAACCGATCAGCCCGTACGCCAGGGTGATGCCCGCAGACTCGAATATCTCCGCCACGATCGCCTCTCTCGCCCGACACCGCGCCGCGCGGTGTCATCGTCCTCAACGTCTGCCGTCACAGCGCCGGTTGTACACCGGGCACAGCGACGGGTGACGGTGCGGCGCGGGGCGCGCCGCACCGTCATTCAACCCTGTTCCGCGCCGGCCGTAGCCCGCCCGGGACTACTTGCCCGATCCGGGGCCGCCGCCGCGGAAGCCGCCTCCGCCGCTCCCGCCGCCGCTGCCGGTGCCGCTGCTGCCGGGCGCAGGCCAGACGGTGCCGATGTCGGTGTTCCAAGTGCGGTGCGCGCTGCGGTAGTTGCGGATCTCGATCCGGCTGCCGTCCTCGTGCTTGGTGATCGCCACCACGTCGTTGTGGTAGCGGAGGTAGACCTTGTCGCGCTTGTTGACGCGGTCGCGCGCCTTGCTCTCGCGGGAGATGTCGCTCGCCACACTGGCGGGTGCCATGTTGCTCGCCAGGTAGTAAGCGCCGCTGGCGGTGTAGGTGCTGGTGATGTACGAGCGGGGGACCTCGTTGTGACGCGAGGAGCCGCCGCACGCGGTCAGGACCATCAGGGCCAGTGCGACGGCGACCGCCGTCAGGGTTCCACGCGCTCTCATCGGGCCACCGCCCAGCTCTGGGTCTCCACGATCTCGCGGGAGTTGGGATAGGTGTGCCAGGTTCGCCAGCCGACGCGCCGCCGGTAGCGGTCGCGACGGAACCGCGGGTGCTCGGCCTGGTGCACCGACAGTGCGGTGACGGCCTCGGGGGAGCCGGGAAAGATGCCGAAGAGAGTGCCGTGCCGGCCGTCGAGGCCGACGCGCAGCCGCCGGACGCGGGTGGAGAACGCGGCGCGTGAGTGGCGGCTGGTGCGCGCCCGGAAGCGGTAGCTCCAGCCGTCGATCTCCTCGCTCACGACCCGGGGCAGACAACCGGGGCGACCGTCACCCAGGCAGGCGACGGTCTCACGTATCGGGCCGGCGAACACCTGGTGGGAGGCGCCGAGCAGCCGCAGCTGCACGGTCAGCCCGTCCAGCCGCACGTCGGCGGTGAACAGCGCCTCCTGGGAGGGGAGTCCGAGCGTCAGCGACAGGTCGTCCGGCACGGTGTCCAGGTACGGGGTCTCCAGGGTGACGGCGCTCATGCGTCGCTCCCGGGGTAGATGGTCAGGGTCCCGTTGGGAATCCGCTCGCCCAGCGACGCCTCCCAGGTGCCCTGGCCGTCCCCGTCGAGGTAGCGCTCGAACGCCAGGCCCTTGCCGCCAGGCCCGGAGTAGTCGGCGTACTCGACGCGGCCGGTCGTGCCCACACCGGTGGTTCCCTCGGAGGTGTAGTTGGCGACGCCGTGTTCGTCGCGCCGGTAGGTGACGCCTTCCACGGTGAGTTCACGGGCGGTCGGCGACAACTCCGGCCCGTCGTAGGGGGTCCACATGACCACTTCGAGGTCCGGGTCCTCCTCGACCGAGATCCAGCGGCGGCCGGAACCGTCCTCGTTGAGCGCGTCGAGGAAGTGCTCGTCCCAGGTGAAGCCGCCCTCCTTGAGGCGCAGCGACCCCCGCACGAACATCCGCTCACCGAGGAACTCCACCATGTCGCCGGCGCGCAGCCGGCGCGGGTCGCCGGAGGCGGAGTCGGCGACGTCGAACGGGTCGCGCGGCAGCGGCGGAGCGGCGGCCGTGGCGCCGCGTCGCTGCCGCAGCACCACGACGATGAGCGCGACGATTGCCGCGATTGCCACAACTGCCAGCAGATAAACCATGGTTGGTCCCCCGAGCCCGCGAACGTCACTGTGCCGCCGAGTATTCCACGCACGGCGCCGCCCGGACGGTTCCCGTCGGCGGCCGGAATCCTCCCGGCGACCGCCCCCACGCCCTGGCGCGGGACGGCCGCGGCGGCGCTCCTTCGCGTCAGCCCTGTTCCAGATGGCGGCGCAGCAGCGAACCCCCGTCCGGCACGCAGCTGTCACAGATCCGCTCGTGGTTGGCGCGGTTGCGGGCCTGGGCCGCGCGCAGCCGGGACTCCGCGATCCGCACCTCGCCCGGGACCCCGCGCGGTCCGGCCCTGCCCGCTGGGACCTCGCCCGCTGGGACCTCGCGCGTGGCGCGGCGCAACCGGCGCAGCAGCGCGGTCATCTCGCGGTGCTCCCGGTTGAACGCGCCGGAGAACCCGGGGCTCACGAAGGGGGGTTCCATGGTGGGCCGCACCTGTTCCCGGTAGACCGCCCGGTCGAAGTCGGAGGAGTAGGTCATGGCGGCGGTCGCCGAGTCGTAGAGGACCGTGAGGCGTTCCAGGGCGGGGAGCAGCCGCGGCCAGTCCGTGTCGTGGGCGGCGGAGACCGCCTCGTCCAGCAGCCGGTTCATCAGCGTGAGGTGCAGATGGAACAGCTGGTGGCCCAGGCGCCAGCGCAACAGCGCGGGCGCGGGAGTGGTTCCCTCGGAGGTGTAGTTGGCGACGCCGTGTTCGTCGCGCCGGTAGGTGACGCCTTCCACGGTGAGTTCACG
>NZ_BHZI01000364.1 GCF_004305975.1 Streptomyces otsuchiensis
CCCCGAGCCCGACCCCGCTCCCGAACTCGATGCCGATGCCGACCCCGAGCCGGCGATCCGCAGTCAGGCCGCGTATTTCGCGGAACGGCTGGCCGAGAACCCGCTGCACATCTCCGACAGCGTCCCGCGCGACGCCCCGCGCTCGGCGGCCCCGCTGTTCGAGGAGCAGATGGAACGGACCGGCGTCCCGACCTTCCTGCTGATCCTCCCGGGCGGCTCCGTCACCGCCAACGCCGAAACGCTCCTCGCCACGGTCCACGAACGGCACGGCGAGGACGGCCTGTACGTCGCGATGGTCGGTTCCCGCCTGGAGGCGGCCGCCTTCGGCTCCGGTGTCCCGGCCCGGCACGCGGCCTTCGCCACCCAGGGCGAGGTGCCGCGCGACGCCGGCCGGCTGCGGACGTTCACCCACTTCGTCGACGTCCTGCTCTCCGGTGAGGCCGAGGAACGCGCGACCGCCGCCCGCGAACGCGGCTACGACGACCGTCCCGACGACATGTTCATCAGCCGCACCGACCGCCGGAACCAGGCGTTCGTCACCGGCCTGGCGCTGACCGGGGTGCCGCTGCTGCTGATCGGCGTCGTGTGGTCGACGCGGCACCTCACCGGGCGGGGACCGCGCCCGCTGCGGGACGCCACTCCGGCCGCCGTGGTGCTGGCCGTGGTGATCGGCTTGGGCGCCCCGGTCGTCTTCGACCAGACGGTCACCTCCGACGCCCCGCTGCCCACCGAGCAGGACCTCACGGCGCGCTCCGAACGCGTGGCCGCCGGGTTGCGCGAGCAGCCCCTGTTCCTCGACCCCGAGCTCCCGCCGCTGCTGACCACCGCGGAGGAACGCGAGCTGGCCGAGCGGATCGAGGAACTGCCGATGCCGCTGTACGTGGTCGCGGTGCCCAACGACTTCGCCTCCGAGTCCTACTACCGCTCCGAGTACCTCGCCGCCCTCCTGCAGCAGGAACTCGGGGACGATGCCCTCTACGCGATCATGGACCAGCGTGGCCGGGACATCCGGCTGGCCGAGTACGGGCCCCGGATCGGCCGCGACGTCCAGCAGGCGGTCCGCGACGTCCGCGACGCCGATCTGGACGCCGGGGCACCGGAACTGCTCGACGCCTTGCTGACCGCGCTGGAGACCACCGAGCCGGACACCTCCCTCCCCCCGCGCGCCCCCTCCCTGGACGACGCGCCGCTCTCCCAGGAGGAACGCGTCCGGCTCGACTCGCTCTACGCGGGCGACTTCTTCCCCGGCCTGCTCGTGGGAGCCTTCGCCGGCCCCACCGCGGCGGGCGCCGTCCACGGCGTGCTCTTCGGCGTCGCCTCCTGGCGTGCCCCGCAACGTGTCGCGCGGCGCGAACTGCTGAAACAGGCGGGCTCCGGCCCCGGCCGGGCCCTGGCCGCACAGCACCGGCCGCGCCTGCGCTGGCTGCGCCGCGCCACCCACGGCGAACTGGTCCGCCTCGCGGCCGCCTACGAGGAGAAGAGCGAAGGCGTCTCCGAACCGGCCCGCCGCAGGGCGTTCCAGAGCCTCGACGCCGCCACCCTGCTGCTGGACGCCGACGGCGACGGGCGGGTCGATCCCGACACCCCGCAGCAGGATCTCGTCCTCGCCCTGGTGCTGCTGCGCGCCGGGGGCGCGGCGCTGGAACGGGGGGCCCGGCGGCAGGCGGACCGGATGTGTTCCGTCAACCCGCTGCACGGGGTGGCGACCGCCCGCCGCCGGCTGGTCTTCCTGCCCTCCGAACCGCTCCGCGACCGGTCCCTCTGCGGCGCCTGTGACGTCCGCTTCCGTGGGACGGAGCGCCGCCGCATCCAGAACGTCAGCCGACGCACCCTGGAACTCCGCCGTGAGCCGGGCGGCGACCCGGCACCGGACGGCCGACCGCCCGTCCGGCCGTACCCGGGTTCACCGTTCGGTTCCGCCCGCTGGCAGCCGTACCACCGGCTGACCGGACCGCTCGGGTCCGGCGGCGCGGCGGGACTGTCCATCGAGCGCATGATCCGCCAGGCACGGGAGGCACGAGGTGTCCACTGACCGAAACCGCTCCGGCGCGGGCTCGCACCGGAGCGGCGGAACGGCGCACCGGCCCCGCTCCCGCTCCCGCTCCCGGTCCCGCTCCGGCGCCCGGGCGCTCGCCCGCCGCGCCGTGCTGGTCACTCTCGCCGCGCTGCTGCTGACGGCGACCGGCGGCGCCGCACACGCCGACGACGAGGAGGCGAGCGCCGCCCAGCGGATCGCGACCGCCCTGGGTGAGTCACCGGTCCACGTCGACCCGGTCTTCGCTCCCTCGCTGCCCGTGGAGCGGCAGGCCGAGCTGACCGAGCGGATCGAGGAGAGCGGGCTGCCCATCCACGTCGTCCTGGTGCCGCTGGTCGAGGGGGACGCCTGGGGCGGCAGCCCCGACACGATGCTGGAAGTGGTCCGGGACCTGCTCGGCGTCGGCGCCCAGGACCCGTTCATCGCGATCACCACCAGCGACTCCGGTGGCACCCGCCATCTGCGCGGCTTCGAGTGGCCCGCCGACGAACACGAGGCCGCGTCGGCGGTGCGTGCGGTCAACATGGGCGGCAACGCCTACCAGGCGCCGCTGTACGACCGGCTGGAGGACGCCGTCGAGCTCATTGTCGACGGAGAGGGCCAGGCCCGGTACGACGAGCTCATGGACGAGCTGCGCGCCGGTCTGCCGCCCACCGACGAGCCGTCGGCAGGCTCCGGCGCCTCCGGCGGGGGTTTCCCGCTGCTCACCGTCGCGCTCGTGGTGGTTCCGCTGCTCGCCGTCGGCGTCACGCTGGTGGCACTGCGGCGCCGGCGCGGCGTCCGGTACACCATGCCCAGCAATGTCTTCGAGACCGCCCGGGTCGCCGACGAGGACGAACTGCGGCGACGTGCCAAGCGCGAGGTCCTGGAGTTCGGCGAGCGGCTGACCGCCCTGGATGCCGCGCCGGACACTCCGGGCCCGGACGACGGCCCGGGCGCGGGCGAGGACGGCGCGCGGCAGCCCGGCCGGCGCAGGCGGGGCCGTGTCGGCGGCCGGGCCAAGCGCTCCGAGGCCACTCCCGGGGCCGGACGGCGCGCCGTCTCGGTTCGGGACGCGCTGGACGCCTACGCGGCGGCCGGCACGGTCCTGGACCGCGCGCGCTCCACGACCGACCTGGTCGGTGTGCTGGCCCTGCTGGCGGAGGGTCGCGCGGCGCTGGAGCCCGGCGGGGACGCGGCGGGCCGTCTCTGCTTCTTCCAGCCGCTGCACGGTGTCTCCGACCGTCCGGTTCGCTGGCGGCTGCTGGGCCGCACCAGCTCCCTGTCGGTTCCCGCCTGCGCGCGCTGCGCCCGCGCCATCGCGGACCACCGTCCGCCCGAGGTGCTGACCGTCCGGCACGACGGGCGTGACATGCCCTACTTCGAGGTGCCCTCCGAGCACAGCCTGTGGGCGGCCAGCGGGTACGGCGCCTTCGGCGACGAGACGCTGACCCAGCGCGTCCGCCGCGGCGACTTCACCCGCACGCTGGAGTCCTGAGCCGACCGCTGAGCGCCGGGCAGCGGGCGCGCCGTCCTCAGCGGCCGTCCTCAGCGGCCGGACGCGGGCCCGGAGACCGGGTGGCCCAGCAGCATCAGCGGGGCGCCGTCGGCGCGGGTGAGGAAGAGGGTGGCGGCGCCCTTGTGACGGCGGGAGTCGAGCCGCAACTTGGAGCGCAGTTCCTCCGGGGTCATCGCGAAGCCGCGCTTCTTGATGGTGAGGTTGCCGATGGACCGTTCGCGCAGCAGCGCCTTCAGCCGCTTCAGGCCGAACGGCAGGACGTCCGTGATCTCGTAGGCGTCGGCGTACCGCGTCGGGGTGAGGGTGTCGGCCGTGACGTAGGCGATGGCGGGGTCCAGCAGCCGGCCGCCGACCTCCCGGGCGACGTCGGCGACCGCGTGCGCGCGGATCACCGCGCCGTCCGGCTCGTAGAGGTAGCGGCCCGGCGCCCCGGCGGGCGGGTCGGGCAGGCCGGCGGCGAGCAGGGTGTCCCCGGCGGGCAGCAGCGTGGCGCGGTAGCGGCCGGCGTCGCCGGCGCCGAACCACAGCACCGCCTCCTTGACGGCGCCGCCGTCGGAGACCCATTCGGCCTCGACGTCGGCCGGGATGTCCTGGTGGTCGATGCCCGGCCCGGTCTTCAGCGCCGCCACCGGCATGCTCCGGGCCGTCGCCAGCGCCCAGGAGAGCGGGGGTGAGTACGCCTCGGGGTCGAACCGGCGGCTGCCCCCGGCGCGGCGGGCGGGGTCGACGAAGAGCGCGTCGCAGTCGTCCAGCCCGGTGGTGGTGACATCGGCCTGCCGGACCTCGACCAGCTCCGAGAGGCCCAGCGCCTCCGCGTTGGCGCGCGCCGCGGCGCAGGCGAGCGGGGAGCGGTCGACGGCGAGGACACGGATGCCGGCGCGGGCCAGGGCCAGGGCGTCGCCGCCGATGCCGCAGCAGAGGTCGGCCACCCGGCGCACGCCGAGTGCGGCGAACCGCTCGGCCCGCCGGCGCGCCACTCCGGCGCGGGTCGCCTGTTCCACGCCGTCGGCGGTGAAGAACATCCGGGCGGCGTCCTCCGCCCCGAACTTGGCCACCGCCCGGCGGCGCAGTGCGGCCTGGGCGAGGGCGGCGGAGACCAGTTCCGCGGGGTGGTCGCGGCGGAGTCGGGTGACCAGGGCGATCTCGTCCTCGGCGCGATGCCCGGTGCCGAGGCTGTCCAGCAGGGCGCGGCCGGGGCCGCTCAGCAGTGCGGCGAACGCGGCGGTGCCGTCGGCGTCGTCGCCGCCGGGGGCGTCGGGCGCGGTTCCCGGGGCGGGGT
>NZ_BHZI01000365.1 GCF_004305975.1 Streptomyces otsuchiensis
CCGGGGTGGGGCGGTGGGTGTCGGTCGTCATGTCCGTACCGCCCGCGCCAGGGCTCGCGTCGCGTGGTCGGCGAGCAGGATGGAGTAGTGGTTGGTGTCCGGCACCGGCCGGGCCGGGACCGGTGAGCCGGCGACGCGGTGCTCGTCGTAGAGCCCCTGCGGCTCGTCGAGCAATCCGCGTTCGGCCCAGAGCAGTTCGGCCGGAACGTCGATCCGGTGCGCGGCTGCGGTGATGTCGGGGTTGCCGAGCACGTCGGCGCCGTCCTCGCGGATCGCAGCTTTGACGCAGCTGCTGCGCATGGCCGGGGGCTCGCCGACGAGGTCGCGGTCGACGTAGCCGCGCACGTCCTCGCCCCAGTGGGCGGCGAGGGCGGGGTGCGCGGCGAAGAACGCGCGGTAGGCGTCGCGGTCGGGGAACGTCATGTCGAGGCGGCGCATGGCGGGGCCGATGACGGCGTCGAGCTGGGCGTCGATGTCGCCGGGCGGGGCGGTGATGCCGAGGCCGCCGTCGACCAGCAGGACCCGCCGGAACCGTTCGGGGTGGTGGGCGGCGGCGAGCGCGGCGGTGAAGGCGCCCATGGAGTGGCCGAGCAGGACGACACGGCGCGGGCCGGTGCGACCGAGGTGGTCCAGGAGCGCGATCAGGTCGCGGACGTGCGCGCCGAGTCCGTACGGGCCGGGGAGTCGCCGGGACCCCGCCCGGCCGCGCAGGTCGGGGGCGTAGAGGTGGCGGTCGGGGAGCCGGCGGGCGAGGGCGTCGAAGACCCGTCCGTTGGCGGTGATTCCGTGCAGGGCGACGACGGGTTCGGCGTCGTCGGCTCCGTGGGCGGTGTCGCCCGGCCAGTGGGAGACGGCGAGCTGTCCGCCCTGGACGGGGACCCTCAACTCACGTACTTCAAGCGGGTGTTCACCGGGGCGGGCCGGTGCGGGGCTCTGGTCGCCGTTCAACGGGTGCTCCCCTTCGCGGTGTTGCCGGCCTCCGGGCCGGAGGCGGTCGCGGCGGCCGCCCGCTTGCTTCGGCGTGCCGGGCGCCAGCCGGCCTGGGCGAGGCCGCCGGGGACAAGGTAGACGGCGAGGACGAAGAGGATGCCGAGCACCACGAGTGGTTCGGCGAGCGGCGCCGACAGGGCGTGCGGCAGCGACTCGACCGCGTCGGAGACGCCCAGGGCGCCGAGCCGGTGGTCGAGGTAGATGAAGAGGACGCCGCCGATCACTGGGCCCCAGCGGGTGCCGGCGCCACCGAGGACCACCATCACCAGCAGGGTGAGGGTGAACTCCGGCGTGGAGGCGTGCGGGGTCACTCCGGCGGTGACGACGAGGTAGACCACGCCGCCCAGCAGCGCCAGCGCGGAGGCGAGCACGAAGACACCGAGCTTGTGCCGGAACGGGTCGCGGCCCAGCACCGAGACCCGCTGCTCGTTGTCCCGGACGGCCTGCCAGACCTTGCCGGCCGGGGAGGCGGCCGCGGTCCAGACGACGGCGGCGGTCAGCACCAGGTAACCGAGCGCCAGCCAGTAGAGGTTGACCGTGTTGTTGACGCCGATGAAGGCGTCCGGGATGGCCTCCGCGAGCAGCGGCAGCCCCTCCTCGCCACCGGTGAGGCCGCCGGGGTTGCGCTGCACCCAGATCGACCCGGCCTGGGCGAAGGCGAGCGTCACCATGGCGAAGCCGACACCGCCCAGCGCGAGGGTGCGCAGCGAGATGGCACCGAGCAGGCAGGCGGCGACGCTGCCGAGCACGACGACGGTCAGCGCGGCCGGGACGAGGGTCATCCCCCATTCGGACATGGCCAGTTGGGTGCCGTAGGCGCCGCCCGCGATGTAGAGGGCGTGGCCGAAGGAGAGCAGCCCGGTGCGGCCGAACAGCAGGTCGTAGCTGAGGGCGAGGCCACCGAAGAGCAGGCAGAGCGCGAAGAGTTGCAGCGAGCCGGCGGAGTTGACCGGGCCGTCCAGCAGCAGCGGGATGCTCAGCGCGGAGTAGGGCAGCGTGAGCAGGATCAGCAGCACGGCGGCGGGCGCGATCCAGCCGCGCCGCCGTCCGAGCCGGTGTCCGAGCCCGGCGAGGCCGGTGGGCGCCCCGGTGGGCGGTCCGCCTCCGTCGCCGCCGCCGGCGGGGGCGCCGGCCGGGTCCGCCGGTCCGGCGGTGGTCGCGGTGGTCGCGGTGGTCATGGCTGGCCTCCGGTGGTGGCGACGGCGCGGCGCGGCGCGAGGAGGTCGCGCAGCAGACTCGCCGGGGAGCGGCGGCCGGGGGTTGGCCGGGCGAGGACGACGACAGCGAGCAGGATGACGACCGCGAAGTCCCCGAAGCCGCCCGCCACGTAGTAGTTGGCGTACTGCTGGACGAGGCCCACCGTCAGCGCGGAGAGCGCGACCCCGGTGATGGAGTGCATCCCGCCGATGATCACCACCACGAAGGCGAAGATCAGCAGCGCGGTGCCCTGGTGCGGGGAGAGCGAGCCGAAGTAGAGGCCGCCGAGGACTCCGGCGAGCCCGGCGAGCGCGCCGCCGAGGGCGAAGATCAGGGTGAAGGCGCGGGTGACGTCGATTCCGAGGGCGGTGACCATGTGCCGGTCCTCCACGCCCGCCCGCACGATCAGCCCGTAGCGGGTGCGGTCCAGGAACAGCCGCACGCCGATGAGGACGAGGACGGCGGCCACGATCAGCACGAACCGGTTGACGGGGACGTTGGCCCCCAGCACCGGCACCGTCCCGGAGAGCGCGGAGGGGACGGGGAACGGCCGGGAGTCCGGCCCCCAGTACGCCTGGACCAGCGCCGGGATGGTCAGCGACAGGCCGACGGTGACCAGGATCTGTTCCTTGGGCCGGCCGTACAGCCGCCGGATCAGCAGCCGTTCGACGATCACGGCCAGCACAGTGCCGACGGCCGCGCCGGTGAGCACGGCCAGGATGAGGCCGTTGACGCCGCCGACCGTGGTGGCGGTGTGCCAGGCGGCGTAGGCGGAGACGGTGAGGAACGCGCCGTGCGCGAAGTTGAGCACGTCCATCAGCCCGAAGATCAGGGCGAGTCCGGAGGCGATCAGGAAGTACAGGGCGCCCAGGCCGAAGCCGGTCAGGGTGAGCAGGACGAAGGTGCTCAACGGTCCGCTCCCTTCGATGAGTTTCCGTTGCCGGGGCCGCGCACGGGGTCGGGGCCGGCTCCGGGGTTCGACGCGTCGGTGTTCGCGTCGGTGAGGCCCGACCCCGGTTCGGCTGCGGGGAGTTCGGCGGCCCGGCCGACGCCGAGCAGGGTGGTGGTGCGTTCGCGGTCGGCGAGGAGTTCGGCGGCTGGCCCGGTGTGCACGACCCGGCCCGCGTCCAGCACCACGGCGCGGTCGGCGAGTTGGCGGATCACCGCGAGGTTCTGTTCGACCAGCAGCATCGGCACCCGGGCGGCCGCGCGCCCCAGTACCTCGGTGACCTCGCTGACGACGCGCGGTGCGAGGCCCTTGGTCGGTTCGTCGACGATGATCAGCCGGTTCTCGTTGAGCAGGGTCCGGGCGATGGCCACCATCTGCTGCTGTCCGCCGGAGAGTGTCCCGCCACGCTGGTCGCGGCGCTGCTCCAGTTCGGGGAAGAGTTCGTGCACCAGCGCGTAGTCCGGTGTCCCGCCCGGCCGTTCGGCCAGGGCGAGGTTCTCGGCGACGGTCAACTGGGTGAACACCCCGCGGTCCTCGGGGGCGTAGCCGATGCCGCGGCGGACCGTGGCGTGGGTCGGCTCGCGGGTGATGTCGTGACGCTCGGCGCCGAACAGCACCTGGCCGCCGGTGATGTGCCCCTCGTCGGGCAGCAGTCCGAGCACGGCGCGGACCGTGGTGGTCTTACCGACGCCGTTGCGGCCCATCAGGGCGGTGACGCCGGTGGCGGGGACGGTGAGGTCCACGCCCTGCAGGATGCGCGATCCGGCGATGTCCACGCGCAGTCCGCGCAGTTCGAGGATCGGCGCGGCGGTCTCCGGGGCGGCGGTCGCCCGCTCGCCGGACGCTTCGGCATCGGCCGCGGGGTGGTGGGGGCTCATATCGCCTCTCCGAGGTAGGCCCGCTGCACCTCGGGGTCGGCCATGACCGCCTCGGGGGTGCCGTCGGCGAGCAGGACTCCGTGGTGCAGCACGGCGATGCGGTCGGCGAGGTCGAGCACCACGTCCATGTGGTGCTCGACCATGAGCAGGGTGCGGCCCTCGTCTCGGTGCAACGAGCGGATGACGTCGGTCAGTTCGCCGATCTCCTCGGCGGCGACGCCGGCCATCGGCTCGTCGAGCAGCATCAGCCGAGGGCCGTCGCCGGAGACGGTCGAGGCCAGCAGCATGGCCAGTTCGAGCTTGCGCTTGTCACCGTGCGAGAGGCCGCCGGCCTGCTGGTCCGCCCGGTGGCCGAGCCGTACCCGCTCCAGCACCCCGGCCCGGTCGGCGTCGGTGACGCGGCGGGCGCCGACGGCGCGCGCGGCCAGCTCGACGTGCTCGGCCACGGTCATCGTCGGGAAGACGGACGAGGACTGGAAGGTGCGTCCGATCCCGAGCCGGGCGCGGCGGTGCGGCGGCAGCCGGTCGACCGCGCGGTCGTCCAGGGCGAGCGTGCCGCCGGTGGGACGGGTGACGCCGGACACCAGGTTGAACAGCGAGGTCTTGCCCGCGCCATTGGGGCCGATCAGGGCGAGGAACTCGCCCTCACGGACGGCGAGATCGATGGAGTCGACGATGGTGACCGGGCCGACGGCCCAACTCAGCGCGGACAGCCGCAGCACGTCCGGGCGGGCCGGTCCCCCCGCCGCGCCGGTGGTGGTGGCAGCCGTCGCGGCAGGGGTGGCGGG
>NZ_BHZI01000366.1 GCF_004305975.1 Streptomyces otsuchiensis
GGCCCGGCGTAGGGCGGGGGTTCCGGAGCGGTCATGTTCACCGGGTCCGGCTGCCTCGCGTCCGCCTGCGGCTTCTGCGGCTTCTGCGGGGGCGCGGCGACCGGTCCACCGGCGACCGCGTACCGCGAGGGGTCGTTGTCCGGGCTGTCGCCACTCACGGACAGCAGGCGGCGCAGCCGCCCGCGCATCGGCTCGACGGCCGCCCGTTCCTTCTGCTTCCCCCTGGCCGGTGCCGGGTCCTTCTTCTGGTCCGTGGCCTTCGGCTTGGCCTCCGGCTCGGCCGCGGTCTTGGCGGCCTTCGGCTTCGCCGGAGCCTTCGGCCGGTCCTTCGCCGCGGGTTCGTCCTTCGTGAGGTTCGGCTGCCGGTTGCCGGTCGTCGTCTCCTTGCGGGCGCCCCGGCGCAGCAGCTTGCCGACGGGTGTCCGTTCCCGCTTCGCTTCCGACGGCTTCGCCTTCACTTCCGACGGCTTCGCCTTCGGCTCCGCTTCCGGAGACGGCTCCGGACGGGCCACCGCCCCCGGCCCGGCGGGTGCCGGGCCGGGGGCCGGGGTCTCGGTCGAGGGGAGCCGCCGGGGCGGCTCCCCGTCTCCCGCCGGGCGGGGCGGGGCCCCGTCCGGCGTCGAGGTGGGTTCGGGCGACGCGGGACCGCCGGGCCGGCCGGTGGTCTGCCCGCGACGCAGCGCTCGCCGCAGACGCCCCTGCATTTCACTCACCCTCACCCTGACCGCCTATCAGTAGTAGTGGTTGCCGGCCGCGCGGCGACGCGCGGTGAACGCGTAGCCGACGGCACCGGCGACGGCGATCCCGCCGCCGATGGCGAGCGCGGTCGCGTACCCGCCGCTCTCCTGCGACCCGCCGAAGCCGGCCGAGGCACCGCCGCTGGGGGTGGCGGTGTAGGTGAACGAACCGGTTTGCTCGGTGCCGTTCACGCAGGTGACGCGGATCGGGTAGCTCTGGCCCGCCTGCAGGCCGTCGCTCCTGATCTGGCCGGTGCCGACCCACTGGTTGTTGTCGTTCTTCTTGAGCTGGATGGGCTGGCGCAGCGCCTGGGACGCGGCGCCGCCGGCCGGCTCGCAGGTGGCCTTGACGGTGATGTGGGTGCCGGCGCCGCCCGAGTTGGGCGAGACCATCAGGTGGTGCTTGCCCTTGCCGTCACCACCGCCGCTTTCGCTGGCGGCGGCCGGGGCGGCGGCGATGCCCGCCGTGAGCAGCGCTGCCGCGGTGCCCAGGGCCAGGCGGCCGGTGCGTGTCTGGGGAGTTCTCATGGGACGGTGACCTCCGGGTCGTGGTCCGTCACGACGAGGTGACGGGCTGTCGGTCCCATGCGAACAGCGGGTCACCGAACCCGCACCCCGAGCGCGTCCCGTGGGGGGTCCCGGTTGCTCCGTCCGGGTTGTGGCGTGCGGGGCGCGTCCGGCGGAGGTCATGGCTCAGGCCGTGTGGCACAAGGGCGGGGCGCCGTTCGGGCGCGGCCGGGGAGCGCTTGTCGCGCGGTGCTGCGACAGCCGGGTGACGGAGGCGTACCGGCGGGTGACCGGCGGGGCACGCGGCGCTATGAGGACCGCCGCGACCGTGCCACGCGACCGTGCCACGCGGCCGAGGAGGGCGATCGATCGGCGAACGGGTGCGCGAGCGCGTTGCCAATCTCCGCACGTCAAGCTGTCGAGAAGGCAGGTGTTTCCGTCAGATCCGATGAGTTCGCATCATTCATGGGCAAGTTGTCGCCAATGCCGCAGGTCACCGCTATACCTGTGCGCTGGGACGGCACGCGTCGCCTCCCGTCCGGTGGAGTACGTCGAACGTCGCAGTGGAGGCCCGGAGCGGTGATGACCATCAACATGGCCGTGCTGTTCGCGGTCATCGTCGTCTGGCGGCTCGGTCGGCGGACGGAGGCCCGTAGCCGGTCCGACGAGAAGCTGACCGTCGTCATCGTCCTCGCGCTGGGCGTCCTGATCGCCCCCACCCAGGTGGGTCACACGATCCTGTGCGTCCTGGAGGAACTGGCGAACGGCGTCACCCGGATCAGCCGCTGACCCCGCTGACCCCGCTGACCCGCTGACCCCGCGGTCCGGAGCGGAGGTCTGTCCCCGCTCCGGAACGGCGCGCCCCGGTCTTCCCGCCGCGCTCAGTCGGTCGGCAGGGACAGGTGCAGTGCTCCCGGCCGGACGTGCCAGGTGCGGCAGTGCGCGGGTCCGTACGTCACGGTGTCGGCGCGGTAGCGGAACGACTGCCCCGAGACCGTCACCGACTCCGCGCGGGCGGTGATGGCCGGGTCCAGCTCGCCGTGCCGGACCACCACCGCCGCCAGCCCGTCCGCCGGTGAGACCGAGACCTCCCGGACCGGCCGGTCCAGGTCCGCCAGGACCCGCCCGTCCGCCTCCACCCGCAGCCACTGCTCCGGCGCCAGCACCGGCCGCCACCAGCTGCGCCGCGGCGCCGGACGCGGCCGGGGGACGGCCGGTATGCCGAGCGCGCCCAGGACCACCCCGCCGGCGTCGTCCACCAGCAGGTCCAGCGGCCGGGCGTCGCCGTTCAGCACGGTCCGCGAGGCGTGGACGGCGTCCGACGGGAGGCCGAGCGCGCTGGCCACCGTCACCGTCCCCGGTGGACCGACCGGTACGAAGCCGAGCGGATGCGAGGCGAGGTCGCCGCGGTGGTGCAGCGCCCGCACCGCCCGCAGCAGCGCGCGGTCGTCGCCGACCACCACCACCCGTCCGCTGTGCACCCCGGCCATGGCCCGGGACATCTCCTGCGGGCGTTCCAGAAGGCGCACCCGCGCCCCGCTGGTACCCGCGCTCAGTACGTCGCGCGCGATCCGCACCGATTCCCCGTCGGTCTGCCGGGCGATCGGGTCGATGACGATCAGCACCTGTTTGTTCGCCTCCTGGCAGCTGTCGGCCGCCTCCGCGCGGGCGGGCACGCCCGCGCACTCGCGGCCACGTTCGCCTGCCGCCCACGTGTCTCGTAAACTCTCGGTGCAAGAGCCCCTGTCGCGATTGTGTCAGGGGTTTCGTCGATCCGGGGCAGTCTGCACATGAGATGCCCCGCCCGGAAGGGGTGTACGCCTGTGCCCGCACTTGTGGTACTCGGTGCTCAGTGGGGTGACGAGGGCAAGGGCAAAGCAACCGATCTGCTCGGTGGTTCGGTGGATTACGTGGTCCGTTACCAGGGGGGTAACAACGCGGGCCACACCGTGGTGGTCGGTGACCAGAAGTACGCGCTGCACCTGCTGCCGTCGGGCATCCTCTCGCCGGAGTGCACCCCCGTCATCGGCGGTGGTGTCGTGGTCGACCCCTCGGTGCTGCTGTCGGAGCTGGCCGGTCTGGGTGACCGCGGCATCGACACCTCCAAGCTGCTGATCAGCGGTAACGCGCACCTGATCACGCCGTACCACACCAGCCTGGACAAGGTCACCGAACGCTTCCTCGGCAAGCGGAAGATCGGTACCACGGGCCGCGGAATCGGTCCCGCCTACGCGGACAAGATCAACCGCGTCGGTATCCGGGTGCAGGATCTGTTCGACGAGTCGATCCTGCGGCAGAAGGTGGACGCCGCCCTCGACGCCAAGAACCAGGTGCTGGCCAAGCTCTACAACCGCCGGGCCATCGCCGCCGATCAGGTTGTCGAGGAACTCCTCGGCTACGCACCGAGGTTGGAGCCGTTCGTGGCCGACACCACGCTGCTGCTCAACGACGCCATCGACGAGGGCAAGGTCGTGCTCTTCGAGGGCGGCCAGGGCACCCTGCTCGACGTCGACCACGGGACGTACCCCTTCGTCACCTCCTCCAACCCGACCGCGGGCGGCGCCTGCACGGGCGCCGGTGTGGGGCCGACGAAGATCAACCGGGTGATCGGCATCCTGAAGGCGTACACCACCCGCGTGGGCGCCGGGCCGTTCCCGACCGAGCTGGAGGACGAGGACGGCGAGGCGCTGCGCCGGATCGGTGGCGAGTTCGGTGTCACCACCGGCCGCGACCGCCGCTGCGGCTGGTTCGACGCGGTCATCGCCCGCTACGCGACCCGCGTCAACGGCCTGACCGACTTCTTCCTCACCAAGCTGGACGTGCTCACCGGCTGGGAGACCATCCCGGTCTGTGTCGCATATGAGATCGACGGCCGTCGTGTCGAAGAACTCCCGTACAACCAGAGCGACTTCCACCACGCGAAGCCGATCTACGAGTACCTGCCGGGCTGGACCGAGGACATCACCAAGGCGAAGAGCCTGGACGACCTCCCCGCCAACGCGCGGGCCTACGTGCAGGCGCTGGAGGACATGTCCGGCGCTCCGATCTCCGCGATCGGTGTGGGCCCGGGCCGGGACGAGACCATCCAGATCCGCCCCTTCGTCTGAGGCACGCGCTCGCGCTTCCTGGCGTGCGACACACCGCAGCCGCCCCCACCGCTCGTCGCGGTCGGGGGCGGCTGCGGTGTGCGGGTCTCCCGGGGGCAGCCGAGCGGAGAGCTCCGGCTGTCGTCACCCGAGGCGGGCGGCCCCGCGCTCTTGGCCGGCTGGCGGAAACGGCACGTCGTGGCACATCGGTCAACCGCACCGATCCGCAGCTATGGCTCCGTGGCGCAAGCCGCGCGCTCGTGCTGCTCGGGCGCCTCGGCCCGCTCCCCCGTCGTGGCTCCCGGTGTCGGCCGGTCGACCCTGATCCGCGGGTCCGGGGGGCCGGCCGCGCGCTGCCCGGCGGCGGAGTCGTGATCGGCCGCGCCGGGGTCCTCGGGCTCGTCCGCCGGCTCGCGTGCCGCCGCCGGTCCGGCGGTGCTCGCGACCGTGC
>NZ_BHZI01000367.1 GCF_004305975.1 Streptomyces otsuchiensis
ACCAGCGCCTCGATTGCCAGCTGGTACCGGGGCCGGGTCCGGCCGCCGGTCATCGCGTACGGACGCACCAGCGGCTGGCGGGGTTCGGTGCCCGCGACGCGCCGCGCTGAGCCGTTCCCGGCTCCGGGGCGGCTGCCGCTGGGCGCCGAGGGGAAGTTGAAGCGTCCGGAGCGGCCCTCGTGGGCCTGGTCCGGGAAGTCGCCGCCGGAAGAACCGGTTGGGGGCGTGGTCACGTTCTCTCTCCTCCTCCTGCTGCCGTCGGTCCGGCCAGTGCCGTTCTCGCCGTCAAGTGTTATCGCACCTTAAGGCGAGGGCGGTCAATCCGCACGGTTGTCTGCTAGTTGAGCAGGCTGCCCTGAAGCTCCGCGCGCAGGTCGGGCGTCAGCACCGCTCCCGCGCGGTCGACCAGCAGCGCCATCTCGTAGCCCACCAGGCCGATGTCGGCGTCGGGGTGGGCCAGCACCGCCAGCGACGAACCGTCCGAGACCGACATGATGAAGAGGAAACCACGTTCCATCTCCACCACCGTCTGGTTCACCGCCCCGCCCTCGAAGATCCGGGAGGCGCCGGCCGTCAGCGAGGTCAGCCCGGAGGCCACCGCCGCCAACTGGTCGGCACGGTCGCGGGGGAATCCCTCCGACAACGCCAGCAGAAGACCGTCAGCCGACACCACCACCGTGTGGGACACACCGGGGGTGGTCTCCACAAAGCTGGTGATCAGCCAGTTCAGGTTCTGTGCCGCCTGACTCATCGGGCTCACACTAACGCTCCTGATCGTTACCGGGGCCGTAGCCCTCATAGTCGTTCTCCGTGCGGCCCGTACTGGCGCCGCGTCCCTGCCGGACACCGCGGTGGAGGTTGGTCAGCCGGCCCCGGACGTCTTCCGGTGCCCGCGAGACCTGCGTGCCGCCCACCGGCGGTTCGGCCGGTTTGTGCTCCGCCAGGTTGGCTTTCGGTACCCGCCTGGGGAGCCCCGAGGACGTGGTGCCCGTGGGCTGCGCCTCGCGACGCGGTCCTCGGCCCCGTTCCTCCTCGGACGGCGCGTGGACCGGAGTCTCCGCCGGTGTCCGCTGCCCCGGCCGCGCCACCTCGCCGTCGGTGCGACGCTGAGGCTCGCGGCGTGGCAACCCCGCGCCGGTGGTGGGGGTTTGACCTTCCGGTCCGGACCCCGCACCGTGGAAGCCTACGCGGTGTGCGGCCCCAGGGGGAGTCGCAGGGTACGCATCCGCGCGGTCCCACTGCTGGCCGGGGGTGGTGTTCGCGTCCTTCGCGGTGGCTCCGTCCCGTTGTGGCCTGGGGTGTGCGCGCCCGCCGGGTGCGCCGTACGCCTGGTCCGGGCCGACGCCACTCCCCCCGTATTCCTGGCCGGAATAGGTGCCCTGCGCGCCGTGCGGGGGCGAGGCGCCGAGGTCGGCCGCGCCGTCGTGGGCGAGGCCGGCGTCGCCGTGCCGGCCGGGTGCACCGCTTCCCGTCGTCGGATCGGCGGTGGTCCGGCCGTCCTCCGGGTATCCGGGCGGCGCGTAGCCGGCCATGGGTTCTCCGGCGCCCGGCTGTCCGACGGGGTCGGCTCCAAGGTTCCCGTAGCCGGGTGCGGCCTGGGCTGGGTAGGTGTATCCGGCGTAGGTGCCGGGGGCCGGGCCCCCACTGTCCGGGTAGCCGCCGTAACCGGTGTCCGCGCCGTATCCCGGGCCGCCGTGTCCCGGGCTGTTCTGTCCCTGGTCGTGGTGCCCCTGGCCGACGCCGTAGCCGTGACCGTGGCCGGCCGCGTGCCCGGTCTGTTCCTGGTGGCCCGTGCTCCCGACGGGACCGCCCACGGGCGTCTGGCGGGGTCGGTCACCGGCCACCGCCGGGTCCACCGGAATGCGGCGTTCGCCCCTGCGCAGCGAGCGCCGCACGGGGTCGAGGGCAGCGCCGCCGTCCGCGTACCGGGAGTCGTCGAAGCCCAGTTCGGCGGCGGTCCGGCCGACGGCGGCGTCCCCGGCCTCGGAGCCGTACGGGCCCTCCGGGACGATCCGCGAAACCGTGAACTCCTCCTCCGGCGTGTGGTCGCCTCCCCCGCCATGGGTGATCGATTCGGGCAGCATCACCAGGGACGTGGTACCGACCTGCTCGCCGGAGGGCCGGAGCTGGACCCGTATTCCGTGCCGCAGCGACAGGCGGCCGACCACGAACAGGCCCATGCGCCGGGATACCTCGACGTCGGCGACGGGCGGATCGGCGAGGCGGTGGTTGATCAGGGCGAAGTCGTCGGCACTGAGCCCCACGCCCTTGTCGTGGATCTCGACCATGACACGCCCGTCGGGCAGGCGCGTGGCGGTGACGCGGACCTTGGTGTGGGGCGAGGAGAAGCTGGTGGCGTTCTCCAGCAGCTCGGCCAGGAGGTGGACGAGGTCGGTGACGACGGCTCCGTGGATCTCGCCCGGCGGGATGCCGACGATGTCGACGCGGTCGTAGTACTCGACCTCGGAGGCGGCGGCGCGTACCACGTCCACGAGCGGCACTGGCTGGTTCCAGCGTCGCCCTGGTTCCTCGCCGGCGAGGACAAGGAGGTTCTCCCCGTTGCGCCGCATGCGGGTGGCGAGGTGGTCGAGCTGGAAGAGGTTCTCCAGCTGGTCCGGTTCGGCCTCGTTGTTCTCCAGCTCGCCGATGAGACCGAGCTGCCGTTCCACCAGCCCCTGGTTGCGGCTGGACAGGTTGGTGAACATCGCGTTGACGTTGCCGCGCAGCAGCGCCTGCTCGGCCGCGAGCCGGACGGCTTCGCGGTGGACCTGGTCGAAGGCGCGGGAGACCTCGCCGATCTCGTCGCGGCTGGTGATCCGGATCGGCTCGACGCGGGTGTCGACATGGCCGGGATCGTTACGGGAGAGCTGATCGACGAGGGCGGGCAGGCGCTTCTCGGCGACGCCGAGCGCCGCGTCCCGCAGCCTGCTCATGCTCTTGCTCATGGCCCGGGCCATGAGTGCGGCGATGGCGAAGGCGGCGAGCAGCAGGACGACGACCAGCACCGAGTTGGTGATCATGTCGGTCCGGGCGTCCGCGGACACCGACTGGGCCTCGTCGACGGCGCGGTCCACGAGGTCGCGTTCGACGTCGCGGTAGGCGTCGAACCGCGCGGTGACAGCGGTGAACCAGGCGTCCGGGGTGATGCCGGCGTCGGCGAGTGCCTGTGGATCGAGGTCGCCGGTGACAAGGGCGGGCGCCATCTCGTCGACGGGGTCGGGGCCGTCGCCGGTCGCGGCCGCCAAGGCGCGCTCCAGCAGTTCCAGCTCCCCGGGGCCCGCGGCGGAGACGTACTCGTTGCGGGCTATGCCCTCCAGGTGGAGGTAGGAGCTGAGCGTGACCTGACGCTCGGCGGTCTCGGCCTCGTCCGCGTCGTCGGCGACCAGCAGATGGGTGCCGACGGAGCGCTGGAGTGAGGTCGCGGCCTGACCGAGGGAGATGGTGTAGACGGAGCGGCCGTAGGAGGCGAGGTTGCCTGTGGTGAGGCCGAGCTCGTTGGCGAACGACATGACGGGGTGCTGGATCTCGACGTAGGCCATCTCGGTCTGTACGCCGGGCAGCTCGTCGGTGTACGCCACCTGCCGGAGCGTCGCCAGCCGGGGGGCGACCTGTTCGACGCGTGCGAGCCGGCGGGCGATGTTCTCGTCGTCCGGCGCGTCGGCGGCGCGGGCCTCGAACTCGGTGCGGGCGCGGTCGGTGTCCTGGCGGGCCTGTTCCACGACGGGGTCCTCGGTGTCGCCGGCCAGCAGGGGGCGGGCGGTCAGGTCGCGTTCGTCGAGCAGGGCGTTGGCGTAGGCGGTGGAGGCCCGGACCAGCTCGGCGGTGCGTTCGGCGCGCTCGGCCGCCTGCCAGGTCTCGTAGTGGGTCTGGACGCGCAGCCCCGCGAAGACCAGGGCGACGATGACCGGAAGCAGCAGGATGGCGTTGAGACGCGTGGCGACGCGCCAGTTGCGGGGGGCCAGCCGGCTGCCGGTGTCGGGCGCCGTGCGGCCACCGTCACCGCCCGCCGGCGGGCGTGAGGCGGCCGGGGGCGTGAAGTTGCCCCGCTCGGAGGAGGGGCCGTCTCCGCTGTCCGCGGGCGGGGACGTCGCTGGGGTGCGCCTCACTCGCCTCACCTCTCGGCATGGGCCACAGGCTGGCCGTCGTCGTACGTGGAGTTCATGGGGATTTCAGCATGCCTGGGTATGCCCAGCCAATCCCCGGGAGTCGGCCCTGTTTCGGACAGATGTCAGCCCGGAAATCCGTCAAACCGTACGATTGACCTAGAAAACGGGTTTACGCGGCGGCGCAGTGCAGGCGGGCCGCGACCGTGCGTCGCGAGCGGTCGGGGATTACCCGCCGAACCGTTATGAACGCGGCGGATACGGGTGGGCAAGGACACAACCCGCGCATCGGCGGGGACGCGCCCGCACACGAGAACCGGCCGCCGCCCCGAAGGGCGGCGGCCGGTTCTCCAAATGCTGGGCGTTCAGCCCAGACGGGCCATCAGGGCGTGCTCCACCAACGTGATCAAAGCGGACTTCGCCTCCGCACGATGCCGCGCGTCCGTCGTGATGATCGGCGCGTCCGGCCCGATCTGCAACGCCTCCCGCACCTCCTCCGGAGAATACGGCTGATGCCCGTCAAAACCATTCAAAGCAATCACAAACGGCAGACCACTGTTCTCAAAATAATCAACCGCAGGAAAACAGTCCGCCAACCGACGCGTATCAACCAGCACCACCGCACCGATCGCACCACGCACCAAGTC
>NZ_BHZI01000368.1 GCF_004305975.1 Streptomyces otsuchiensis
GGTGTGGGCGGCGGGGGGCCGTGGGTGGTGTCAGTGCGCGGCATGGCCGTCCTCGGTGAGCAGGATGCGGGCGGTGAAGACCGAGCCGGCGGGCAGGTCGGCGGGGGTGGTCGGCACATGGAGGGCGTCGCGGCCCGCGTCACGCAGCCGGTCCAGCAGCGCGGCGAACGTCACCTCCGGTGCCGGCGCGGCCAGTTCACCGGTGGTGACCAGCGCCCGGGGGTCGAGATCACCGAGCAGTGGGTCACCGAGGTCCGTGTGATCGACCCCCTCCTGGGCCAGTTGGGCCTGGCCGAGGAGATCTCGCAGCGCCCCGGCTGCGGCGGAGACGGCGCTCAACCCGGCGGCGACCGCCCAGCGCGGCGTGCCCGCCGGGTCGGTCTCCCGGGCCAGCACCACATGGGCACCGGTGCGCCCGCCCTCTCCGAGGTCCAGCAGTTCGGCCCCGACCTCCAGGTTTACCGCGGACTTCCGCAGGAAGGTCATCTCCGGGTCGGCCGCGTACAGTTCCTCGTCCGCCCGCAGCACCTCGGTCGCGCCCCGGACGGCGCGCAGCAGGGCGTCGTGGGCCAGCGCGTCAAGGAGTCCGTGCCCGGCTGCCTGGCCCCGGTCGCTGCCCGCCCCGGCACCGGCGCGGGTCGCCTGGTGCAGCCGGTCCCGGTTGTGGGGGCCGAACGGCCGCACCGCGGCCAGCGGCACCAGGACATCCGGGCCGCCGAGCAGCGAGTGCGCCCGTGCCCACGCCGCGACCTCGTCCGCCGAGGCGCCGGTGCCACCGCCGGTGGTCAGCGCGTCGGGCGCGTAACGCCGCAGCTCCCTCTCGGCGCGGACGGGCACGGCCGGGACGACATGGTCGACGTACAGGGTGGCGGCCACCCGCAGCGCCCGCTGCCGGGCACCGGCGAGATGGTGCACGTCGAACGCGGCGACGGAACGGCCCGCGCCGTGGCCCAGCGGCAGCTCCAGCCGGGTCACCTTCAACGGCGTCTGGGTCAGCGGCTCGTCGTCGAAGCGGGTGAAGACACCGGTGTGGGTGCGTACGAGCGTGCCGGAGACCGCGCCGAGATCCTCGACGATCTTCTCCGCGTCACGGGCGGACTCCACGGTCGGGACGGCCGCGACCGTCAACTCCGCCGGTGCGCCGTCGGATTGGGACACCGGCTCCGGGCAGATCCGGCACCGCGGGTGCTGGTGGACGGGTTCGGCCAGCACATCGAGCGAGGAGAGATCCTGTATCTGCACCTGCCGGTCGGTCTCGGACGGCAGCGCGCCGGTGGCCAGCCGGAACACCTCGTAGCCGAGGAGGTTCCCGACCATCGCAGCCACCGGGCCGTGCAGCGGACCGTCCGCCTGCGGCCGGGGGTCCGGACCGGCCGCGACCTCACTCCAGAGGTCCGCGGCGGCCCCGGAGTCCACCGCCGCGCCGAGCCGCAGCAGAGCGCAGGACCAGCAACCGGCGGAACCGGCGGTCGACTTGGGACCGATCACCGCCCGGTCGCCGAAGGTCCAGGCCGGGATCAGGGTGCGGCCCTCGGGCAGGCCGTCGGTGAGCAGCCGGTGGATCACGGGAGCGGCACCGCCGCCGGTCACCAGCACCACGTCGAAGTGGGCCCAGGCGCCGGGGAAGTCCTCGGAGCCGGCGAGCGTCGCCAGCTCCACCTGGCAGCCCGCTGCATCCAGTTCGACCGCCTCAGCCGCCGCCCGGCCCGGGACCGCTCCCTCCACCCCGATCCGGGCGCAGCCGTTGCGCAGCAGGCTCAGCACACTCCACTCGGCGACCTCACCGGTGCCCAGCACGGCGACCCGGACGTCCCGGTAGCGGGCGAAACGCCGTTCCGCGTCGTCGGTGTAGTGGTCGATGTACTGGATCTGCGGACCGAACCGCTCCGCGACCGCCGGCACCAGCCCGGCCGCCGCCAGCGGATCGCCGCCGGCGGCCTCCGCCTCCGAGGGACGGTGGTCGCGGGCGAAGTCGCGTTCCAGCAGCGAGGAGACCAGCTCCGCGACCATCGACCGCTGCGCGTCACCGAGCCCGGCGCAGATCTCGGCGAGCCGGTTGCCGCCGTCCAGGTGCGGCACGATCAGCGACGCGAACCGGTAGGCCGAGCGGCCCGAGAGGTGGAAGCCGCCGTCCGCGTTGTGGAACAGCACACCGCCGGGAGTCTCCGTGTACAGCACGTCACGCCGGATGCGGGGGCGCGTCTCGGCAAGGGTCTCGAATGCGGCAGCAGCCATGGCTCACACCTTCTGGGTCGGTCGGAATGGGTCGGGCTCCGCCCAGCGGGCGTACGCGCGCAGGAGGGGGTGCATGCGGTACGGGCCGGGCGGCCCGTCCTCCAGCAGGCCGGCGTCGGCCAGCTGTTCCAGGGCGACTTCGGTCTCGGCGGCGTCGGCGGTCTCGGCGGCGTCCGCGGCGTCGGCGGACCCGGCGGCCCTGACGACGTCCGCCGCGTCGAAGGTCGCGCTCGGCAGGGTGCCCGCCAGCCGGAAGACCCGTACCTGCGGCGGTGAGAGGCGAGCCAGCGCCGCGTCGAGGACACCGGCCACGCTCATCACCGGATCGTCCGGCAGGGACAGCCGGGACCTGGGGTCCTGCGCCAGCCAGCGCACCCCGTCCCGCAGCGGCAGCGCGGGACGGGTCAGCAACCGGGCGACGATGATGCGCAGCGCCAGCGGATGGTGCCCGCAGGCCGCCGCCAGCCGGTCCGCCGCGTCCGGGTCCTCGGCCACCCGGTCCGCGCCGAGGGCGGCCGTCAGCAGCCGTGCGGACTCCTCCGGCGCCAGCGTGCCCAGCCGGTGCACCCGGCCGCCGTGGGTGGCGACCAGACCGGCCAGTCCCATCCGGCTGGTCACCAGCACCGCGCAGCCCTCGCCCAGGGGCAGCAGCGGCCGGACCTGGTCGGCGTCGGTGACGTCGTCGAGCACCAGCAGCAGCCGGTGGGCGGCGCGTCCCCCGAGTGCGGCTGCCAGCTCGGCGGCGCCGTCGGCGGCCGGGCGGGGGGAGCCGTCCGGGAGGGTCATCGGCAGCAGCAGCCGTCCGCCGGGGAACTCCGGCGCCAGCCGCTCGGCGACCTCGCGGGCGAGCGCCGTCTTCCCGACGCCGGGCGCTCCACAGATCAACTCCATCCCGACGGCGCCCGGTTCGCTCTGCGCGGCGGCGGACAGCCGCCCGGCCAGCGCCTGCGCCGACGCCTCGCGGCCGGCGAAGGACGGGACGGGTTCGGCCCGCCGCACGGCGGACTCCCGGCCGGACGGCGGCGCGACGGAAGCATCAATGGTGACGGCGGCCGGGGAGGTGCCACCGGCGGGGCTCGCGACCTGTGGCCCCGGAGCCCGGGGCGTGGGTGCGGACGCGCCGGCCGCTGCCGACCCCGCCGCGTCGGCAGTGACGGCGGCAGCGGCGCGCGGAGCGAGCTCGATGGCGGAACGATTCGGCACGTCGGGCCCGCCGGACGTGCCGGGACCACCCTGGCCACGAGCCGCGCCCTCTCCGGAAGGCCCGGCACCGGCACCCCCTACCCCGCCCGGCTCCGAACCACGTTGCTGTACAACGCCGTTCGGCCCGCGCCCGCCCTGAGGGCGCACCGCGACGGACCGCCCGGCGGCCGACGCCTCACCCGGCCGGCCGCCCGGGGCCCGCCCACCGGGCGCCCGTGCCCCGGCGTGCCCGGCCGGGCGTGGCGCGACCGGCGAGGGCCGGTGGTGGGGCACGGCGTGGCCGTACCCGGCACCCACGGCACCCACGGCGCCTGCGGCACCGACGGCACCGGCGGCGTGCGCGCCGGGGCGGGGAACCGGCAGCCGCACCAGGGTGGCGCGCTCGGGCTGGTGACGGCCGGACGGTCCCGGGCCGGCGGACGGGCCGAGGTCGTCGCCGCGCAGAATGGCGAGTTCGAGCTTCTGCAGCGCCGGGGAAGGGTCCACGCCCAGTTCCTCCAGCAGGTACTGCTTGACCCGCCGGTACTCGGCCAGCGCCTCGGCCTGCCGGCCCGTGCGGTACAGCGCCTCGATCAGCTGCTCCCGGAACCTGCCGTGGCCCGGGTGGGCGCGGGTGGCGCCCCAGAGTTCACCGAGGACCATCGAGCAGTGGCCCAGGGAGAGTTCGACGTCGCAGGCCCGCTCGACGACGTGCAGCCGCTCCTCGGTGAGCTGCGGCACCAGGTCGCGCTGGACCGGTTCCGACCGCACGTTGGCCAGGACGGGGCCCTGCCACAGCGCGAGCGCGTCGCGCAGCACCCGGAGTTCCTCCTCGGCGTCCCGCAACGCACCGGATATCGCCATGAGTTGGCGGAACTCCAGGATGTCGAGCGTGCGCACGTCGGCGGTGATCCGGTAGCCGCCGGGCACCGCCTCGATGGTGGTGTCGGTGACGCCGTGGCGCGTGAAGAGGCGGCGCAGCCGCAGTACGCAGGTCTGCAGCGCGGCCTTGGCGGTCGCCGGCTGCTCGTCACCCCAGACCATCCGCTGGAGGTAGTCCGCGGAGACGACGGTGTTGGCGTGCAGCAGCAGGGTGGCGAGCAGGTTCGTGGGCTTGGACGGCTGGAGCACCACCGTGTCGGAGGCGTCACAGATGCTCAGCGGCCCCAGCAGCTGGAATCGCATGGCTCCGGCTGCTCAGAGCGATCGCTGGGAGTGGGGGTGCGGGTGGATAGAGGGGGCG
>NZ_BHZI01000369.1 GCF_004305975.1 Streptomyces otsuchiensis
GGTCAGCACAGCGCACTCCGATCGACGCGCGCCGGGTGGCGTATTCACCCGTACGCGTGAAGCATCCCGGAACGCGTTGTCCGGGGCCTCGCGGCGGGCCTAACGTCGACGGACGGCGCGGTCCCGTCCGGCCGGTGGACGGCTCCGGCCGGACGGGACGCACCGGTTGCCCTGTGCGGCGAAAGCCGTCACCGCACGGGACTCGGCGTACCGTCCGCGCCGTGCGACCAGCCGGGAGCCCGACCGCGACCTCCCCCTCCGCCGACCGAACCAGTCCGACCCCCACCACCGATCCACCCGTCACAGCCGAGACGAGCCGACCGACCACCAGCCCGCCGGCCGGGGGCGCCGACCCGACGGCTCACGCGGCGCACCGCACGCGCCCAGCCCCGGCCCGCTCCCGTCAACGGACAGGGCGGTCCCGGCCGCACCGACCGCCGAACCGCCGAACCGGCGAATCACCGGACGCGAGCGACGGCCCCGCAGTGATCACACCGAGACCCGCGCCCGGCGGTGGCCCGGGCGCAATCGGGTAAGCGACGCCCGGGCGTCACCCGCAGCCCGCGGCGGACGCCCCGAACAACCCCGCGCCGACGCACCGCGCGCGGCCCACCGGCACACCACGGGAGGCCGCCCGGCCACAGCGCGGTCTCCGGACAACGGGCACGCGGATCGACCACGACCGCGCACGAGACGAAGGGAGGCAGGCGCGACGGCGGAACGGATCCGCCGGCCCGGAAGAACCGGGCCGCGCCTCACGCAATGACGGCCACCGCCCCCGAACACATCCCGGCGCTCCCGACGACTCCGCCGCACGAGCCGTTCGCCGCCACCCCGCACGGCCCGGCGCTGACCCTGTCCGCCTGCGGCGGCTACGCGGCCCGCCTCACCACCGCGGAGGGCGGCTGGTACCCCGAGCGCTGGACGCTCGACGGTCCCGAGCCGTACTCGGTGCCGCTGCCCGGCGGTCAGCCGGAGGACCCGGGCACCGAGGTGCTCCCCCTGTCCGACGGCCGCGTGCTGATCTCCCGCCGCTCCGGCGACCGCTGCCTCTTCTCCCTGCTCTACCCCACCGGGCCGGACACCGGTGAACTCCCGCTCGGCGCGCTGGAGTGCGACTGGCTGACGCTGCTTCCGCCCGCGCCCGACGGTGCGCGCGTCTACGCCCTGGTGGTGGACGCCGGTGCCACCACGGTCTGGCTGGTGTGCGGCGGGGCCTACGGTCCGGAGCAGGTCGCGGCGCTGGAGGGCCGCTGCCAGGCGGGTGGCTGGCTGGACCGGGAGGGCCGGCTGCTCGTCCTCAACCGGACCGACTCCGACGGCCGCACCCGGGCCGTCACCGTCGATGTCGAAGGGGGCGCGGAACCGGCGGTGCTGCTGCGGATCGGTGAACGCAGCAACGACCGGCTGCTGCTCGCCGACCCGGACAGCGGGCTGCTGCTCGTCGCCTCGGACGCACCGGGCAAGGAGCGCATCGGCTGGGGGGTGCTCGGCAGTCATCGCCCGATCCGCTTCCCCGAGGCGCTCTACCCGGAGGGCGTCGCGGTGCATCCGCTGGCCACCCAGCCGGAGCGGATGCTGCTGCCCGAGTCGTGCGGCGTAGCGCTGCGGATGTCCGGCCCCGAGGGCACCTGGCTCGCCGTGTGGCGCCCACAGCAGCGCGACCTCCAGCATTTCCCGGCCCCGAGCGGCTGGCTGGCGGACGGCTCCCGGTGGACGGCCGACGGCGAACTGCTCCTGCCGTACGCCGACGGCTCCGCGCCGTGCGGCCTGGAGCGGCTGCGGGTGCCCGAGCCACCGGCACCGCACACCTCCGCGTTCGGGGACGGCGGCCACGGGGACGGCTGGTACGGCGAGACCGACGCCGGCCCGACCGAGGACCACATGCGCTCGGGGCACGCCCACTTCGACCACGCCGGGTCCGCCGGGCACCCCTTCGCCGACCCCGGGCACCCCGGCCACGAGCACCCTCACCTCGGGCACCCCGACCACGGGCCGCGGCGGTCCGGCCCGGCCGCCTGGCACTCCTCCGCCCCGGAGCACCGGGCGGACCCGTTCCCGCCGGAACCGTACGGCGGAGCCGAGCCGTTCAGTGGTCCCGGCGACTCCCCCACCGGCGCCGTCGGCCGTCTCGGTTCGCCCGACGGTGTCGGCAGGCCGGGCGACGGCGGGCGCTACGCCGCCGGGTTCCCTCCCTCGTCGCAGCCGGCCACCCACCGCGGTGGCTCGGACCGGCCCACCACTGCGACCGCGGCGGCGACGCCCGGAGGGACCCCCATGACCGACAGCTCCGTTCCAGGCACCTCTTCCTACGGAACCCCGGCCGGTGACAGCGGCCATGACCACCACGCCCCGGCGGCCGACGCCGCCCTGCGGGAGGGCGGCCAGGCCGTCGAGGACCCGTGGACGCGGGGCGTCTGCAAGCCGATCCCGCTCCAGCAGGCACCGCTCGCCCGAGGCTGATCCGCCCCGTGACCCGGCGCCCGCCCCGCACTTCACGCCGGGGCGGCGCCGCGGGGCGGATGACGACGGCCGTGCGCCCAGTGCCCGCCCCCGCCCGGTGGCGCGGGCGGGTCGCGCCGCGTCCTCGGCTCCCCCCGGCTGTAACGTCATCTGTTTCATAGGGCAGAGTGAAGCTCGAACAGGGCGGTATGCCGAGCACGCCGCGACGGAGTGACAGGGGACCGATGGGGCACGCGCCGGGCACGACGGACAGCCGACGGGGCACGGCCGGTGAGCCCGACGGCGACGCCGGTGCCCCCGCCGCCGCGACCCTGGAGGCGTTCGAATCCGCCCGCGGTTTCATGCCGCTGGACGAGGGGCTCGCACTGCACGCCGCGGCCGTGGAGGCGGGGCGCCTCGGTCTGCCGCTGCTGGAGATCGGCAGCTACTGCGGCCGGTCGACCCTGCTGCTGGCGGATGCCGCCCGGGCGGCGGGCACCGTGGTGGTGACGGTCGATCACCACCGGGGCAGCGAGGAGCAGCAGCCGGGGTGGGAGTACCACGACCCCGAACTGGTCGACCCGGCCAGCGGTCTGATGGACACCCTGCCCTTTCTCCGTTCCACCGTGCACCGCGCCGGCCTGGAGGAGTGGGTGGTCGCGGTGGTGGGCAGCTCCCCCGTCGCGGCGGCCGCCTTCGGGGCCGGCCCTCGCTTCGGCCTGGTCTTCGTCGACGGCGGCCACACCGACGAGCACGCCGGCGCGGACTACGAGGGGTGGGTACCCCAACTCGCTCCGGGCGGACTCCTGGTGATCCACGATGTCTTCGAGGACCCGGCGGACGGCGGACAGGCGCCGTTCCGCGTCTGGCGCCGCGCTGTGGAGTCCGGTGAGTTCTCCCGGCTGAGCGTCACCGGATCGCTGCGCGTCCTGCGCCGGAACAGCCGAGGCGACGGCCGAAGTAACAGCCCCATCACAACCGTGCCGCCTGCGCAACAGTAGGTGGACGCCACCGGTTTCCGGGGAGCTTCATCCGTACGATGGGCCCGCCCGTCAGACCGGTTGCTCACCGCGAGATCGACCGAGACCGACCGAGACCGACAAAGGATCTGATGTGAACTACCGCTCGCTGAACCGAGGCGACGCAGGGGTCATGGTGGCAGCGGTTCTGCTGTTCATCGCCTCATTCCTGGATTTCTACAAGGCGTTCGGGGACTCCGCGAACGGCTGGGACTCGGACTTCTTCCCGGTCCTGCCGTCGATCTTCCTGGCCGGAATCATCGGTGCCGCGCTGATCCTGGCCGCCCGTATGGCCAAGCCCGAGGTGTCCGGCCGGGAGTTCGCCGGGCTGCGTCTGGGCCAGTGGGGCACCGCGCTGAGCGTGACCTCCTTCTGGGCCGCGTTCTGGACCCTGGTGGGCGGCCCGCCGCTGGACGTCGGTGCCGGCCAGGTGCTCGCCTTCATCGCCACCCTGGTGCTGGCCGGTGCCGCCATCGCCACGCCGCTGGTCGGCGCTCTGCAGGGCCCGCTGATCCCCGCTCCGAAGGCACCCACGCAGCCGCAGCCGGGCCAGCAGCAGTACGGCCAGCAGCAGCAGCCGCAGCCGGGCTACGGCTACCCCGGCCCGCAGGGCCCGGGCCAGCAGGCCCCCGGCCAGCAGCAGCCGGGCTACGCCCAGCCGACGCAGGCCATGCAGCAGCAGCCCGCGCAGCCGCAGCAGCCGCAGCAGCCGCAGACCGGTGGCCAGCCGGCCGCGGACCCGAACTTCCAGCCGTTCTGGTTCGCCGTTCCGGTGCAGCGCCCGCTGTACGGTGAGGACGGTTCGCCGACTCCGATCGCCGAGCTGGCCCCGGGTACCTGGTACCTGGCGGTCGAGCAGCGCGGTCAGGCGCTGGTCGCGCAGACCCAGGACGGCCGTCGCGGTGTCCTCCAGGACACCTCCGGCATCCAGCGCGGCTGACGGCTGACGCCAGGCGTCAGACTCGTAGAAGTCTCGGGCGACGGCCCCGGTCTCGCGGTTTCGACCGCGAGACCGGGGCCGCACCCTTTCCACGGGAAGCGGCACGGCGGCGGGCGGCGCGGGAGCGGTTCGCCGGGCCCGTGCGGCAGCGGCTCGCGGGGCCATGCAGTACGAGAGCGGGTCCGCACGGCCGCGCCGCGCGGACCCGCTCTCGTACTGCATGGCCCCGCGA
>NZ_BHZI01000370.1 GCF_004305975.1 Streptomyces otsuchiensis
TCCCGGCTTCGGCGCGATCGGCGGGTGGTCGTGATCGACCGTACGGGGAGGGGGTGTTGGCGTGCGCCGGAGGTGTCCGCGTGCCGCTGGGGTGCGGTCCTTGTGACGGCTCTGCGGGCACTCCGCGTCGGCTCGGCGGCCTGTTGTGCACAGTCGGCGGGCCCCGGCCCCGAGTTTTCCACAGGTGGCCCCGCTGCCTGTGAATAAGTCGACATCCAAACCGGGCATTATCGACATGGCGCCATGACAACCCCAAAGCGTTGAAACTCCTCCCGGATCACCAGGTGTCCCCCTCCCTCATGAAATTCATGGTTTCCTGCACGTCAATTCCCCCGAAAAGCGGGCATACCTCGGGTTTGCGGAGGCCGTGGAACGCCTGACGGGGGCCCTGTCAAGGCCGCGCCCAGTTGTCCACAGGCGCGGCGCACTGCCTGTGGATAACTTGTGGGAAACGGCTCTGAACTGTGGATTCACCGGGCCTGGCCGACGGGAACGTACCGCGCATCACCGGCAAACAGCCCGAATCGTCGTGGGGTACCGGACACTCGCCCCTGCCCCCGCCAGGGGTGGCAACCGGTAGCCTGTTGCCGTGATTGACCTTCGCCAGCTCCGAGACGACCCCGACCGTGTCCGCGCCTCCCAGCGCGCCCGTGGAGAGGATGTCGACCTGGTCGACGCCCTGCTCTCCGCCGACGAGCGGCGCCGGTCGTCCGGCAGCCGGTTCGACGAGCTGCGCGCCGAGCAGAAGGTACTCGGCAAGCAGATCCCGAAGGCCACCGGCGACGAGAAGACCGAGCTGCTGAAGAAGGCCGGCGAGCTGTCCGCCGCCGTCAAGGCCGCCGACGCCACGCAGAACGAGGCCGACGAGGAGACGCAGCAACTGCTGCGCAAGCTCGGCAACATCGTCCACCCGGACGTCCCGGTCGGCGGCGAGGAGGACTTCACCGTCCTCGAAACCCACGGCACCATCCGGGACTTCGAGGCCGAGGGCTTCACCCCCCGCGACCACCTCGAACTGGGCGAACTGCTCGGCGCCATCGACGTCGAGCGCGGCGCCAAGGTCTCCGGCTCCCGCTTCTACTACCTCACCGGCATCGGCGCGCTGCTCGAACTCGCCCTGGTCAACGCCGCCATCGCACAGGCCACCGCCGCCGGCTTCATCCCGATGCTCACCCCCGCGCTGGTACGCCCGCGCGCCATGGAGGGCACCGGCTTCCTCGGCCAGGCGGCCGAGAACGTCTACCACCTGGAGCGCGACGACTACTACCTCGTCGGCACCTCCGAAGTACCCCTGGCCGCCTACCACATGGACGAGATCGTCCCCGCCGAGAAGCTGCCGCTGCGCTACGCCGGCTTCTCGCCGTGCTTCCGCCGTGAGGCCGGGACCTACGGCAAGGACACCCGCGGCATCTTCCGGGTGCACCAGTTCGACAAGGTCGAGATGTTCTGTTACGTCGCCCCGGAGGAGTCCGAGGCGGAGCACCGGCGGCTGCTGGAGTGGGAGAAGCAGTGGCTGACCGCCCTCGAACTCCCCTTCCAGGTCATCGATGTCGCCACCGGCGACCTCGGCGCCTCCGCCTCCCGCAAGTTCGACTGCGAGGCGTGGATCCCGACCCAGGGCAAGTACCGCGAGCTGACCTCGGCCTCCAACTGCGACGAGTTCCAGGCACGCCGGCTCTCCATCCGCAGCCGTGAGGCGGGCGGCAAGGCCCGCCCGCTGGCCACTCTCAACGGCACGCTCTGCGCGGTGCCGCGCACCATCGTCGCGCTGCTGGAGAACCACCAGCGTCCCGACGGCTCGGTGCACGTCCCCGAGATGCTGCGTCCCTACCTGGGCGGTCGCGAGGTGCTGACCCCGGCGGACGCCGCCGGCACGGTCGCCCCGCCCGCGGCCGGCGCCTCGTGACCGGCGGCGCGTTTCCCTACGGCCTGGTCGCCACGGACCTCGACGGCACCCTGCTGCGCCACGACGGCACCGTCTCCTCGCGCACCCGGGACGCGCTCAAGGCCGTGGTGAAGGCGGGTTCCGCGCACATCGTCGTCACCGGCCGGAACGTCGCCTGGACCAAGCACGTACTGGACGACCTCGGGTACGACGGTCTGGCCGTCTGCGGCCAGGGCGCGCAGGTCTTCCACGCCGGTGAGCACCGGCTGCTGACCTCGGTCACCCTGGACCGGCGCGCCGCCCGGCACGCGGTGGACGAACTGGAGGCCGAACTCGGCCCGTTGTGGATCGCCGCGAGTCGCGACGGTACCGACGGCGCCGTCCTGGTCGACCCGGCCGGTTTTCCCGTCCCCGCGCCCGACGACGACAACTCGCTGGCCGCGGTGCCCTACAACGACCGCGCCGAACTGTGGGCCGAGCCGCTGATGAAGCTCTACATCCGGCACCCGGAGCTGGGCGACGACGAACTCGCCGAGGCGGCACACCGGTTGGTCAACGGGACGGTCGGTGTGGTGATGGCCGGTCCGGGCACCGTCGAGGTGCTGCCGCTGGGGCTGACCAAGGCCAGCGGCCTGTCCATCGCCGCCCGCCGGCTCGGGGTGAAGGGGCAGGACACCATCGCCTTCGGCGACATGCCCAACGACATCCCCATGTTCCGCTGGGCGGCCCGGGGCGTGGCCATGGCCGACGCCCATCCGGAGCTGCTGGCCGTCGCCGACGAGGTGACCGCCGGCTGTGACGACGACGGCATCGCCAAGACCCTCGAACCCCTGCTCGCGGGCGTCTGAGGGCAGCGTCCCCCGCATCCGGCGACAGAACGGGGCCCGCGCGCACCGTGCGCGCGGGCCCCGTCCTCGTTTTCTCGGTCCGATGGCCGATGGCCGATGGCCGACGGCCGACGGCCGCCGGGTGTCCGCCGTGTCTCCGGCGGCAGCGGGCTCAGTGCGCGATGCCCACGCCGCCCAGGCGGCTCCACAGCGACTCCTCCAGCGCGCTCATCGCCGGCCAGTACCGGCCGCCGGGCCGGGCGTTGACCCGGTCGTGGTACGCGTCGGGGCGGAACTCCGCGTCGAAGAAGCAGCCGGCGCCGTAGCTCCGGTCGAACTCCGGGCAGGCGGCGGCGACCGAGGCGGCGGTCGGCTTCTGGCCGGTGCGTACCCAGCTCTCCAGCGAGTCCAGCGCCGTCGCGTAGCCGGAGTCGCTGAGGCCGCTGTGCTCGCTCTCCCGGGTGAACGTCTGCAGCAGGTGACGTTCGCGCCCCGCGCCGCGCAGCGTGGCCCGGTAGGCGGACTCGTGCTCGACGAACGCGGTCGCGTCGTCGATGGCGTGCATGGTGAGGACCGGCACCGAGACCTTCCCGGTCAGGTCGCTGTCCCACGACAGGTCACGGCGCGCGCTCCAGTCGGGGACGAAGCGCTGCACACCCCGGTTCAGCGCGGCATCGTCGTGCGAACCGCGGTAGCGGACACCGAGGTTGGAGAACGGATTGCGTCCGTCGAGACGCTTGTTGACGATGTCGGAGAAGGTGTTGGTGGCGAACCGCAGATGTGACTCCAGGGTGCTCTCCGGGATACCGGTGACCGCCAGGATGTCGTCGAGGTTCCGCTGCTGCAGCGCGGTGCGCTCCTGCGGCGCGGAGAGGTGGCCGGTGCACTCCTGGACGCGGGCGCGCAGGTCGGCCGTGGTCATCGACGCGCCGGCGGGGTACCCCTGCCACAGCGGGTACTGCTGCTCCTCCGGGCGGGGGTGGTTGCCGCAGTAGAACTGGTAGACGGCGCGCAGATCCACCCGGTAGTCATAGCCGCGCGAACCGCCCGCCAGGACGCCGTTGGTCAACAGCAGCCCGTCGTAGGGGCCCTTGGCGCTGCCGTACACCTCCGCCGTCTTGGCGGCGACGTTGCCGCCCCACGACTGGCCGTGCAGCAGGGTCAGTTCGGGCTCGCCGAACGCCGCCACGAACTCCTGCCGCACGTTCTCGGTGTCCTCGGCCGCCATCCGGGTGCCGTAGCCGCCCCGCCGGTAGGAGGAACCGGCCCACGCGTAGCCCTCCTCGACCATGACCGCCCAGCGCTCCAGGTCACCGGGGCTGCGCTCGGGGTCGGCTCCCTCGCCCAGGCCCGGCCCGCCGTGGGCGTGGAGCACCAGGGAGCCGTTCCACCGGTCGGGTACGGCGAACGCGTAGTACGCGCCGTTGTCGTCCTGGCCCGTGTAGCAGGTCGCGGCGTCGGCGATCGACTCCGGACAGGCGGCGACGTCCGGTTCGGGTGCCGCGCCGCGCGCGGAGGCGGTTCCGGAGGCCAGGCCGGCCGCGAGGGCCACCCCCGCGGTTCCGGCGGCCAGGGTGGTCCGCAGTCCGGTCCACGACCGTCGGCGTGACCCGGTGGGGAGGGGTCCGCTGTTCATCGTTCTGGGCTCCTCGGGCTCGTCCCGGGCCACCGTCCTGCGGTCCCGGGTTGCGGGATGCGATGGTAGGCGGAGGACGTCACCGCAGGCCAGAGCCGTGCGCGTTGTGGTCGTAGTGGTCGGGGCGCGAACGGCGCGGGGCCAGTCCGGGTCACCCGGGCGATACGGGGGTGCTACAGCGAACTCCTAGCGTGATGGCCAGAGCCGGTCCGGCCCGGTCCGGTGAGTCCAGCCGCAGGAGCACCACCCCATGACGCAGCAGCAGCACGCCCC
>NZ_BHZI01000371.1 GCF_004305975.1 Streptomyces otsuchiensis
CCCCACACCACCCCGACCCCGCCCATAGCCCCGCGTGCGACGAGAAGGCAGGTAGGACGACGCGACAGCCGGGGAAACACCCCCGCGTACGGGGGGGGGGGAAGAGCGGGACCAGGCCGTGGGCGCCCGCCGCGAGGTAGGGAACACCCCCGCGTGCGCGGGGAAGAGCGCGCTGCCGCTGCTCCCAGTGCCGCGCCTGGTGGAACACCCCCGCGTGCGCGGGGAAGAGAGGTCGTGACCTGGGGTCTTAACTGGCGAGTAACTGGATTTTACTTACTTTACAAAACTCCGACATTTCACCCATCCCGTGGGTTAGACACCGCCTCACCACTTCCAGTATTCCTCACCACGACCGGCGGGCTGTGCAGTTCACGCAAGGCGTGCACCATCGCACCTCGGACACGGTGGTGCCGGGCGTCCCCGCCGCTCAGCCGTCGGACCCGTCGGAGCAGTCGGAGCCGGCGGTGACGCGGAGGGCGAGGAGGGCGACGTCGTCCGTCGGGGACGGCCCGGCCACGCCGTCCACGATGTCCTGGAGCAGCACGTCCAGCGGGCGGCCGTCACTTACGCCGGCCGCCAGCAGGGCGCCCGCCAGCTCCGTGCAAGCGTCCATGTCGGCGCCGGCGCGCCGCTCCACCAGTCCGTCGGTGTACAGCAGCAGGGTGGCGCCGACCGGGAGGTGCCGCCGGTACTGGACGCGGGCGGCGGGCGGCAGCTGGGGGTGGAGCAGGATGCCGTGCTCGGTCAGCCGCTCGGTGGTGCCGTCGGGCAGTGCCAGCAGCGGTGGCGGGTGGCCGGCGTTGGTCCAGGTCATGCGCCAGCCGCCGGGCACCGGGCACAGGTGGTGGTGGATGAGGGTGCCGCTGGCGCCGACACCGAGGTCGGCGTTGGCGCGCTCCAGCGCACCGACCACGTGGGCCGAGCCCTCGCCGGGGTGCGCGTGGTCGGCCTGGCGCAGCATGCTGCGGATCTGGCCCATGAGGGTGACGGCGTGTACGTCGTGGCCGGTGATGTCGCCGATGGTGAGGGCGAGGGCGTCCTCGTCGTCGTCGCAGCGGTCCGCCCTGGGCAGCAGGTAGGCGTCGTACCAGTCGCCGCCCACCATGTCGTGCATCGCCGCGGGCCGGTACAGCGCGGCCAGTTCCAGGCCGGGCACCTCGGGCAGCTCGGTGAGCATCGCCTCCTGCATCCGGCGGGCCACCTCCACCCGCTCGTCGAGGAACTGGGCGCGCTCCACCGCCGTCGCCGTGTACCCGGCGATGGCGGTGAGGACGGCGCGCTCGGCCACGTCGGGCTGGTGGTGGCTTCCCCACGCCAGGGCCAGCGCCCCGACGACCCGCCGTGAGCCGGGTAGCGGCAGGCAGACCAGGGACTGAAACCCCAGCTCGCGCCAGACGGGGACGGCGTCGGCGCTGAAGCGGGCGCGCAGCTGCTCCTCGCCGTGCACGGTGACCATGCGGTTCTCCCGTACCGCCTGGGCGGTGGGCCAGCCCTCGCGCAGGGCGTACTGCTGGTGGTCGTGCTCCACGCGGTAGCTGCGGTCGGGGTCCGGCAGCCGTTGCAGGCCGTACGGGCCGGCGAGGGAGAGGCCGACGTAGACGGGCTTGAGGTCGCCGCTCATCAGGACGCCGATCTGGCGGCGGACATCCACCAGGCCCTTGGTGTCGGCCAGCACCTCCGCCGCGCGCAGCAGTAGCTCGGAGCTGTCCAGCGTCACGGTCGTGCGGGCCGCGAAGTGGTCGGCGGCGGCGCCCGCGCGTTCGGCCGCGTGGGAGACGGCGCGCAGCCGCAGCTCGGCTGAGCAGGTGGCGGCCAGGTCGGTGAGGTCTGCCAGCTCCCGGGCGGTCCACTCGCGGGGGCGGGTGTCCACGGCGCAGAGCACGCCGAGGGTCAGGCCGTCCCCGTCGGAGAGCGGTACGGCGACGCATCCGGCGGCGGGCAGCGCGCTCAGCAGCGGCCCGGGCGGGCCGTCACCGGGACCGCCACCGGGGCCGTCACCGCGCCCGGCGGCGGCGACGTCGGTCAGGACCAGCGGGTGGCCGGTGTCCACGACGTGGCGCCACAGCGAGGGGCCGGCCGGCTCCCGCCGGCTCAGGGCCCACGGTTCGGGGAGGCCGACCGCACCGGGATAGGTGTGCTCCTCCGGTCCGACGGCCACGACGAAGGCGACGGGCACGTCCAGCAGCGTCGCGGCGAGGCGGGCGCACCGTTCCATCGCGGGGTCGGGAGTGGCCGTCAGACCCGTCTGCCGGAGGGTCTCGCGCCGCCGGTCCTCCGTCGGCTCACCGAGCACGGGGACAGCTGCCATGACATCGCCTTCTCCCGTGGTCCCGGACCCCGCCGGGCGCCCTTTCGTACATCCCACGCTAACCCACCCGGCCCGGCGGCGGACGGGTCACGCCGGTCCGCCGGAACCGGTACCGACCGGCGCGCGGGTCAGCGCCGCATCGCCACCACGTCCGCGTAGATCCCGCGCAGCCGGTCGGTGACGCTGTCGATGGAGAACCGCTCCCGGGCCAGCCGCCAGGCCGCCTCCGAGGCCCGCTCGTTGGCGTCGGGCTCCAGCAGTTCCAGTACCGCGTCCGCCAGCAGCGCGCCGTTGGCGGCGGTGGCGCTGTCCCCGGCCTCGACGGCGGGGTCCGGGTCGCCGTCCCGGCCGTCCACGACCCGCCCGGCGCCCGCGCCCCGGACGTCGCCGGCCAGCCCGTTGGTGGCGGTGATCACCGCGGGGACGCCGACGGAGAGCGCCTCCAGGGTGCTGACCGGGAACGGGTCGAAGGTGGAGGGCAGCACGTAGACGTCGGCCTGCCGCATCGCCTGCAGGACACCGGCGTGGTCCAGCGGGCCGGCGTAGGTGAGGGCGTCCGCGACGCCGAGCCGGGCGGCGGTCGACAGCAGCCGCGCGACCAGGCCGTCGGTGTCGGCGCCGGCGATCACGAAGCGGGCGTCCGCGTGCACGGCGCGGATCGCCGCGATGGCGGCGACGAAGTCCGCCGGGCGCTTTCGGTCCTCCACCCGGGCCAGGAACAGCACCACGGGCGGGCCGCCGCGCTGGGCGCGGGAGGGGCGCCGCTCCTGGGCGGTGACGCCGTTGACCAGGCGCTTGGCCGGGGCGGTCCGCGCGGGGGCGGTGACGGCGGCGACCCCGCGCCGGTCGGCGTCCGTCAGATAGAGCAGGGCGTCGGCGCGCCGCAGCACCCGCCGGACGCCGAGAGCGTCGGCGATCCGGGCGGCGGGCACCGTGGTCGGGTCGATCATGCCGTGGGTCTGGACCACCAGCGGGCGGCGGGAGAGCAGCGCCTGGAGCGCGAACGGGAAGGTCACCAGGTCACGCGCCATGTGGACGTGGACGATGTCGGCGGAGCGCACGTAGGAGCCGGCCCTGGCCAGCATGGTCGGCGAGGTCATGCCGCTGAACCCGTAGCCGGGGATGATCTTGCGGGCCGGGAACAGCTTGACCGGGACCCCGTCGGCCTCGGTCGGCAGCGGGCCCTCGAAGCCCTCGCCGACGGTCAGCACCGTGGCCTCGTCCCCGGCGGCGCGCAGCGCCCGGCAGAGGTTGAGGGCGACCCGGGTCGGACCGCCGAAGACGTGGTCCGGCGAGTGATGGGTGACGACGTGCAGAACGCGCATCTGTGGGACTTCCCCTCCATGGCCCGGCGTCCCGGGACCTGTTCGGCGCCCCGCCTTCGGGCGGGGCGGCACGGCACCGCGCGGCGGCTACGGTCTGCGGTCGGCGGGCTCGGACTCGGCGGTCGCGTCGGTCGCGGCGGTCGCGTCTGCGGTGGCCGTCTCGTCGCGGAACAGCACGAAGTCGGCCTGGAGCATCTGTCCGGTGCGCGGGTCGACATACCCGGGGATGACCGCCATCGGAGTCAGCCCGAGCCTGCCCTGGACCAGCTCCAGGGTGTCGGAGAGCAGCATCGAACCCTCGTACAGCGGCACGAACGAGGTCTCGACCTGGAGTCCCTGGCAGGCGGCGGCCCGCTCCCCCGCCCCGCGCAGCACCTGCTCCTCGTACCCCTGGACGTCGAGCTTGAGGAAGACCCGCTCGCCGGGGCGCACCACCTCGCTCCACAGCTCGTCGAGCCGCCGCAGCCGCACCTCCTCGGTGCCGACGTAGCGCGCGTGCGGGGCGGCGTCGGAGTGGCGGTCGAGCATCGGCAGCACGGAGGAGCTGGCGCCCCGGTTGCCGGAGACGTTGATCGTGGTGGAGCCGGACTCCTCGCCGAGCGCGAACGGCAGCGCGGTCCACGAGGGGTCGGCGCCGGCCCGGCGGGCGAGTGCCCGGCCCGGGCCGGAGAGCGGCTCGAAGGAGACGATGCGGCCGGCGTACCCGGCGCGCCGGAGCATCGCCCCGTACTCGCCCTCGTTGGCGCCGACGTCCAGCACCACGTCGATGCGGTGCGCGCGCAGCAGCTGCGCCAGTTGCGGGCCGGACCAGCCGGAGGGGTAGCGGGTGATGTCGATGCCGAGCCTGCGTACGGCGTTGCGTACCCGGTGCAGAACGCTCATCTGTCCTGGGACTCCTTGCGGTGGACGGTCGGTGCTGCCGGGTGCCGGCGCGGCCGGGCGGCGGGGAGGGGACG
>NZ_BHZI01000372.1 GCF_004305975.1 Streptomyces otsuchiensis
CCACGGGGCGGGCCCCGCCCCCACCGCCACGCGGGTTCATGGCCGGTTCCGCACCACTCCGGCCCCGGAGGACGGCGCCACCGGGAGGCCGGCGCGGGGCCGGAGCCGGCCGGCGACGACGATCGCCACGGCCGCGACCACCGTCGCCGCCGCGTAGACCACGACGAACGCCGAGGGCGCGATGTCCACCCCGGACGTCACCTCGTGACCGGCGACGGTCCCCCCGCCCATGGCGGCGAAGGCGGAGCCGACGGCGGTGAGCATCACCACGTTCATCAGCGCGTCGCAGACCTGGAGCGAGGAGATGTTGCCGCCCGCCTCCTCCGGAGAGGACAGCCGCAGCACCAGCACGCCGGCCGAGGTGACGACGAGGCCCATCCCGAAACAGCCGAGCGACAGGGTGATCGCCGGGGTCCAGACCGGCACCGCCCCGATCAGCACCAGGGGCGTCAGGGCGACACCGGTGACCACCAGCACCGTGCCCGCCCGGACGAGGGTCATCCGATGCCGCTCCAGGTTCGGACGGGACTGGGTGAACGAGCCCAGCGCCCAGCAGGCGCCACCGGCGGCGAGCGCCAGACCGGCCTGCGTGTAGGACAGCCCGCGCTGGGTGACCAGCATCAACGGCACGAACATCTGGGTCGACAGGAACGCCGCCGAGACCAGCCCGCGCAGCAGGATCACCGACGGCAGCCCGCGCGCCGCCCGGAAGGTGCCCGGCGGCATCAGCCGCACCGCCGTCGGCGCCAGCAGCGCCAGGCCGGCCACCACCGGCACCAGCGACAGCCAGCGCAACTCCTGCCCGCCGTACTGGAGCATGCCCGCGCCGGCGGCGAGCGCGACCGCGAGCCGTATCCGCCTCCGGTCGAAGCGCACCGGCCCGCCGTCCGGCGGGCCTCCGGCCGCCCGGCGCAGCGCGGGCAGCATCACCAGCAGCGCGGGGATCACCAGCACCGTGATCCCGAGGAAGACCCAGCGCCAGCCGAGATGCTCCGTGACCAGCCCGGCGATCACCGGGCCGATCATCGACGGCACCACCCAGGACGCCGAGAAACCGGCCAGCGCCGAGGCACGGAGGTGCTCCGGGTAGGCGCGCCGGACCGTGACGTACAGGGCGACGATGATCAGCCCGCCACCGATGCCCTGTCCGGCGCGACCGACGATGAACATCGCCATGTTCTGCGCCACGCCGGAGAGCAGCAGCCCGCAGGAAAAGGCCGCGATCCCGGCGACGACCGGCTGCAGCGGTCCGCTGCGGTCGCACCACTGGCCGGAGACCGCCATGCCGAGCAGGCTGGTGGTGAAGAACGCGGAGAAGGCGAACGCGTAGAGCGTGACGCCGTCGAGCTGCTCGGCGGCCGCCGGCATGGCGGTGCCGACGGCCATCGCCTCGAAGGCGATCAGCAGGATGACGCTGACGCTGCCGAGGGTCAGCGCCCGGTAGCGCCGGCTCAGCACGCTGGTGGCGCCGTCGGGCGCCGGTCGCACGGCCGGTTCGGCCTCCTGGGTACCGGCGTCGCTGCCGGTGATGGGCTGGGTCATGCCCCTACCGTAGGGAACCGCCCCGGGCGGGCGCATCGGCCCCGCAGGGTGATCCGCTCCTCCGCCGGACCTACGCCCCGGACCGCCGTGGCGGCCGTTGCCGGACAGAGCCCGCCCGTGCCGGAGGTCAGCCCGCCGGGGGCGCCACCGCGGCCTGCGGCCGGATCGGGATGCGGTTGACGGGGCGGCCGGTGGCGGCGCGCACCGCGGCGGCCACGGCGGCCGGCGCGACCACCAGCGGCGCCGCGCTGGCGGACTTGGCGCCGAACGGCGCGACCACGTCGCGTTCCTCGACCAGCTTCACGATCCGGATCGCGGGCGCGTCCAGCGCGGTCGGCAGACCGTAGTCGGCGAGGTCGGGACGCCGCACCGTGCCGCGCGCCACCCGCAGGTGTTCGGTCAGCGCGGCACCGACGCCCTGGGTGAGGCCGGCCTCCAGTCGCGCGTTCAGCTGACGGGGGTTCAGGATGCGGCCGACGTCCTGCGCCAGCGCCAGCTCCACGACCCGTACGGTGCCGAGTTCGGCGTCAACGTCGACCACGGCCCGCACGGCGGCGAAGGCCAGCGAGACGAACGCCTCACCCTGCCCCTGGCCGTCCAGCGGCTCGGTGGGGTGGGGACGGCACTGCGCCGTGGCCCACAGCTCCTTGCCCTCCAGTGCCTCCGCGACGGTCGTGGACAGCACACCGTCATAGGAGGTGATCTTGCCGTCGGCGATGGTCAGCAGTTCGGCGGAGAGTCCGAAGTTGGCGGCGAGGGGCTGCAGCAGCTGGGTGCGGACCATCTTCGCGGCGCGCTCGACCGCGCCGCCCGACACCCAGGTGTGACGGCCGCGGCTGCCCGGCCCGGCCGGTGGCTGGTCGGTGTCGACGGAGGCGACCCGGACCTCCTCGATCCCGAGGACGTCCTGCACCACCTGCCGGGCCAGCGTGGCGAAGCCCTGGCCGGTCTCGACCGCCGCGCACAGCACGGTGGCGACCGACCCCTCGACCTTGACGGTGGCGGTGGAGACCTCGTCGGCTCCCTCCGCCCCCAGCATGTGCACCATGCCCAGCGCGTAGCCCACGCCGCGGCGGGTGGCACCCGGCTCGCCGGCGCCCTCCGGGCCGCCGGGCAGCAGCCAGTCCTCCACCGGGACGTCCTTGGGCAGCGGCGGCAGCGGCGCCTCCCGCACGGCCGCCAGCAGCTCCCCGACCGGCGCCGGGCAGGTCACGGCCTGGCCGGTGGGCAGCGCGTCGCCGGTCGACATCACGTTGCGGGCGCGCAGTTCGGCCGGGTCGAGGCCGAGCCGGGAGGCCAGCTTGTCCATCTGGCCCTCGTAGGCCGCGCAGACCTGCATGGCGCCCTCGCCGCGCACGTGCCCGGCCGGCGGGTTGTTGGTGCGCACCACCCAGCCGTCGACCACGGCGGCCGGTACCCGGTACGGCCCGGCGGCGAAGGCCACGGCGGCGGCCAGCGCCTCCGCCGAGTCGTCGGCGTACGGGCCGGCGTCCATCAGCAGCTGGGCCTCGACCTTGACCAGCCGGCCCTCGGCGTCGGCGTGGTGCCGGTAGCGCAGCAGGGTGGGGTGGCGGTGGGCGTGTCCGAGGAAGGACTCCTCGCGCCCGGCGGCGAGTTTGACCGGGTGCCCGGTGCGGATCGCCAGCAGCGCCAGGGGCAGTTGCACCCCCTGGTCCTCGCGGTCGGCGAGGGCGCCGGGCACACCGGTGACGTAGATCTTGACCTGTTCCTGGTGGAGCCCGAGGCACGCCGCCAGCCGGTCGCGGTCGGTGTGCGGGTCGGTGGCGGCGGTGTAGACCTCCACGCCGCCGTCGGGGCGCGGTACGGCCAGTCCCGCCTCGGCCCCGATGGGGGCCGGGTCCTGGCGGCCGACGCGGTACAGCCCCTCCACGACGATCTCGCCGGTGGCGGCCGGGTCGCCGTGGCGCAGCGGGATGTGGCGGATGACGTTGCCGTCGGGGTGCAGCGGCGCGGCCTCGAACGACTTCTCCGGGTCGGTGACCGGGTCGAGCACCTCGTACTCGACGGCGATGGCGGCCGCGGCGAGCCGCGCGGTGTCGGGGTGGTCGGCGGCGACGGCGGCGATGGCCTCACCGTGGTGGCGCACCAGGTCGGATGCGAACGGCGGCCGGTCGACGACGGCGCGGCCGAGCAACGCGTCGCCGGGCACGTCGACATGGCTGATCACGGCGCGGACCCCGGCCATGGCCTCGGCGTGCCGGGTGTCGACGGAGACGATCCGGGCGTGGGGGTGCGGGGCGCGCAGCACGGCCGCCCACAACAGCCCCTCGGCCCAGAGGTCGGCGGTGTACGGGAAGGTACCGGCGGCCTTGACGGCGGCTTCGGCCGGTGCCAGGGAGACCCCGATGCCGAGCGTCGGCGGTCCGGACGGTTCGCTGGTCGCCCCGGCCGGGTTCAAGGTGACCGTGGTGGCCGGGTCACGCTGGTCCGTCACGCTTCGCCTCCCATGCCCGCGGGGCCGCCCTGGTGCGGCACGCGGGTGCCGGAACCGTCGTCCGCGCCCGACGGCTGCGCGGCGCCGTCCCCGGAACGCTCCTCGACCACCTGACGTACGGCCTCCAGCACCCCACCGTAGCCGGAGCAGCGGCAGAGGTTGCCGCACAGGGCGCGCCTGGTCTCCAGTTCGCTGGGGCGGTGGTTGCCCTCCAGCAGGTTGTGCACGGTCATCGCCATGCCGGGCAGGCAGAAGCCGCACTGGACGTCGCAGCCGGCGAGCGCCCGCTGGACGTCGGAGGGCGCGGTGTCGCTGCCCAGGCCCTCCACGGTGCGGATCTCGCTGCCGGCGGCGGTGGCGGCGGGCACCAGGCAGGCGACGACCAGACGGCCGTCGACCTGCACCGAGCAGGCGCCGCACTCGCCCTGCGAGCAGCCGTCCTTGGCGCCGGCCAGACCGAGACGTTCCCGCAGGACGTGCAGCAGCGACTCACCGATCCAGGCGCCCGTCACGGGGCGGTCCACCCCGTTGACGTGGAGCACGTAGGAGACGGTGGGGTGGCTGCTGGGCGCGGTGGGGT
>NZ_BHZI01000373.1 GCF_004305975.1 Streptomyces otsuchiensis
CCCCGCCCGGTGCCCCCGGTCGGCCGTTCCCACCCCTCCACGGTGCTCGCGGCGGGCCACGCCCGCCACCGCGCGGACCGCGGCACCGTGGGGACCGTCGGCCACGCGACGGGAGCGGCGCGGCAGGCGCATGCTGGAGAGGAGAGAACCGCGACGACGGGAGGTTCCCGTGTCCGCACCGACCCTCGGAGACGTGGCGGTGACCGCCCTGATCCGGGATGCGACCGCTGCGCCGTCCATGCACAACGCGCAACCGTGGAGCTTCCACTACTCACGCGACAGCCGCACGGTCGCCCTCCACGCCGACCTCACCCGCACCATGCCGCTCGCCGACCCCGTCGACCGCGGCCTGCACTTGGGCTGCGGCGCCGCCCTGCTGAACCTGAGAGTGGCCGCCGCGCACGCCGGGCTGAGCCCCGCCACCACGCTGCTGCCCGAGCCGCCGGAGGTGCCGCCGCTGCTGGCCACGGTGCGTCTCGGGCCCGGCGGGCACAGGGGTGAGCCCGGTGGCGAGGACGGTGGCGAGGACGGTGGCGAGGGTGTCGGTGAGGGCGACGGCGGGGACGGTGGCGAGGCCGGGCGGCGGGAGGACGCGGCCGACGCGCCGCAGCCGGCGCTGCGTGACCTGCACCCCGCCATCCACGCCCGCCACACCAGCCGCCACCCCTTCGCCGACCGGCCCGTCCCCGCCGGACTCCGCGCCGCGCTCGGCGAGGCCGCGCGGCGCGAGGGCGCCGACCTGACCTTCCTGACCGGCCCCCATCTCCAGGTCGTACTCGACCTGACCCGCGACGCGGAGGGCTACGACCACATGGACGCCGCGCGGGAGGAGGAACGTCGCCGGTGGACCCGGCAGGCCACGACCGGCGAGCCGTCCGGCGGCATACCCGACGCCGCCCTCGGCCCCGCCAAGAGCGGCGGGGCCGGGCCCGCGCGGGACTTCGCCGCGAGCGAACCCGTGCCGGGCCGGGTACGCGCCGAATTCGAACGACGACCCCAGCTCGCCCTGCTCGTCACCCGGGGCGACCACCCGGCGGACTGGCTGCGCGCCGGACAGGCACTCGAACGCGTCCTGCTGCTCGCCACCCTCAACGGGCTGAGCACCTCCTTCGCCACCCAGGCGCTGGAATGGCCCGATCTGCGCTGGCTGCTGCGTGACCCGCTCTCGGGCGCCGGCCATGTGCAGATGGTGCTGCGGCTGGGCTACGGGCCGGACGGCTCGGGCGCGCCCAGACGGCCCGTCGAGGAGGTGCTGTCGGTCGGCGACTGAGCCGGGAGAGCGGGAAGGCCGGGACAGCCGGGGGAGGAACGCGGGGTCCTCAAGGAACGGAAGCGGGTGGAGACCATGGACGGTCCGGTGGTCGTGGGGGTCGACGACGCCCCCGGGATGCCGTACGCGGTGGACTGGGCGGCGGCCGAAGCCGTCCGTACCGGCCGCCCCCTGCGGCTGGTGCACGCCGCGATGTGGCGGCGGGACGGACGCGAGGAGCCACCCGCCCCGGGTGCGCCGGAGCCTCCCGGCGCGGCCGGGGACCCGTCCGCCGAGCGGCTGCTGCGCGACGCGGGCGACCGCGCCCGCCGGGCCGCCCCCGGGGTGCCGGTCTCGGCGGAGGCGGTCGTCGGTGAGCCGGAGGACGCGCTGGTGCGTGAGAGCGAGACGGCGGCCCTCCTCGTGACGGCGCCGCACGACCACGGGCCGCTGGTGAGCCTGCTGCTGGGATCGGTCAGCCCGGGGGTCGCCGAACGGTCGAGCTGCCCGGTGGCGCTGGTCCGGGCACCCTTGCCAACGGCGGGTCCGGACGGTCCGCCGGTCGGGGGACAGGCGGTCGCGGGTTCGGCGGCTTCGGGACAGGCGGTCGCGGGCTCGGCGGTTCCGGGGCCGGTGGCTCCGGGGCCGGTGGTGCTGGGCGTCGGCGGGAGGTCCGGGGGCGACGCCGCCGGGCGGTACGCCCACGAGCAGGCGCGTGCCCGGGGCTGCTCGCTGCTCGCGGTCCGCGCCTGGCGCGCGCCGCCCCCCGACGTCACCTACGACGCGGCCACCTCGGGCGACTGGACCCTGGCGTTCCAGTCACGTGCCGAGGACCGGGTCGACGAGGCCGTCGCCCGGGCGGCCGCGGACCATCCCGAGGTGCCGGTGCGGCGGGTCACCGCGGAGGGCTCCGCCCACCAGGTGCTGGTGGACGCGGCGCGCGGCGCCCAGCTTCTGGTGGTCGGGGTACCGAGACGCCGCGGCACGGTGTCGATCCAGCTCGGCAGGGTCACGCCCGCATTGCTGCACGACGTGCCGTGCCCGGTGGTCTTCGTGCCGCCGTCGCGCTGAGCGCGCCAGCGCGGGGCGGCTCAGTCCGGTGTCATGTACGGACGCCGGTACGGTGCGGGCCGTGACCGCTCCTGCGGTGGCCCCGGGCTGACGGCGGCTACGGCTCTGGACAGCGCCTCCTCGACCTCGCCGGCGGTGTCGACCGGCACCGCCTGCGGCCACGGCTCGGCCGCCGCCGCGACCGCCCCGGCGACCGACGGCCCGGCGTCGGACCCGGCGGCGGGCACGCCCTCGGCGCGGCGTGCGAGCCGCCGGTCGGCCACCGCCCGGGGCACCTCGCACCGCAGCGGCATCAGGGAGGCGCCACAGCGCTCCGCGACCATCGCGGCGGCCTCCCGCCGTGCCCGCGAGCCCCAGCCGGCGTCCAGCACCACGCTCTCCCCGGCGCCCAGCAGTGCCGAGGCGCGGTCCAGCAGCTCGGCGTAGGTGCGGCGGCTCCACGCCGCCGAGTAGATGCCCTCGCGGTAGCCCGCCGCCGCCGACCTCCCCGGCGGCAGACCCGCCAGCTCCTTACGCACCCGGTCACTGCCGAGCACGGTGAGCCCCAGCCGGTCGGCCAGCGCGCCGGCCAGCGTCGACTTGCCGCTGGCCGGAGGTCCGCCGACCAGCACCAGCTGGACCGCCCCCGCCCGCAGATGCCGCGCGGCCAGCTCCGTGAACTCCTCGGCCCGGGACCGCGCTTCCTCGCGCTCCGCACGACCGGACTGCGCGCCCCGCAGCAGCATGACCTTGGCCCGGACGAAGGCCCGGTAGGCGAGGTAGTGGTGGCACAGTGACGGCGGGGCCGGGTCGCCGGAGAACTGCCGGTACCGGGCCAGGAACCGTGTGGCGGCATCGGGGGCGCCCAGGTGCTCCAGATCCATGGCGAGGAAGGCGGCGTCGTCGAGGCCGTCCACGTGGCGCAGGGTGTCGTCGAACTCCAGGCAGTCCAGGACGCGAGGCCCGTCGTCGAGGCAGAAGACGTCCTCGGCGAGCAGGTCGCCGTGGCCGTCGACGATCCGGCCGGCCCGGATGCGGGCCTCGAACAGCGGGTTCCGCCCGGCGAGGTACTCGCGGGCCAGCCGCCGGACCTCGTCCAGCCCGGCCGGCGTGCCGGGCGCCGCCACCTCGGCCACCTGGCGGAAGCTCGCCTCCCAGCGAGCACGCAGCGCCTCCCGGGTGCCCTGCGCGTCGATCGCCGCCGTGCGCGGTGAGGCGGCGTGGCAGGCGGCCAGGGTGCGGGCGACCGTGCGGAGCGCGCCGTCCACGGGGGCACCCGCGGCGACCAGACGCGACAGCCGGCGGTCGTCCGGCAGGCGGCGCATCACCACCACCGGCTCCGGCGGCGCCTCGTCCCAGTCGCGCGTCAGCTCGGCGACACCCTCGTACACGTCGGGCGCGAAACGGCGGTTGAGCTCCACCTCACGACGACAGGTCTCGCGGCGGGCGGCCACCGTGGTGAAGTCGAGAAAGCCCAGGTCCACCGGCTTCTTCACCTTGTAGGCGTGGTCACCCAGCAGCAGGACCACAGCGGTGTGGGTCTCGGAGACCCGGGCGACGGGTGGTGCCTTCTCACCGCGTTCCGTGGCCGCGGGCGGATTCGTCGCCGGCGGCTTCGTCTCGGGCGGCTTCGCTTCGGGTGGCTTCGCCCCGGGCGGCTTCTCCTCGCGTGGCTTCGTCTCGGCTGCGAGCGCGTTCCCACGATCACGGTTCCGGGGCGTGGGGTGCGGTGTCATCGCCTGCTCCCACCGTGGCGGATTCTGGGTCCTGCGACGGCCCTCGTCGCGGCCGGTGCCGTGCACGCGTGGGCCGCCCTCTTCAGCGTGCGCCCTCGCGCGGCATGGCGCGCGCGGCGAGGGCTGACCGGCCGGACGGTCGGCGCGGGGCTGGGTGCGCATCGTCGGGCGGCGCGGCGGCTGCATAGACTTATGCAGGTGGACACGGCGAGTATGCGGCTGCTGGCGCTCTTCGAGGGGCACCGGCTGACCCCGACCCAGCGGCGGATCGCGCACTGCATGGTGCGGCAGGGCGCCGAGGCGCCGTTCCTCTCCAGCGTGGAGCTGGCCGGCCTGGCCGGGGTCAGTCAGCCCTCGGTCACCCGGTTCGCGGTGGCGCTGGGCTTCGACGGGTACCCCGCGCTGCGCCGCCGGCTGCGGGAGGCCCTGCGCAGGCCCTCCCCGGACGCCGACGCCGACACCGACGGCGGTGCCCCCGGTCCCGGGCCGGGCGGCGGCGAAGGCGCGGAGGCGGGCGTCGCGGGCGGGTCGCCGGAGCG
>NZ_BHZI01000374.1 GCF_004305975.1 Streptomyces otsuchiensis
CCTCCCCGGGGCGCCCACCGGGGACACCCCCACCTCCGACCCACCCGCCACCGGAACCCCGGGAGGCACATCGTGAGCCAGACCCTGGACCGCGCCCTGCGCATCCTGCCGCTGCTCGCCGGCGGCCCGGCCAGCCTGGAGCAGACGGCCCGCCACATCGACGCGCACAAGTCGACCGCGCTGCGGCTGCTGCGCACCCTGCACGAGCACGGCATGGTCTACCGCCAGCCCGACCAGCGCTACCGGCTCGGTTCCCAGCTCTTCGCCCTCGCCCAGGAGGCGGTGGAGCAGCTGGACGTCCGGGAGATCGCGCAGCCCCATCTGCTGCGGCTCAACGAACTGACCGGCCACACCGTCCATCTGGCGATCCGCGAGGACGACCAGGTCGTCTACATCGACAAGGTGGAGAGCCGGTACCCGGTCCGGATGTACTCCCGGATCGGCCGCCCGGTGGCGATCACCGTCGCGGCGGTGGCCAAGGTGCTGCTGGCGGACCTGCCGGTCGCGGAGCAACGGGCGGTGGCCCGGCGGCTCACCTACCCGCGCTATACCTCCCGCTCGGTGACCGGCCCCTCGGCGCTGCTGGCGGAGCTGGCGACCGCGCGGGAGAAGGGCTGGGCGACCGACTTCGGCGGCCACGAGGAGTCGATCAACTGCCTGGCCGCGCCGGTGCACGGCCACGACGGCCGGGTCGTCGCGGCGCTCTCCGTCTCCGCGCCGGGCGTCCTCGCCGACGAGCGGGCGGTGCTGGCCCTGCTCCCGGAGGTGCGTGCCACCGCCCGGGCCGTCACCGACGACTACGCGGGCCGCGTCCCGCCGGCCGCGGCCGGACGGGCACCCGCCACGCCGACGAAGGCCCACACCGCCGCCCATATGTCCGCGCCCGACGCGCCCGGCGAGGGCGCCACCCCAGAGACCTCCGCATCACCCACCAGGAAAGGCGACACCGCATGAGCGACCAGACCCCCGCTACCCCGTCCACCGCCAAGACCGCTGTCACCCCGCCGCGGCAGACCACGCCCCCGGCCCGTTTCTCGCACGGCGTCCGCAAGGGCGGGCTGCTCCAGGTCGCCGGCCAGGTCGGCTTCGGCCCGGCCGAGCCCGGACAGTCGCCGTCCCCAGTCGGCCCCGGCCTGCGTGAGCAGACCTGGCAGACGCTGGAGAACGTGCGTGCCGTGCTGGAGGAGGGTGGCGCGAGCTGGGAGGACGCGATCATGGTCCGCGTCTACCTCACCGACACCGAGCACTTCGCCGAGTTCAACGCCATCTACGACGAGTACTTCGCCGGTCTGACCGGGCCGCCCGCCGCCCGCACCACGGTCTACGTCGGTCTGCCCGCCGGCCTGATCGTGGAGATCGACGCCCTCGCCGTCCTGTGACGCGCGCCCCCGGGGCGGTGCCCCGCCCCGCCCCGGGCGCCGCCGCGCCCTCGTTCCGCGGCGTGCTGCGCGGCGCCACCGTGGTCGACGGCTCCGGCGCGCCGCGCCGCCGCGCGGATGTCGCCGTGGCCGACGGCCGGATCACCGCCGTCGGCGGGGACGCGGCGAGGGCGGGCGGGAGCGTGCTGGACGCCGAGGGGCTGGTGCTGGCCCCCGGCTTCATCGACATGCACGCCCACAGCGATCTCGCGCTGCTGCGCGACCCGGACCACTCCGCCAAGCTCGCCCAGGGCGTCACGCTGGAGGTGCTGGGCCAGGACGGTCTCTCCTACGCCCCGGCCGACCCGGCCACCCGCGACCTCGTGCGCGAGGCGGTGGCGGGCTGGAACGGCGACGGCTCGGACATCGACTTCGACTGGCACGACGTGGCCGGTTACCTCGACCGGCTGGACCGCGGGATCGCCGTCAACGCGGCCTATCTGGTGCCGCAGGGCACCGTGCGGGCCATGGTCTGCGGCTGGGAGGACCGTCCGGCGACCGACGCCGAGCTGACGCGGATGCGCGCGCTGGTGGCGGAGGGGCTGACGCAGGGGGCGGTCGGCATGTCCTCGGGTCTGACCTACAGCCCCGGCATGTACGCCTCCACCGCCGAGCTGACCGCGCTGTGCGAGGTGGTGGCGGCGCACGGCGGCTACTACTGCCCGCACCACCGCTCCTACGGCGCCGGGGCGCTGGACGCCTACCGCGAGATGGTGGCGGTCGCCCGGGACTCCGGCTGCGCGCTCCATCTGGCGCACGCCACCATGAACTTCCCGGTCAACGCCGGCCGCGCCCCGGAGCTGCTGACGCTGCTGGACGAGGCGATCGCCTCGGGGACCGATCTCACCCTGGACACCTATCCCTACCTGCCCGGCTCCACCACGCTCGCCGCGCTGCTCCCCGGCTGGGCGCACGCGGGCGGCACCGGGGCGCTGCTGCGGCGGCTGGCCGACGACGGGGAGGCGGAGCGGGTGCGCGCCGCTCTGGAGGTCACCGGTTCCGACGGCTGCCACGGGGTGCCCGTGGACTGGTCCACCATCGAGATCTCCGGGGTGCGCGACCCGGCGCTCGCGGCCCGCTGGGTCGGGCGGCGGCTGCGGGGCTTCGGCGAGGCCCGGGAGCTGCTGCTCGCGGACCGGGCGGGTTCCACCATCCTCCAGCACGTCGGCGACGAGGAGAACGTCCGGGCGATCATGCGCCACCCGGCGCACACCGGTGGCAGTGACGGCATCCTGTGGGGCGACCGTCCGCACCCGCGCGCCTACGGCACTTTTCCGCGTTATCTGGGCCACTACACGCGGGAGCTGGGGGTGCTGACCCTGGAGGAGTGCGTGGCCCGGCTGACGGGCCGCCCGGCACGGCGGCTGCGGCTGGCCGACCGGGGCCTGGTCCGGCCCGGCTACCGCGCCGACCTGGTGCTCTTCGACCCCGGCACCGTCGCGGCGGCCGCCACCTTCGAGGCACCGCGGACGCTCGCGGTGGGGGTGCGAGAGGTGCTGGTCGACGGCCGGTTCGCGGTGCGCGACGGGCGCCGCACCGACGCGCTCGCGGGGCGGGCGGTACGCTCCCGCCCCGCGCCGGAACGTGCCTGATCAGCCCCTGACCACGCCCGACCACGCCCGGCCACGCCCCAACACGCCGGACCACCCCGGACGGCTCTCCCGGCCGTCACCCCCGGGTGCCTCCCCCTTCGTCCGAGTGGCGAGAAACACCGGGCGCCCGGCCCCGCGCGGTCGTATCGTGACCGCTATGCAGGTGATTCAGTCAACCAAGTTGTCCAACGTCTGCTACGAGATCCGTGGCCCGGTCCTGGAGGAGGCGCAGCGACTGGAGGCGGCGGGGCAGCGCATCCTCAAGCTGAACACCGGGAACCCGGCGGCGTTCGGTTTCGAGTGCCCGCCGGAGATCCTGGAGGACATCCTGCGCAACGTCTCCGAGGCCCACGGCTACGGGGACGCCAAGGGGCTGCTGTCGGCCCGGCGGGCGGTGCAGCAGCACTACCAGACCAAGGACATCATGCTCTCGGTCGAGGACATCTACCTCGGCAACGGGGTCTCCGAGCTGATCCAGATGTCCATGCAGGCGCTGCTCGACGACGGCGACGAGGTGCTCGTCCCCGCGCCGGACTACCCGCTGTGGACGGCGTCGGTGTCGTTGGCCGGCGGCACCGCGGTGCACTACCGCTGCGACGAGCAGTCGGAGTGGATGCCGGACCTCGCCGACATCGAGCGGAAGATCACGGACCGGACCAAGGCCATCGTGATCATCAACCCGAACAACCCGACCGGCGCGGTCTACAGCGAGGAGATGCTGCGGTCCCTGACCGACATCGCCCGCCGGCACCGCCTGGTGGTCTGCTCGGACGAGATCTACGACCGCATCCTCTACGACGACACCGTCCACCACTCGACGGCCGCCGTGGCGCCCGACCTGCTGACGCTGACCTTCAACGGCCTGTCCAAGAACTACCGGGTGGCGGGCTTCCGCTGCGGCTGGATGGCGGTGTGCGGGCCGAAGGAGCACGCCACCAGCTACATCGAGGGGCTGACGATCCTCGCCAACATGCGGCTGTGCGCCAACATGCCGGCCCAGCACACGGTCGCCGCCGCGCTCTTCGGCCGGCAGTCGATCGAGCAGCTGGTCCTGCCGAACGGCCGGATGCGCGAGCAGCGGGACATCACCCACGAGATGCTGACGCAGATCCCGGGCATCAGCTGCGTGAAGCCCAAGGGCGCGCTGTACGCGTTCCCCCGGCTCGACCCGCAGGTCTACAAGATCAAGGACGACCGCCAGATGGTCCTCGACCTGCTGCGCGCCGAACAGATCATGATCGTGCACGGCACCGGCTTCAACTGGCCGGAGCCGGACCACTTCCGCATCGTCACGCTGCCGCCGCCCGAGCAGCTGGCGGACGCCATCACCCGCATCGGCAAGTTCCTGGACGGCTACGCCCAGTACTGACGCGCCCAGCACCGACAGGCCCATTACCGACACGCCCAGTACCGACGCGCCCAGTACCGACGCGTCCGAAGTGACGCGTCCGGGCTTCCGCAAGGCGGACGCCGAAGGCCCCGCACGCCGTTGTGCGGGGCCTTCGGCGTCCGCCTTGCGGA
>NZ_BHZI01000375.1 GCF_004305975.1 Streptomyces otsuchiensis
CCCCCCACCGTCCGCACCTACCACCCCGAGCCGGACAGCCAGAGGCTCGCCGAGTACGTCACGCTGACCGCCCTCGGTCCGGTCCCCGACGCGCATGAGCGCGTGACGCGCTGGGTGCGGGCCCTCCGCCACCTGCACGGGGCGGACATCGACACGAACCCCGGACGCGCCGCCGAGTTCCGGCCGCTGCTGCACGGGCTCGCCGCCACCGAGCGCCTCCGCCTCGCCGCCGACAGCACCGCCCCGCCGCTGACGTGGGACGTGCTGGTCCAGGAGACACGCACCTGGCTGGAGAACCAGACCGGAGTCGCGCACAGAGCGGCAATCGACCCGGCCGAGATCCGGACCATGCTGCTCCGCAACGACATGGACGAGGCCCGCACCCACGGACTGGCCTCCGGCGTGCCGCACCGCTCCGCCGCACCCCACCCGATACAGACGGACTCCGACGGCGACTCCCCCATGGCCGACTCGCCGAGCGAGCCGGGCTGGGAGCCCGTCGACCCGGGCCTGTACCAGCCGGAGAGCCACGAGGCGATCGCCGAGATCGGCCGGATGAGCAGCGACGAACGCGCCGTGTACGCGAGCGACCCCGCCCGCGTCGCCGCACTCCGGGCGCGGCTGACCGTTCCGCAGTTCAGCGAGGCCGCCGCCGCTCTCATGCTGCACCTGGCCCCCGGCGTGGAACGCCCCGCCGCCGCCCGCCACGTGGCCCGGCGCCGCCTCGCCGACATCCTCCGCGGCAACCACGGCCTGGCCGACCTCATGCTCCGCGCGAAGGTCCGCTTCGTCGTCATGGCACGGTCCCAATCGCTGAGGGCCACCGCGCCGGTCCACCGCCAGCTGCGCACCGAGAAGACCGATGGCGTCGACTGGGACGCCGTCCGGGGCGTCACCAACAACCGGACGGTGATGGTCGGTGAGGAGAACCTCGTCGGCGAACGCTCGTACTTCCAGCAGTACCAGCCCGGTCAGTCCGTACTTGCCCACGAGACGGCCCACGCGATTCACAACATCCTGCGCGACTACCAGGGGCCGGAAAAGCTCTACACCACCGGAATGCGGGTCATCCAGTCGGCGTTCGACGCGGCCATGGCGAAGGAGAACGCGCGGACCGCCCGCATCGAGCAGAAGGTCGCCGCCTTCCGCGGGGCGCCCGACGAGATCGCACGGACACGGGCCGTCATCGCCGCGCACCGGGGCGAGGGCGCCGCCTGGCCGAACGGCGAATTCCGGACCTTCAGCGAGAACGGTCAGTGGAGCACTGAGAACTACTCCGCGCGCAATGTCAAGGAGTTCTTCGCCGAACTGAGCATGGCCTGGCTCGGCACCAACCACGGCAACGACGGCTACACCACCGAGCCCCGCAACAACGGCTCGGACTGGGTGCGTGCCAACTACCGGCCCGCGATGGTCAAGCTGCTCACCTTCCTCTACGGCCACCGGGTCGAACCCGCCCGGGACGACGGCGGGAACGTGGTGCCCGGCTCCCTCGACATCCCCGACGACAACCCGATGCCGAGCGTCCGCGCCGACAACGCCAGGTTCGAGCAAGCCGGGCAGTTCTGGGCCAGGATCGAAGCGAACGAGCGGTGGCTGGCACAGCTCACCGACGTCTTCGGTCCGGGCCTGCGCTCCGACCAGGCGCGGCTCGCCGACTACAGGGAACTGTTCACGGCCGGCGAGCGGCTGCGCGCCGCCGACCCGGCGCACGGGCCGCGCCCGGCCGACCTCGACTCGCTCGTCCGCGAGGTACTCCAGCGCCACAGCGGCGACCTCACGCCCGCGCACGTCACCGAGGCGCTGGAATCGATCCGCGACGGCCGCACGGACAGCGTCAAGACCCTCACCGAGGTGGCCGCGGTGCGGCTGCACAGCATGGACGTCCTCGCCGGCACGGAGCTGCGCGCGGCCGACGGCAGCGCCCAGGGCCGCTCGCTCAGCCGCCCGCCCACCGCCCTCAGGCTGGACGAGACGGCGGCGCTGCGGGCCGACGGCACCGTGGAACGCCGGCCCGCGCCGTGGCGGCAGCCGCCCGAGGCCGTCGACGTCATGAGCACTGCTGAGGGCCGCTACCGCGTCCGCACCGAGGAGGTCAGCCTGGCCGTCCTCGTCGAACTGGTCGCGGGCGACCCGGAACGCGACAGCGGGATGCCCGCCGCGTTCGTGCTGACCCGGCCCGACCCGGGCCAGCGCCTCGCCATCGCGCTCGCCAAGGCGACCGACGTCCGCGTCTGGTCCAGCGACGGCCTGGACTACCGTCCCTCCGCCGGGGACCCGAGCCGTTCCGCGCTCACCCTGGCCCGGGGTGCGCAGTGGGTGCCCACCGATCCCCCCTCGTCCGCCGTCGCCGCACAGGGGTCGCTGACACTCGTCAACAACACCGTCTTCGCCGACTCCCGCTTCCTCAGCCGGCCGCTGCTGTCGAACGACGGCCAGCACCAGGTGGGCCGCAACCTCGCCCCGAACCAGCGGGTGCCGGCCGCGATGATCACCCAGTGGACGACCGCGGTGACCCACCATCTCCAGTCGACCCGGGGCACCACCGGTACGCCACCGCCGTTCGTCCTCATCGGCGACGGGGCGAATGCGCAGCCGATGCTCCACGTCCGCGGCGACCAGCGCCCCTGGCCCGCCACGCCGGCACAGACGGTGGAGCTGCTGGGACGCACCCAGATCCTGCGCGACCTCCCCAACCACTCGGGCATCCTGCTGCTCTGGCCCGAGCTGGGCCACTTGACGTCGCCGGACCCGCTGACGTCGCCGCTACCCGCCCAGCTCCTGGCCAACGCGACGAGCAGCATCGTCTTCGTGCCCCAGCCCTCGGCGCCCGGACGGCCGCCGACACCAGTGGAGGTGCGTCCGGAACCCAACTCGCTGCGGATCGCGGCGATCAAGACGTTGACCGCGCTCGGGCCGGTGCAGCGCGCCGACGAACGTGTCCTGCGCTGGGTGCGGGCCTCACGCCAGCTGTTCGGCCGGGACATCGACACCAATCCGGCCCGGAACGACGAGTTCGAGAAGCGGATGCACGGCTTCGCCGCGCTGGAACGGAGCAGGCTCAGCGTCAGCCCGACCGCGCCGCCGCTCTCCGCAGCCGACTTCCATGCGCGCGTCACCAGCCATCGGGCCACCATGGCGTCCGGGACCACCCCCGTAGCCGCCGCGATCGCACTGCTCGACGGACTCGCCGACCACGAGTTCGGGGTCCATCGCACGATGAACGCGATGGACGCGGGGCCCTCGACGCAGCCCGCCGCACCGGCACGGCGGCGCGCGAAACCGCGCGATCCGCGGCTGTACCAGCCGGAGAGCCACGAGGCGATCGCCGAGATCGGCCGGCTGAGCAGTGACGAACGCGCCGTCTACGCCGGCGACTCCGCGCGGGTCGCCGCGCTGCGCGCGCAGCTGACGCCCCCACAGTTCAGCGAGGCCGCCGCAGCCCTGATGCTGCACCTCGCCCCCGGCGTCGAACGCCCCGCCGCCGCCCGCCACGCAGCCCGCCGCCGCCTCGCCGACATCCTCCGCGACAACCACGACGTGATCGACATGCTCCTCGGGCGCGGGACCCGTTTTCTGGTCATGGCCCGCGGCATCTCTCTCAACGACACCGCTCCCGGCCACCTGTCGCGGCGCAGGAACCAGGTGGCGTCCGACATCCCCTGGAGCTCGATCCGCGGGGCGACCACCCAGACCACCGTCATCCTGGGCGAGGAGAACCTGCTGGGCGAACGCTCCTACTTCCAGGAGGCCCCCGAGGGCTTCTCGCTCCTCACGCACGAGGCCGGCCACGCCGTGCACAACGCGCTGCTCTCCTACCGGGGCACCGACGAGCAGCTGGCCACTGCCGGCAAAGTGATCCAGGAGACGTACGACGCGTTCCGCGCGATCGAGAAGGAGCGCCGCGACCGCATCGAGGCGGCCATCGACGCGGTGCGGGGTGCCCCCGACGAGTACGCGCGGACCGACAAGATCATCGAGGCGGAGCGGGGCACCGGCGCCCCCTGGCCCAACGGCGAGTACCGCAGGTTCAACACCGACGGCACCTGGAGCGAGGTCAACTACTCCGCGAGCAACGTCCACGAGTTCTTCGCCGAGCTGACCGGCGCCTGGATCGGCACCAACCACGGCGTCGACCCTTTCGCCCGAGGGGAGCGCAGAAACGGCGCGCGGTGGGCCGCCGAAGCCATGCCGGAGCCCATGGTGGCGCTGCTCAAGCGCCTCTACGGCGACCGGACCACCGCCGATACCGGCAGCGCGGCGACCGACGGCACGACCCCACCCCTGTTCCCGACGCCGCCCGGCGACAACCCGCTCGCCGCCACCGCCGCGGAGAACGAGGGCCTCGACGCCTTCCGGTCTCTCTGGGAACAGATGGACGGTTCGCAGCAGTGGGGCTTTCCGCTCGCCGAGGTCTACGGCCGCGAACTGACCCGCGACCGCACGCGGTTCGCGGAGCTGATGGGGCTCTTCCAGCTCGGTGAGCAGCTGCGTGCGGCCGACCCCGCGCG
>NZ_BHZI01000376.1 GCF_004305975.1 Streptomyces otsuchiensis
GTCTTCCGCCCGCCCCGGCGACTCCCGCTCCGCCGCCCGGCGGTGGCTCCGGCCGCCGTCGCGCCAAGCCCGGCGGACCGGCGGACGAACCGTCCCCCGCCCCCGGCGCCGGCCGGGCCGGCACCGGCCGCCGTCGTGCGGGCGGTGCTCCCACGCACGGAGCCACCGACGGCCTCGGCCTGCCCGCACCGGCCGACGGCTACGGCACACACGGCGGCGCCCCGCCGCCGGGCGCCGGGTACGGCGGCCCCGCCGAGTCACCGGCCGACCCCGGCACACCGGCACCCGGCGGGCGCGCCGCCGCCCGGCGCGCCCGGCAGGGACGCGGTAAGCGGGCAGCGGGCCCCGCCGGCGCGAGCGCCGGTCAGTTCGCCGCCGCTTCCGGTGCCGACGCGCCGCCCCCGGCTCCCTACCCGGGAGCGCCCGGCCAGCCGGGCACCCCGGCCGGCCCGGCGATGAACGAGGCGGCCACGCAGATGATCCCGCCGATCTCCGCCACCGGTCCGGGCGCGGGCCCGCACGGTGGTCCGCACCCCGACGAGGCGGCGACGCAGATGATCCCGCCGATCACCGCCGCGTCCCACGACGAGGCGGCGACGCAGATGATCCCGCCGATCGCGGCCGGTGGGCCTGCGGGAACTCCGGACGAGGCGGCCACCCAGCTGATTCCGCCGATCACCGGCGGACCCGCGCCGGGCGGCGGCGAGGCGATGGGGGACACCCGTCAGCTCCCGCTGATCTCGGACAGTTTCGACTCGCTCTTCCACGAGGGTGAACCACCTCCGCCCCCGCGCCGCCACGGCGGCGGACACGGCGGGCACGGCGGCCCCCCGTCGCGCTCCGGCAGGCGCCGGCAGTCCGAGCCGCGTCCGGGCATGTCGCCCGTGGTGGTCGGCGTGATCGTGGTGACCCTGTGCGCCGTGATCGGCCTGGTGGTCGGCGCGGTGTCCATGTCCGGTGGCGACGGCGGTGGTTCGGGCACCGAGCAGCAGGATGCCGACTCCCGGGGGCAGAGCGCCCCCGCCGACGGACCGGATACCGGGGACGACACCGAGGCCGAGGACGACGCCGCGGCCACCGCGGAGCGGGAGGCCGCCGAGGAGGCGAACCGCGCGCTCGCGGCGGCGCAGGCCCAGGAGCTGTCGCAGCTGCTGGAGGAGAGCGGCACCAGCCGTCAGTCGGTCATCGACGCCGTCGCCTCCGTGCAGCAGTGCGACAAGCTGCGGCACGCCCGCCGCGACCTGCGGGAAGCCGGCGAGCAGCGTCGCGCACTGGTGGAGCGGCTCGACGGCATGACGCTCGACGCGCTCCCCGCCCACCCGGAACTGACCGAGGCGCTGCGCTCCGCGTGGAACTCCTCGGCGGAGGCCGACGACCGGTACGCCGACTGGGCGGGTGAGGTGCGGGACGACCGCCGCCGGATGTGCCGGGGCGGCTCCGCCCAGCACACCGGGAACCACGCCGAGGCCGGTCGTGCCAGCGGCGAGGCGACGGCCTCCAAGGAGCTCGCGGCGGAACTGTGGAACCCGATCGCCCGTGACCACGGGCTGCCCGAGCGCCGGCCGATCGACCTCTGAGCCGGTCCTCCGGACTCGCGGTCGGGGCACGGCCGCCGCGCACGTACGATCGATTCCGTGCAAGGTTCGGAAAGCTCTTCCCGTCGCGCCCGTCGTTCCTCCACCATGGGCGGCATGCCCCTCAACGACATGCCGTGGTGGCGCTGGCGCACCAATGTGCGTTCCGCGCTCCACATGCTCTCCGACCCCACGTTCCACCAGGAGTGCTGGGTCGCCGGCGCGCCGGGGTACGGGGACGTCACCGACGCCGTGTACCGGCTCGTCGAGGACACCTGGCTCGACAACTGGTCGGCCGAGCGGTACGTCGGCGCCGTCTTCCGTGACGCGCGGGAGGCCGCCGCGGTGGACGCGGCCGTGCTGCGGGTGCTGCGCATCCTGCACCAGGTCGGCCCGGACGCGCCGGTCACCGACTACCTGCGCCACCCCGACTGGACCGACGCGGTCGCCGCGGCGCGCGAGGCGCACGCCCTGCTGGCCGTCAACGACGGTGAGGACCCGGACGTCCGGCCGCGCAGCCTCGGCGAGGTGGCCGCCGCGCAGCAGGTGGTGTAGGCGCGGCCACGCGCTGGGCGGCGCGCGGTCCGGCGCGGCCGCCCGCCACCCGGGCGGCGCCGTCTCGGATGCCGGGCACCCCGTCTCGATGTGCCAGGCTATGTGGGTATGACGCCCTCGCTCTCCGCCGATCGGCCGGAGTCCGCCGATCAGTCCGCCGAACAGTACGTGCTCACGCTGTCCTGCCCGGACCGGCCGGGCATCGTGCACGCCGTGTCCAGCTATCTCTTCATGACCGGCTGCAACATCGAGGACAGCCAGCAGTTCAAGGACCACGGCACCGGCCTGTTCTTCATGCGGGTGCACTTCAGCGCCGGCACCCCGGTCACGCTGGAGAAGCTGCGCGCCAGCTTCACGGCGGTCGGTGACTCCTTCGCCATGGACTGGCAGCTGGGCAGCGCGGACCGCCGGATGCGGATCGTGGTGATGGTCAGCAAGTTCGGCCACTGCCTCAACGACCTGCTGTTCCGCACCCGGATCGGCGCGCTGCCGGTGGAGATCGCCGCCGTGGTCTCCAACCACCCGGACTTCGAGGAGCTGACGGCCTCCTACGGTGTGCCCTTCCACCACATCCCGGTGACCGCCGACACCAAGGCCGAGGCCGAGGCGCGGCTGCTGCGGATCGTCGAGGAGCAGGACGTGGAACTGGTGGTGCTGGCCCGGTACATGCAGGTGGTCTCCGACGACCTGTGCAAGCAGCTGCCCGGTCGCATCATCAACATCCACCACTCCTTCCTGCCGAGCTTCAAGGGCGCCAAGCCGTACCACCAGGCGCACGCACGCGGGGTGAAGCTGATCGGTGCGACCGCGCACTACGTGACGGCCGAGCTGGACGAGGGGCCGATCATCGAGCAGGAGGTCGAGCGGGTCGGCCACGAGCTGTCGCCGGCCCAGCTGGTGGCGGTCGGCCGGGACGTGGAGTGCCAGGCGCTGGCGCGCGCGGTGAAGTGGCACAGCGAACGGCGGGTCCTGCTCAACGGCACCCGGACCGTCGTCTTCGACTGAGCGGGGACGGACGCGTCAGGCGGGGCGGTCGCGGCGGTGACAGCGCCGGCGGCCGTCACAGCCGGGAGAGCGCCGCCGTGGCGTACAGCATGTCCTGCACGGCCCGCTGGTCCCCGGCGGCACCGGCGGCGGCCTGGTCCAGTGTGATCCGTCCCGCCGCGAGCTGGCAGAACGCCACGTCGTCCAGGACCACGTGGGCGACCGCGGCGTCCGGGGAGGCCGGCGCGGTCGGTGAGTCCAGCGGGATGAACCAGTCACCGCCGCCCTCGCCCTCCACCTCCAGATGGAGCGTGCGGCCCGGCGCGTCCGCCGGTGCCAGGGCGGCCGGGGAACTGGTCAGTCCGGCCCGGCGCCGCCCGGCCAGGCTGACCGGCACCCGCCGCGCCGTCAGGTCCACCAGCATCCGCAGCTGGGGTCCGGGCGGCGCTCCGTACGGGTAGTGGACGGCCTCCGCGATGTCCTCGCCGTGGATCCAGCAGGCGAACGCCCGGTCCAGGAAGGCGTCCTCCAGGGAGAGCTCCCCCTCGCAGAAACGCTCTGGGGTGAGGTAGGGCACGCGCCGCCCGGCCTCGTGCGGCAGCCGCGCCGCCGACGCCACCAGCGCGCGGCTCTGGTCCCGCCAGGGGCGCCACGCGCCGTGCGGCCGGCGTTCCCGGTCGGCGGCGGTGCGCAGCCAGTGCAGATCGGTGCGGCTCGCCGGGCCGCCACCGTCGTCCTCCGCGCCCAGCGGGTCCGGCAGGCCGAGGCCGGGGCAGAGCAGCCCGTCCACGGCGACCAGATGGTCCAGCACCCCGGCGACCGTGGTGGCGCAGCCGACCGGGCTGTCGCCCGAGTACCAGCGCAGCCGCACCGGTTCGTGCCACTCGTCGTCCATCAGATCGTGCAGCAGGTAGTCCAGCCGCGCCGTCTCCGCCTCGAACGGGGCCGCCCACTCCGGAACCGGGAGCCGGGCGGGCCGACGCGCCAGACAGCTCTCCAGCACGCGGGGGCGGAGTGAGCCGTCGAGGTCCAGGGTCCGCTGGGGTTCCAGCAGGCTCACGGCGTCCCGCAGCCGCAGCCCCTCCTCGGCGCAGGCCGAGCAGCTGTTGAGGTGGTGCTCCACGGCCGCCGCCTCCGTGGCCCCGCACGCGCCGAGCGCCCAGACGCCGAGGAGCGACATCAACGCGTGGTGGCTGTATCCGTGTTGCGAACCGTCGTGGCCGCCGGGCTTCTCGTGGCCGCCGGGCTTCCCGGGACCGTCGTGCTGCTCAGGGATGTCGGGCTCGGGCCGGGGCTCCTGCCCCGGCCCGGGCTCCGGTCCGTTGGCAGCCGGTGCCGAGGGCGGTCCCGGAGGAGGCGCCGCCGAGGGCGGGGGCGGGCTC
>NZ_BHZI01000377.1 GCF_004305975.1 Streptomyces otsuchiensis
CCGGGCGGGGAGTCCGGCACCGGCCGGGCCGACGCTGCCGAGGGGGAGGTGCGCGGTGCACGGTCCCGCGCTGGTCGGCTGGCTGTTGGTGGCACTGTGCGGCGGCACGGGTCTCTACTGTCTGCTGGGCGCGGTCCGCGGCGTGCACGGTGCGGCACGGCGGCGCAGCTCCGCCGCGGAGGGCGTGATGGGGGTGGGCATGGCCGTGATGGCCGCGCCGGCTCCGTTGCCGCCCGGCCTGGTGGCCGTCGCCCTCGCCGTGGTCTTCGGGGCGGCCGCGCTGTGGTCGCTGATCTCCCGGGCGGCGCTGCCGCACCGGGGCCACCACGCGTTGGAGTCCTCCGCCATGGTCTACATGGCGCTCGCCATGCGCGGCGGGGCGCACGGCGCGGGCGGGCACGACGCGGACGGAGCCGCGCTCCACGGCGAACTGCCCGCCGCCGGGGTGCCGGTGCTCACCGGGGTGCTTCTGCTCTACTTCGCGGGATACGCGATGTACGTGGCGTGGCAGCTGCTGCCCGCCGCACCCGCCGTCTCCGCCGGGCGGGCCCAGGCGCAGGTCGCCACCGGCTGCCGGCTGTCGCTCGCGCTGGCCATGGCAGCCATGCTGCCGTTGATGTGACCGGCACTCACCGTCCGGGGAGACTCCGGGCGTACGAGTCCGGCCGGTACCGGTGTTGCGAGCGGGGGACGCGGAAGAGGACGGATGTGGGCCGCGCGGGGACGCGGACGGTGAGGAATGCGTCACCCCGGCGTCCGGCGCCGCGAGGCGGGTTCTAGGCTGACGGCATGGTCATCGCGCTCACGCTGCTCGCGTTGGGCGGACTCACCGCGGCGCTGGCGCCGCGTGTGCTGGTCCGCGGTTCCTGGCCGGACCGGGAGCCGATCCTCGCCCTGTGGGTCTGGCAGTGCGTGGTGGCCGCCGTACTGCTGTGCTGCGTGCTGGCGATGGCGCTCTCCGGAGCCGCCGCCTGGCACGCGGTGCGCGGACAGGTGTTCGCCCCCGCGCCGAGCCGGGTCCTGGACGCCTACGCGCTGCACCCGGACGGCCAGCAGTGGGCCGCGGCGGTGGCCGTGGTGCTCGCCTGCGGCGGGCTGTGGACGGCCGTGATGCTGGTGCGCGTGGTGTGGACGACCCGAGCCGCACGACGCCGGCAGCACGCGGCGCTGCGGGCGCGCGCACCGCGGCTGCCCGGGGAGGAACCGGGACGGGACCGTCTGGTCGTCATCGAGGACGCGCGCCCGGGGGCGTGGCTGCTGCCCGGCCCGCCGGAGCAGCTGATGATCACCTCGGGGGCGCTCCGGCGGCTGAACGGCCGCCAGCTCGACGCGGTGCTCGCCCATGAACAGGGGCACGCCCGCGCCCGCCACGACTGGCTGCTGTACTGCTCCGGCGCGCTGGCCCGGGGCTTCCCGCAGGTCCCGGTGTTCGCGGCGTTCCACCGCGAGGTGCATCACCTGGTGGAGATGGCGGCCGACGACAGCGCCTCCCGGCGGTTCGGACGGATGACCACCGCGCTCGCGCTGCTGGGGCTGAACGAGGACCGCGACGCCTTCACCCCCAACCGCCAGGTGCCCAGCCCGCTGGCCCGGCGGGTGGACCGGCTGCTGGCCCCGGTGCCGCACTTCTCCGGTTCCCGCCGGCTGCGGCTGACGGCCGCGGCGGCGCTGCTGCCGGCGGTCCCGCTCCTGGTGGCCTTCGCCCCGGGGCTCAGCTCCCTGGGCTGAACCGGGGCCGCCGCACTCCGAGGGCGGATGCCCGGGACGAGGCCGGTGACGGCGAGGAACCCCCTCGCGCGCGACGTCTCACACAAGATTTTTTGCGGCCTCTGCCCGCGACGACGGAAAATTCACCCGAACGAGGCAGATCGCTCGCGTCCGGCACGCTTCTCCGGCGACGGCACGGGAAGCGGTGGGGGCTGGGTCCTGCCGGGGTGCGTCGCGTGGTGCGAACCCCCGCGCGCTCTCCGGGCTGAGGCCCGGCGCCGCTCTCACATGCGCTTTTCCCCCGACCGGTATCGGGCGGTCCCCCGCTCCGCCCGATACCGGTACCCCCGAGACGGACCGCGTTTCGCGGTCGCGCGAGGTCAGTATACTGGCCGCCAGCCAGTCAACGCGGAGTTTCCGTTATGTCCCCTCGCCGACCTTCGGTCAACGCGGAGCTGAGGCGGCGCTCGCGAGAGCGTCTGCTGCAGGCCACCGTGGAGTTGGTGGCCGAGCACGGCTACGAGGCGACGACCCTGACGGACATCGCGGACCGCGCGGGCTCCGCGCGGGGGCTGATCTCGTACTACTTCCCCGGCAAGCAGCAGCTCCTGCAGTCCGCGGTGCACCGTCTGATGCATCTGCGCGTCGACGAGGCGCTGGAGCGCCGCCCGGCGCCCGAAGGCCCCTCGGCGGGGGACGAGATGCTGGCCCGGGCCATCGACGCGGTCCTCGGTATCGCGGCCGACGAACCGGTGCTGATGCGCGCCCACATGGCCGGCCTGCTCCAGCAGGAGGGCTTCGTGCACTGTGTGGAGCAGCAGCGTCTGGGCACCCTGCTGCGCGGGGCGCTGGCCGCCCACGGCTCGGGCGATGTGGAGGCCGACTACCCGATCCTGCGCGCGCTGCTGATGGGAGCGGTGGTCGCCGTCCTGCTACCGGGTGCCGCACTGCCTCCCGCACGGCTGCGCGGCGAGCTGTTCGCCCGGTACCGGCTGGAGTGGGAGCTGGGCTTCCCGCCACCGGTGGCGGACCCGGCGCCGCTGACCTCATGACCGCCGAAGCCGTCGGCGGTCGATTCGCGCCGGGCTGGGCCGCGTCCCGCGCCGCGCGGCCGCCGGGGGACGAAGGCGGCGTCAGCGCACAGCCGGCGCGGGGCGGGCTTCCTGCTGGCGTGCCGCTTCGAGGACTCCGGCGAGCAACCCGGGGAAGAGCCAGTCGAGTTCGTCGCGCCGCAGCTCGTTGATCTTCGCGGTCCCCCGGTACTGCTGGCGGACGACGCCGGACTGGCGCAGCACCCGGAAGTGGTGGGTGGTGGTCGACTTGGACACCGGAAGGTCGATCAGCGAACAGGGCAGCCCGTCCCTGGTCTCCGCCAGCGCCCGCACCACCCGCAGCCGCACCGGGTCGGAGAGGGCGTGCAGTACCCGCTCCAGGCGGATCTCCGCGAGGGTGGGATGGAGCAGGACGCGGGTACCGGAGGACGCGGCGGACGCGGCGGACGCGGGGGACGTGGCCATGGGCTCATCGTACGAGAAGCATCGTAGTTTGACAGTCCCCGTAATACGGCGATTACCGTACGAGTGGGCCCGCCGGGGGCCCGGAAGCGGAAGGCACGATGCGATGAGCGCCCTGCTGGAACCCCTCACCCTGCGCGGGATCACCACCCGCAACCGCGTCTGGATGGCGCCGATGTGCCAGTACTCGGCGCCGGACAGCGGGCCGGACACCGGCGTGGTGACCGACTGGCATCTCGCCCACTACGGGGCGCGGGCCGCGGGTGGCACGGGGCTGGTGCTGCTGGAGGCCACCGCCGTCAGCCCCGAGGGGCGGATCAGTCCGGGCGACCTCGGCCTGTGGAACGAGCGGCAGACCGAGGGGCTGCGCCGCCTCGCGAGCTTCCTCCACGAGCAGGGGACGGTACCCGGGATCCAGCTCGCCCACGCCGGCCGGAAGGCCAGTTGCGAGCGCCCCTGGCGCGGAGGCGGGCCCATCGGCCCGGACGAGGGCGGCTGGCAGACGGTGGCGCCCAGCCCGCTGGCCTTCTCGGACCGGGACCCGGTGCCGACGGAGCTGACCGGTGAGGGCATCGCCGCCGTCGTCGCCGACTTCGCCGCCGCCACCCGGCGCGCGCTGGCGGCCGGGTTCCGCGTCGTCGAGGTGCACGGGGCCCACGGTTACCTGCTCGGCGAGTTCCTCTCCCCGCACAGCAACCACCGCACCGACGGCTACGGCGGCGACTTCGCCGGGCGCACCCGCCTGGCGCTGGAGGTCGTGGACGCGATCCGCGCGCAGTGGCCGCCCGAGCTGCCCCTGCTGTTCCGCGTCTCCGCCACCGACTGGCTCGCGGACGGGGGCTGGACCGTGGACGACACGGTGCGTCTGGCGGCTCTGCTGCGCGAACGCGGCGTGGACCTGCTGGACGTCTCCTCGGGTGGCAACGCCCCCGGGGTGGAGATTCCGGTGAGCCCCGGCTACCAGGTCCCCTTCGCCGCCCGGGTGCGCCGGGAGGCCGGTCTCGCGACCGGTGCGGTCGGGCTGATCACCGATCCCGCCCAGGCCGAGGCCGTCGTCGCCGGTGGTGAGGCCGACGCGGTACTCATCGGCCGGGAGATGCTGCGCGACCCCTACTTCGCACACCGGGCCGCCCGTCAGCTGGGCTCCGGCTACGACGGCTACCCGCGGCAGTACGAGCGCGCCCGCTGAGCACGCCCGCCGACCGCCACCCGGCGCGGTCGACAGGGACGGGGGCGAGGGGAGCAGGGG
>NZ_BHZI01000378.1 GCF_004305975.1 Streptomyces otsuchiensis
CTGCGGTACCGGGGCGTCGACATCGAGGACCTGGTCGGGAAGGTCTCCTTCGGGCAGGTGTGGGGACTACTGGTGGACGGGGCGTTCGAACCAGGGCTGCCCGCGGCGGAACCGTTCCCGATCCCGGTGCACTCGGGTGACGTCCGGGTGGACGTGCAGTCCGCGCTCGCCATGCTCGCCCCGGCCTGGGGGCTGCGCCCGCTGCTGGACATCGACGCCGGACAGGCGCGGGCGGATCTGGCGCGCGCCGCCGTGATGGCGCTCAGCTATGTCGCGCAGTCCGCGCGCGGCACCGGGGTGCCGATGGTGCCGCAGCGCGAGATCGACAAGGCCGACTCGGTGGTCGAGCGGTTCATGCGGCGCTGGCGGGGCGAACCCGACCCGCGGCACGTCGCCGCGGTGGACGCCTACTGGACCTCCGCAGCCGAACACGGCATGAACGCCTCGACGTTCACCGCGCGGGTGATCGCCTCCACCGGTGCCGACGTGGCGGCGGCGCTGTCCGGCGCGGTCGGCGCCATGTCCGGTCCGCTGCACGGCGGGGCGCCCTCGCGGGTGCTGGGCATGATCGAGGAGATCGAGCGCACCGGGGACGCGACCGCCTACGTCAAGCGTCAACTGGACTCGGGAGAGCGGCTGATGGGCTTCGGTCACCGGGTCTACCGGGCGGAGGACCCGCGGGCACGGGTACTGCGCCGCACGGCGAAGGAGCTGGGCGCGCCGCGGTACGAGGCGGCCGAGGCGTTGGAGCGCGCGGCGCTGAAGGAACTGCACGAGCGGCGTCCGGACCGGGTGCTCGCCACCAACGTGGAGTTCTGGGCGGCCATCATGCTGGATTTCGCGGAGGTGCCGGCGCCCATGTTCACCTCGATGTTCACCTGCGCCAGGACGGCGGGCTGGTCCGCGCACATCCTGGAGCAGAAGCGCACGGGACGGCTGGTCCGGCCGGCGGCGCGCTACATCGGCCCGGCCTCGCGCGACCCGCGTGAGATCGAGGGACACCGGGGCTGAACGGAACCGGGCGGGCCACCGGCCCGCCCGTCACCCCGCTGCCCCGGCGCGCCGGTCACCCCGACAGACGCCGCGCGCCTGTCGCCACGTCACCCTCGCCCGCCCGTCGCCCCGTCAGACGCGGCGGGGCCGGATCGGTGCCATCGCGTCGCGCACCTCGGCCAGCAGCCGCCGCATCGCGGTCTCGGCGGCGGCGTGGTCCCCGTCGGCGACCGTGCGGGCGACCTCCTCGTGCAGGTCGAGGGCCTCCGGCACCGGCCGGTGCGGCATCAGTCCGAGCTGGGTGCGTCCGCGCAGGACGGAGGTGACGACGTCGGTGAGCGCCGTGAACATCTCGTTGCCGCTGGCGCGCAGCAGCAGCGAGTGCATCTCGACGTCGAGTTCCATGAAGGGTTCGAGCCGGCCGGCCTCACCGTGTGCGCGCATCTCCGCGGCGAGGGCGAGCAGCCGTTCGCGCTGGGCGGGGGTGGCGTACCGGGCGGCGGCGGAGGCGGCCAACGGCTCGACGGCGATGCGGAGTTCGGTCAGCGAACGGAGCTGGGAGTCGCGTCCGGGCCCGGCGAGCCGCCACCAGATGACCCGGGGGTCGTAGACGTGCCAGGAGGACGAGGGCTGGACGGTGATGCCGACGCGACGGCGGGAGACGACCAGGCCCATGGACTCCAGCAGCCGCATGGTCTCGCGGGCGACGGTCCGGGAGACGCCGAACCGTTCCTGGATGACGTCCAGGGTGAGGCCGTGGCCTTCGGGGAGGACGCCGCCGGTGATCTCCAGTCCGATGGCGTCGAGCACCGAGTGGTGCAGTGACTCGGTCCCGCCGTTGCCCGCGCGCTGTCTCCCCACGTGGGAAGCCTATCCCGTGGCCGTCGGCGTCCGGCGGGCGCCGGTGACCGGGCGGCACCGGGCGCGCGCTCCGAGCGCCCCCGCCCTGCCCGCTGAGCCATCGGCCGGCGACGCTGCGCCACCGGTCGCGCGGCTTTCCGGGCCGAAACGTGATGTGTGTCGCCGGGGGTTCCCTCACCGGAAATATTGGTGTTACCTTTCCCGACCATTGGTAGCACCTTTCAGTGAGGAGAGGCCCATGTCGCCGACCACGCTCGTGGTCATGGGGGTGTCGGGAGCCGGCAAGAGCACCATCGCCGCACTGCTCGCCGACCGCCTCGGCTGGTCCATGGCGGAGGCCGACGCGCTGCATCCGCAGTCCAACATCGACAAGATGGCGGCCGGCACCCCGCTCACGGACGCCGACCGGCTGCCGTGGCTCCGGGTCATCCGGGACTGGATCAGCGAACGGGCCGAGGCCGGGACACCGGGCGTCGTCAGCTGCTCGGCGCTCAAGCGCGACTACCGGGACCTCCTGCGGGAGGCCACCGGCCACGTGCGCTTCGTGCACCTCGCCGGCACCCCGGAACTGATCGCCGGCCGACTCCACCTGCGTACCGGCCACTTCATGCCGCCCTCGTTGCTGGACTCCCAGTTCTCCGACCTCGAACCGCTCGCCGACGACGAGGACGGCGTCACGGTCGACCTGCGCCGCACCCCCGAGCAGATCGCCGACGACGCCCTGGCCGCCCTCGGCCTGCCCTGACCCGCCACCGTCCCGCCGACCGGACCGGGCGGCGGGACGGCATCCCGGCCGCGGCGGCCCGCACCCGGACTCAGCCCCGACGCGTGCCCCGGCCCCGCACCCGGACCACCTCGACCCTCACCACCCTCACGTCCCCGCAAGGCAACGGAGCTTCCGCATGGACCCCACCGACACCTGGACACAGACCATGGGCGCCGGGCCGCTTCTGGCCATAGCCGCCGCCGCGATCGGTGTCCTGCTGTTCCTGATCATGAAGCTGCGCGTCCACGCGCTGCTCGCCCTGATCGTGGTCAGCCTGATCACCGCCTTCGCGACCGGCATCCCGTCGAACCAGGTCGTCGACACCCTTGTGCAGGGGTTCGGGACGACCCTCGGCGGCGTGGCGCTGCTGGTCGGACTCGGTGCCATCCTCGGCCGGCTGATCGAGGTGAGCGGCGGCGCCCAGGCCCTGTCCGACGCCCTGATCCGGCGGTTCGGTGAGGACCGCGCGCCTCTGGCACTGGGTATCGCGTCGCTGTTCTTCGGCTTCCCGATCTTCTTCGACGCGGGCCTCGTCGTGATGCTGCCGATCGTCTTCACGGTCGCGCGGCGCGTGGGCGGCGGCATCCTGCGCTACGGCCTTCCGGTGGCCGGCGCCTTCTCCGTGATGCACATCTTCGTGCCGCCGCACCCCGGGCCGGTGGCGGCCTCCGAGCTGATGCAGGCGGAGATCGGCCTGGTCATCCTGCTCGGCCTGGTCATCGCCATCCCGACCTGGTACGTCACCAGCTACCTCTTCGGCCTGTGGGTCGGCAAGCGCATCGTGCTCCCCGTGCCGGACATCCTGACCGGCGGCGAGCAGGTCGAGAAGGACGAGAACCCGCCCTCCCCCGCCACCGTGATCGGCCTGCTGATGCTGCCGCTGGTCATGATCTTCGCCAACACCGGCCTGGACACCGCCCGCGCGGCGGGCTGGATCGACGGCGAGGCCGGCTGGTTCGAGTTCGCCCGGGCCATGGGCTCCACCCCGGTCGCGCTGCTGATCACCGTGCTGGTCGCCATCTACGTGCTGGGCACCCGGCGCGGCCGCGGCGGCGATGTCATCGAGAAGCTGACGGACTCCGCGCTCGGCCCGATCGCCTCCATCATCCTGATCACCGGCGCCGGCGGCATGTTCGGCGCGGTGCTGCGCGCCAGCGGCATCGGCGACGCCCTCTCCGACGCGCTGGCCGACCTCGGCCTGCCGGTCATCGTCATCGGCTACCTGGTCGCCACCGCGCTGCGCATCGCCCAGGGCTCGGCCACCGTCGCGCTGATCACCGCCGCCGGACTGATCCAGTCGGTCGTCCTGGCCGGTGACTTCAACTCGGTCGAGGTGGCCGCCATCGTGCTCGCGCTGGCCGCCGGCTCGGTGACCGCCAGCCACGTCAACGACTCCGGCTTCTGGCTGGTCGGCCGCTTCCTCGGCATGGACGTCAAGACCACGCTGAAGACATGGACGGTCCTCCAGACCACGATCGGACTGATGGGCTTCGCGATGGCCAGCGCCATCTACGCCATCGCCTGATCACCCTCCGGAAGCCCCTTCCGGAAGCCCCCTCCCGACCCCGCGGCGACGGGCGTCCGGAGGGGGCTTCCCCGTATTCGGCGCGCGATGAACTACTGGGTGGGAGAACCAGGTAGATCACCAGTCGTTCGCACCAGTGGTCGGCACCGACCTCCCCGCGCCACAGCGGGCACCTGACACCCGGCACCCGCGAGGCGGCGAAGCCGGGTAGGTCAGGTGTATTGCTCTTCTACACATCTGACGCTGCAGACGAGACTCCTTGTTTTGTTCTTTGTGTAGTTCGTATCCTTCATAACAACATTTTTTGCTTCGTGT
>NZ_BHZI01000379.1 GCF_004305975.1 Streptomyces otsuchiensis
GCCGGTAAGGCGGGCCGAAGGGCAGGAGCCCACCCGTCACTCGACCGGCGCGGCGTCCTCCTCGCGTGCGGCGTCCTCCGGCGCGTTCGCCGCCAGGAACTGCTCCCAGCCGCCGGCCGGAGCCTCACCCACGCCCAGCGTCCGCAGCTGGTCGAGCACCTCCGGGTCCTGGGCGTCGAGCCAGTCGACGAGCTGCCGGAAGGAGACGCACTCGACGTCCTCGCGGGGGCAGACGTCCTTGATGACATCCTCGACGGCGTTCATGTAGATGCCGCCGTTCCAGCTGTTGAAGTGGTTGCCGATGATGAGCGGCGCCCGGTTGCCGTCGTGCGCGCGCTGGAACGCCTGGAGGAGACCGTCCCTCATCTGGGCTTCCCACTGGGGGTGGTTGGCGGGGTCGCCGCTGGTGGGGCCGGACTGGTTCACCATGAAGTTGTAGTCCATGGCGAGGGTCTCGAAGGCCCGGCCGGGCATCGGGACCTGCTGGAGCGGGATGTCCCAGATTCCGTTCTCCTGCTGGGGCCAGACCTGGGTGCCGTTGCCGCTGGAGTCGTAGCGCATCCCGAGTTCGGGGGCGGCGGCCATGAGGGCATCGCGGCCCTCCAGGCAGGGAGTCCGTCCGCCGACCATCTCGTCCTCGTAGTCGAAGGGCAGCGGCTCCATCTCCTCCCAGCCGGTGGTGGTCTTCCAGTTCTTGACCATCCATTTGGCCTGCTCGGTCTCGCTGATCCAGTCCTCGGGGGACCAGGAGCCGACTCCTCCCGGGCCGCAGAAGTGCCCGTTGTAGTGCGTGCCGATCTCGCTGCCGTCCATCCAGGCGCCGCGGAGCTGCTCCAGGGTGGCGGCGATGTTCTCGTCGCGGAGGTAGCCGATGTCGGAGGCGCCCGCGGAGCGGCCGGGCGGCTGGTACTCGTGGCGCTGGTCCTCCGGCAGTACGTAGACGCCGGAGAGGAAGTAGGTCATGTGGGCGTCGTGGTCCTTGGCGACCTGCCGAAAGTGGGAGAAGAGCTGGTTGCCGTCCTCCCCCGCGCCGTCCCAGGAGAAGACGACGAACTGCGGCGGGGTCTCGCCTGGGGCGAGCTTGCTGACGGTGGGCTGGTTGGGCTGCGCACCGGTGAAGGCGGTGGAGCCGTCACCGATGAGCTGGGGTGGCTGGGGCGCCTCGGGGGCGGCGGCGCCCTCGTCCTTCTTGGTCTCGCCGCCGCTTCCACCGCCCTCGGGCTGCCCGCCGGAACACGCGGCCATGGTGAGGGTGATGGCGAGGGCTGTCGCCGCCGCCGCAAGCCTGGTAACCGAGCCCGTCATCGGGTTCTCCCGCCGTGAGGTCTGCCTGGGTCACGGCCGGCCGCACGGGGCGAACCGGCACAAATCCAAGCTCTCCCGACAACCCGAAAAGATATTGATACGACAAGCTATTCCGATGATTATTCACACTTTGGGCGTAATGAGCCCCCCGAAAGGGCTTGCGTACTAGTGGAGTGCTTTACACCGCATTACTCTTCGTTTACCAATGCTTGAGGGTAGTCATACCCTTACGAAGCGTGACCGCCCCGCCCCTGCTGCTCCCTTTTACGGACGGAGACGGATGTCCGCCTGCGCCCCTGCCATCCATGGACTCGCACGCCACCGCGCCGACTTCTCGGCCTCGATCTCGGTTTTCCTCGTCGCGCTGCCGCTGTCCCTCGGCATCGCACTCGCCACCGGCGCCCCACTCCAGGCGGGGCTGGTGGCCGCCGCTGTGGGCGGTATCGTCGCCGGTCGCCTCGGCGGTGCTCCGCTCCAGGTGAGCGGCCCCGCCGCCGGTCTCACCGTCGTCACCGCCGACCTCATCCAGGCCTACGGATGGCGCACCACCTGCGCCATCACCGTCCTCGCCGGACTCACCCAACTCGCCCTGTCCGCGGCACGCGTGGCCCGGACCGCGCTGGTGGTCAGTCCGGCGATCGTGCACGGCATGCTCGCCGGCATCGGTGTGACCATCGCGATCGCGCAGCTGCACATCGTCCTCGGCGGCAGCCCGGAGAGCTCGGTCCTCAGCAACCTCGCGGAGCTCCCGGCACAGCTGGCCGATCCCCATCCCGCCGCGCTGGCCGTCGGCGGCGTCACCATCGCCGTCATGCTGTTGTGGCCGCGCCTGCCCGGCCGCTACGGCGCGCTGGTGCGCAAGGCGGTGCCGACGGCACTGGCCGCGGTCACCGCGGCGACCGTCGTCGCGCTGCTCGCCGGGTTCCGGCTGCCGCGCGTCGACCTCCCCTCCTGGAGCAGCCACGCGCTGCCGCAGCTTCCGGAGGGTCCGGCCCTGGGCCTGATCGCCGGCGTGCTGACGGTGACTCTGGTCGCCAGCGTCGAGTCGCTGCTCTCCGCCGTCGCCGTGGACAAGCTCACCACCGCCCGCCAGCGGCGCGGCGGGGTGCGGGTCCCCAAGGCGGACCTCGACCGTGAGCTGCGCGGCCAGGGTGCGGCGAACGTCGTCTCCGGCTCGCTCGGCGGTCTGCCGATCACGGGCGTCGCGGTGCGCAGCTCCACCAACGTCGCGTCGGGTGCGGTCAGCCGCAACTCCACGATCATGCACGGTTGCTGGGTTCTGCTGGCCACGGGACTGCTGGTCGGCCTGCTGGAGCTGATCCCGCTGGCGGCACTGGCAGCGCTGGTGATGGTGGTCGGCATCCAGATGGTGAACGTCCATCACATCCGCACGGTCACCAAGCACCGCGAGGTGGTCGCCTACGGCGCCACGGTGCTCGGCGTGGTCGTCTTCGGCGTGCTGGAGGGCGTCGGCATCGGTATCGCGGTCGCCATCGGTGTCGCGCTGCACCGGCTCACGCACACCCGGATCACGCACGAGCCGCTCGCCGACGGTGGGCACCTGGTACGGGTACAGGGCCAGTTGACCTTCCTGGCGGTGCCCCGGCTGACCAGGGTGATCGGCCAGGTGCCCGAGCGGGCCGTCGCGACGGTCGAGCTCGACGGCTCGTTCATGGACCACGCGGCGTACGAGACCCTGCACGACTGGAGGACCTCGCAGCTGGCGCAGGGCGGCCGGGTGGAGATCACGGGTCGTGCCGGCGAACCGGTCGCCGAACCGTCTCCCCAGGAGCAGCGGCGCCCGTGGCTGCCGTGGCACAACTACCAGGCCGCGCTCCCGGCGGTACCGCCCGGCGCCGAGGTGCACGCGCGCCCGGACACCGCCGGACACACCCGGCCCGTCGCGATGCACGTACCTCCCCCGGGCCCCACGGCGACCGGCGAGGCCGCCCGGGCAGAGAAGACCGGGGCCGACACCGGCGGCGAGCAGGAGCTGGCCGCCGTGGGCGGCGGTCACGACGGCGCCCGGGTGCGCGGTGCCACGGAGGCCACCGGGCGCGCCGCCACCCCGGCGACGGGCGGCAGCGGCGGCAGCGGCGGCAGCCCGAGCGGCGGCGCGAGCACGACGGCTGCCGTCCACTCGACCGCCCCCACTCCCCCACCCCTCGCGGACCGGCTGCTCAGCGGCGTCCAGGACTTCCAGCGGATGACGGCGCCCCTCGTCCGGGACGATCTGGCCCGGCTGGCGCGCGACGGCCAGCGGCCCAGCCAGCTGTTCCTGACGTGCGCCGACTCCCGGCTGGTGACCAGCATGATCACCTCCAGCGGGCCGGGTGACCTCTTCACCGTGCGGAACGTCGGCAACCTGGTTCCGCCGCCCGGAAGCGAGCACGCGGAGACATCCGTCGCCGCCGCCATCGAGTACGCGGTGACGGTGCTGCGGGTCGCCTCGATCACCGTCTGCGGCCACTCCGGATGCGGCGCCATGCAGGCGCTTCACCAGACGCACGGCGGTCCGTCCGGCGCCGAGCACTCCGAGGCGGGCACGGCGGGCACCGCGACCGGCACGGCGACCGGGACGGTGCCGGCGGCCGGGGACAAGGAGTCGGACAGCTCGCTGCAACGCTGGCTGCGTCACGGCCGTCCCAGCCTCGCCCGGCTGGCCGAGGCAGGCCGGACCGAGCCCCGGCTGGGCGGGCGCGACTGCGCCGACACGGTGGAGTCGCTCTGCCTGGCCAACGTGCTCCAGCAGTTGGATCACCTCGCCCGGCACGAGTGCGTCACCGAGCGGCTCCGCGACGGGTCCCTCACCTTGAGGGGGATGTACTTCCACGTCGGGGAGGCCCAGGCCTATGTGCTGGTTGATCGACACGCCGGGACGCCGCTGTTCAGCCCGGTCCGGGCCGACGTGCTGACCAGCTGATCTTTCCCACCCACCGCCCGTTCGGCGCGGCTGACGCCCGCTCGTCCCGCCGGACGGGCCATTCACCGCGACAGGTCTACACCAGTTCGCCGTGAGCCCTTGTCAAAGCCCAGAACGGCTGATGGGGTGTGCCGTGGGACACAGCAGCGATCCGGAGGATGCCGTGAGTAACGAGAGCCTGGCCAACCTCATGAGCGAGGAGCGGAGC
>NZ_BHZI01000380.1 GCF_004305975.1 Streptomyces otsuchiensis
GCACTGAGTCCGCTCGCGCACCGGGCGGCGGGGTGCTCGGGCCGCCGCCGCCCGGTGCGCGAGCGGACTCAGTGCCGCTTCATCGTCGCCCGCTGGGTCTTCCCCCGGGTCTTCGCCGCGATCGAGGACAGGTCGCGCTGCGCCTGACGCGCGCGCTGCTGCGCCGCGTGGTTGCGCGAGCGCTCCAGCTCGGCGAACGACGAGCGGTCCGGCCGGTCAGGACGGCCCCCACGACCCTCGCTGTGACTCTTCGCCATGATGACTCCTCTGTCCGGGGCGTCCGTCGTCTGCGATCCCCGAGCAGCGCGCGCCCCGCAGGGCCGGAACCCCGGCGCGACACGTCCTCACTCCACTGTCCCGCGCGCGACAAGGCCCGGCATCCCGGACGGACATCGCAGGCCCCTGCCGCGTAGCATCCGGCCATGGGCTCATCGACGGAGACTGAAGGCGGCCCCACCGGCGGACAGTGGTTCCCGCCGCAGTGGCCCGACCGCATCCGCGCACTGGCCAGGGGCGAGATCACCCCGCCCGAACCCCGGCGCTCCGCCACCGTGCTGCTGCTGCGCGACACCGCTGAGGGCCCCGAGGTGTTCCTGCTGCGCCGCAAGCTGTCGATGGCCTTCGCCGGCGGCGCCTACGCGTACCCCGGCGGCGGCGTCGACCCCCGTGACCGCGCCCCCCTGGCCTGGGCCGGCCCCGGACCCGCCGGCTGGGCCCGCCGCCTCGGCGTCGACGAGGCCACCGCCCAGTCCGTGGTCTGCGCCGCCGTGCGCGAGACGTTCGAGGAGGCCGGGGTCCTGCTCGCCGGAACCACCGCGGACGACATCGTCGCCGACACCACCGGCGACGACTGGGAGGCCGACCGGCTCGCGCTGGTCTCCCGGGATGTGTCGTTCGCGGAGTTCCTGGAACGCCGCTCGCTGGTCGTGCGTGACGACCTCCTCGGTGGCTGGGCCCGCTGGATCACCCCCGAGTTCGAGGAACGGCGCTACGACACGTGGTTCTTCGTCGCCGTCCTGCCCCAGGGGCAGCGCAGCCGCAACGCGTCGACCGAGGCCGACCACGCCGAATGGGTCGCCCCGGCCACCGCGCTCGCCGGATACGACGCGGGCCAGCTGCTGATGATGCCGCCCACCGTCGCCACCCTGCGCGCCCTGCTGCCGCACGCCGATGCTGCCGCCGCGCTGCGCGCCGCCGCCGACCGCGACCTCACGCCGGTGCTGGCCCGGGCCCGGATGGAGGACGGACGCGTGGTGCTCAGCTGGCCGGGGCACGAGGAGTTCGAACGCGCCGTCGCAGCGACGGAGACCGCGACCGACACCGCGGCCGCGACCGCGTCCGACACCGCGGACACCGCCGCCCACGGGGAGGACACGCCATGACCGAAGCCGCCGCACTGCCGGGCGCGCCCGACGGGGCCGTCACCGACGGCCCCGTCACCGAGCGCGCCACCTGCCTGCTGGCACCCAACCCGTCGATGATGACGCTGGACGGCACCAACACCTGGCTCCTCGCCGAACCCGGCTCGGACCAGGTCGTGGTCGTGGACCCGGGGCCGCTGGACGAGACCCACCTGGCCCGGGTCGCCGAGACCGCGACCGCCGGTGGCCGCCGCGTCGCCCTCACGCTGCTGACCCACGGCCACGCCGACCACTCCGGGGGCGCCGCACGGTTCGCCGAACTGACCGGCAGCCCGGTGCGGGCCCGGGACGCGGAGTTCTGCCGCGGCGGCGAGCCGCTGGCCTACGGCGAACTGCTGCTGGTCGGCGGCCTGCGGCTGCGGGTGGTCCCCGCCGCCGGTCACACCGCCGACTCCCTCGCCTTCCTGCTGGCCGCCGACGGCGCCGTGCTCTCCGGCGACAGCGTCCTCGGCCGGGGCACCACGATGGTCGACCACCCCGACGGGAACCTCGGCGACTACCTGGACACCCTGCGCCGCCTGCGCGCGCTCACCGTCGACGACGGGGTGCGCACGGTGCTGCCCGGCCACGGGCCGGTGCTCCGCGACGCCGCCGGGGTCGTCGACTACTACCTGGTGCACCGCGCGAAGCGGCTCGCGCAGGTCGAGACGGCCGTCGAGGCCGGACACCGGACCCCGGCCGATGTCGTCGCCCATGTCTACGCGGACGTCGACCGGTCCCTGTGGCCGGTGGCGGAACTGTCGGTGCGCGCCCAGCTCGACTACCTCACCGAGCACGGCCTCATCTGACCGGGCGCCCCGGCCGGGCCCCGGACGCGGGAAAGCCCCGGCCCTTCCCCGGGACGCACCAACGCCCGGCCCACGGAGGGCCGGGCGTTCGCGTCGGAACCGCACAGGCGGCGCCGTCGCCGGTTCAGCGGCTGCGGCGGGCCAGTCGCTCGATGTCCAGCAGGATCACCGCGCGGGCCTCCAGCCGGAGCCAGCCACGGGCGGCGAAGTCCGCCAGCGCCTTGTTGACGGTCTCCCGGGAGGCACCGACCAGCTGGGCCAGTTCCTCCTGGGTGAGGTCGTGCACCACGTGGATGCCCTCCTCGGACTGCACGCCGAAGCGGCGCGACAGGTCCAGCAGTGCCTTGGCGACGCGGCCCGGGACGTCCGAGAAGACCAGGTCCGACATGTTGTCGTTGGCGCGGCGCAGCCGGCGGGCGACCGCGCGCAGCAGCGCGCCGGCCACCTCGGGGCGCACGTTCAGCCACGGCTGGAGGTCGCCGTGGCCCAGGCCCAGCAGCCGCACCTCGGTGAGCGCGGTGGCGGTGGCGGTCCGCGGTCCCGGGTCGAACAGCGACAGCTCGCCGATCAGCTCACCGGCACCGAGCACGGCCAGCATGTTCTCGCGGCCGTCGGCGGAGGTGCGGTGCAGCTTCACCTTGCCGTCGGTGACGACGTAGAGGCGGTCGCCCGGGTCACCCTCGTGGAACAGGGCCTCGCTGCGCGAGAGCGTCGTCTCGGTCATGGAGGCGCGCAGCTCGGCGGCCTGCTCGTCATCGAGCGCCGCGAACAGCGGTGCGCGGCGAAGAACGTCGTCCACGAGGTCTCTCTCCCTGTCGGCTGTGGGCCAGGCGTCGGCCACACGACCCATCATGCCGGACCGCACAGCGGTGCTATCAGTCACAAGTCTGACCTACCTGAACAGATCTCATGCCGACAGGGGGCCGTTCGGTCCCGGTGTGGAGGCGGTCCGACCCCGCCGGTGGTACGCCCGTACGGGCGCCTCCGACGGTCAACGCTGCGGCCAGGACGGGCAGAACGCCGCCCCGGGCCGTCCCGCCCGAGGCGGCCGGTCAGCGGGTTCCGCTCACGGCGAACAGGGAGTGACCGGCGGGCGTACACCCGGCCTCGGGGCGGTTCGGGCCCGTTCACGGGCCGGCCGCGCGGTGGCCGTCGCCCCGGCTCCGAGCCCCGTCCCCGCCCCGAGCGGCGGCTTTCCGTCACCGTCCCGTTCCGCACGGTGGCCTGCCGCCGCCGGTGCCCGTTGGTCCGTGCGGGTGATCGCCGCCGGCTGTGGGGGCCCCGCCGGGCGTGGGGCGAGGCCGGCAGGTTGGCGCGGACCGGCCCCATTCGGCGGCGTGAGGTGCGCGGTCCGGCGTAGCCTTCCCTGCATGGCAGCGAGCAGGGTGCGTGGTGCGGGAAAGCCGGAGAGCCGGCTCGCCATGGTGCGGCGGGCACGGAGGATCAACCGGGAACTGGCGGAGGTCTACCACTACGCCCATCCCGAACTCGACTTCGAGAACGCCTTCGAGCTGCTCGTCGCCACCGTCCTCTCCGCGCAGACCACCGATCTGCGGGTCAACCAGACCACTCCGGCGCTCTTCGCCGCCTACCCCACCCCCGACGACCTGGCGGCCGCCGACCCCGACGAGCTGGAGGAGCTGATCCGGCCGACCGGCTTCTTCCGCAACAAGGCGAAGTCCCTGCTGGGTCTCTCCGCGATGATCCGCGACGACTTCGGCGGCGAGGTGCCCGGCCGGATGGCCGACCTGGTGAAGCTCCCCGGCGTCGGCCGCAAGACCGCGTTCGTGGTGCTCGGGAACGCCTTCGACGTGCCCGGCCTGACCGTCGACACCCACTTCGGCCGGCTCGTCCGCCGCTGGCGGCTGACGGAACAGACCGACCCGGAGAAGGTCGAGGCGGAGATCGCGGAGATCATCCCCAAGAGCGAGTGGACGATGTTCTCCCACCGCACGATCTTCCACGGCCGCCGCATCTGCCACAGCCGTAAGCCCGCCTGCGGCGCCTGCCCGATCGCCGCGCTCTGCCCCTCCTACGGCGAGGGCGAGACCGACCCGGAGAAGGCGCGCAAGCTGCTGAAGTACGAGATGGCCGGTGCTCCCGGCCAGCGGCTCAAGCCGCCGCCGGGATACCCGGGCCCGCCCGCGCCGCCCGCTGCGGGTGCCCCGGGTGACGACTCACGGGCGGCCGACGCGTGACGGCCGGGGGGAGCACCGCG
>NZ_BHZI01000381.1 GCF_004305975.1 Streptomyces otsuchiensis
CCCTACTCCCGCGCCCGCCGCCCCGGTGGCTCCCGCCGCACCGGCCGCACTCGTCGCACCGCCCCTCGCGGAGCCCGCCCCGGTGGTGGCGGCCCCGGTGACGGAGCCCGCGCCGTCCGCCCCCGCGTACGCCACCCGCCAGGAGGTCGACGACCTCGCACGGCAGATCAGGCAGCTCTCCGCGATCCAGCTCCAGCTGATGGAGCAGCTCGCCGAGCTGCTGTCCCGTCAGGCGGCGGCGACGGCCACGGCGACGACCGCGACCTCGGCGGTCCAGGACGGGGAAGGCCGATGACCGGGCCCAACGGCGTCTCCGGCGCCATCGACGCGGACCTCACGCGGATGGCCGACCTCTCCGCGCGGATCGCCCGCCACCTCCGGCCCGACGACGAAACGGCGGAACAGCCGCAGCCCGCGGCAGCGCCCGGTCACTCCGCCGCGGTCGCTCACGGACCACGGGTGACCGTCCCCCGTACCTCCGGCATGGTGCCGCGCCCCGAGGGCCGGGCCACCGGGACACCCTCCACCCGGGAGACCCACCTCGCGGAGCTCGTGGACCGCTACACCCGCAGGACCCGCCGCTCCAAGGAAGCCGCCGCCCGGCACCGGCGGGTGCTCGCCGACAGCCGTGCCGTGGTCGGCTTCCGCACCAGCACCAAGGAGATGCTCTACCCCGTCGCGGCGGCACGCGCCTCCGGATCCCGCCTGGAGGACATCGACGGCAACCAGTACGTCGACATCACCATGGGCTTCGGAGTCCTGCTCTTCGGTCACGAACCGGAGTTCGTGACCGAGGCGGTCCGTGAGCACCTGGCCCGGGGCATCCGCCTGGGGCCGCGCGACACCGCCACCGGCGAGGCCGCCGAACTGCTGACCGGGCTCACGGGCCTGGACCGCGTGGCGTTCGCCTGCTCGGGTACCGAGGCGAACGCCGGAGCGATCCGGCTCGCCCGCGCCGCCACCGGCAGGGATACCGTCGTCGTCTTCCACAGCGCCTACCACGGGCACGCCGACACCGTCCTCGGCCGGTCCGCCGGCACCGGAAGCGAGCGCGTCACCGTCCCCGTCTCGCCCGGGATCCCGGCCGGCTCCGTACAGGACCTGCTGGTCCTCGACTACGGGGACCCGCAGGCGCTGGCCGCCATCGAGGTCGCGGGGGACCGGATCGCCGCGGTGATCATCGAGCCCGTGCAGAGCAGGAACCCCTCGCTGCGGCCCGTTGAGTTCGTCCGCGCCCTCCGTGAGGTGACACGGCGCCACGGCATCGTCCTGATGTTCGACGAGATGCTCACCGGGTTCCGGCCCGCGCTGCGCGGAGCCCAGGAGCTGTACGGCGTCACTCCCGACCTCGCGACGTACGGCAAGGTGCTCGGCGGCGGGTTCCCCGTCGGCGCCATCGCGGGCCGCGCCGACATCATGGACGGGGTGGACGGCGGCGCCTGGCAGTACGGCGACGACAGCCACCCCTCCGCCGACACCACCTTCTTCGGCGGCACCTACCTCCAGCACCCGGTGTCCATGGCCGCCGCCACCGCCGTCCTCACCCACCTCAAGGAGCACAGCCCCGGGCTGCAGCAGCGCCTCAACGCCCGGACCGACGCCTTCGCCTCGACACTCAACGACTTCTTCGAGCGGGAGGAGTTCCCGCTGCGGGTCAGCCACTTCGGCTCCCAGTTCCGTTTCGAGCACCGTGCCGACATGGAACTGCTGTACCACCACCTCATGTTGCGCGGGGTGCACGTCTGGGAGTGGCGCAACTTCTTCCTGTCGACCGCGCACACCGACGGGGACGTCGAGCAGGTCATCGACGCGGTACGGGGTTCGCTGCGGGAACTGCGTTCCGCCGGATTCTTCACCCGCCCTGCCGCACCACGCCCCTCGACGGCCGCCGTCGCCGCGGGCCCGGCGGCGACCGCCGCCCGCCCGGCCCGACTTCAGCGTCTACTTCTTCGGCGACTACCCGGAGGTCGACGACAGCTACGAACTCATCGTCGAGACAGCCCGGTTCGCCGACGACCACGGCTTCCACGCGCTGTGGATGCCGGAGCGGCACTTCCACTCCTTCGGCGGCCTGTTCCCCAACCCCGCCGTTCTCGCAGCCGCCCTGGCCCGCGAGACCAGCCGCGTGCGCCTCAACGCCGGGTCGGTCGTCCTGCCGCTCCACGACCCGATCCGGGTGGTGGAGGAGTGGTCGATGGTGGACAACCTGTCCGGCGGGCGGATCGGGATCGGCTGCGCCCCCGGATGGCACCCCACCGACTTCGCGTTCTTCCCCGACCGCTTCGGGCGGCACCGCGAGCTGATGTACGAGCAACTCGCCGATGTGCGGAAGCTGTGGGGCGGAGAGCCGCTGACGCGGGCCACCGGCGAGGGGACTGCCGATCTCCGGGTCTTCCCCCGGCCCGTCCAGGGGCAGCCGCCGATGTACACGGCGGTCGTCGGCAACCCCGCCTCCTACGAACTGGCCGGACGTCACGACCTCGGCGTGGTGACCAATCTGATGGCGCAGAGCGTCGAGGAACTCACCGCGAACATCGCGCGCTACCGCGACGCCCGCGCCACGGCGGGCCTCGACCCGGAGACCGGGCGGGTCGCGGTGCTGCTGCACACCTTCCTCGCCTCCGATCACGCGACGGCCCGCTCCGAGGCCTACGAGCCCCTGGCCCGCTACATGAGGTCCTCGCTCTCGCTGTTCGGCACGGTCTCCCGGAGCCTGGGACACCACGTGGACATGGAGGCGCTCGACGAGGACGACCTCGACACGCTCTTCCGTCGCGCCTACGACCGCTACTGCGACCAGCGGGCCCTGATCGGCACGGTCGACACCGTCTCCCCGGTGGTGGACGCGGTGACGGCCGCCGGCGCGGACGAGATCGTCTCCCTCGTCGACTTCGGCGTACCCCCCGGCTCGTTGCGCGGCGGCCTGCGCCACCTCGACGCGCTGCGCCGGCGTCACACGGAGCGGCGGGTCAGCACCGCCCCGTCCACCGCCCCGTCCACCGCCCCGTCCCCGTCGACGGAGCCGTCCCTTTCGCCACTCCCGGCCGGGACCGCGGCCGAGGACCCCGGTGCCCCGCTCTCCCCGGGCCAGCAGCGCGTGTGGATCCTGCACCGGATGTTCCCCGACAGCACCGCCTACAACGAGATCAAGGCCGTCCGCCTCGACGGACCGCTGGACGCGGAGGCCCTGCACGACGCCCTGCGCGGAGTCGCCGCCCGGCATCCCGCGCTGCGGACGGTGTTCCGCGAGACGGACGGGGGACCCCTGCAGTACGTACGGCCCGCCGGGCGCCCCGGCCACACTCCGCTCGACCACGCGGTGATCGACCACCGGGACAGCGGCGCCGACGGCGAAACCGTCCTCCGCGACGTGCTGGCGGCGGAGAGCGCACGCCGCTTCGACCTGGAGAACGGGCCGCTGCTGGTCACCCGGCTGGTCGTCACCGGCGCCGACCGGCACGTCCTGGTGCTGTCCCTCCACCACATCGTCGCCGACGCCGCCTCCGCCGCGGTCATGGCCCGCGACGTGTCCGAGCTGTACCGCGCCCGGCGTACGGGCACCGCGCCACGGCTGCCGGTCCTCGACCGCACCGCCGTCGAGGCCGCGCGTGACCAGCTGGCCGCACGGGACGGCGACAAGGTCGCGGCCGACCTCGCCCACTGGCGCGACGCGCTGAAGGACGGGCCGGTCCTGTGCACCCTGCCCGCCGACCGCCCCAGGCCCGCCGTCATGACCTCCCACGGCCGGGCGCTCTTCCGCACCCTGGACGCCGGCCTGTCCGACGACCTCCGCCGGCTGAGCCGAAGCCACCGCGTCACCCTGTTCATGACGTTGCTCGCCGGATACGCCGCCGCGTTGCGCCGCCTGAACGGCCAGGACGACATCGTCATCGGCACCCCCACGTCATCCCGCCCGCCAGGCTGCCAGGACGTCGTCGGACTCTTCCTCAACACGGTCGCCCTGCGCCTGGACCTCTCCGGCGACCCCGACTGGACCGCCCTGCTGCGCCAGGTCCGCGAGGTGGCACTCGACGCCTACGACCACGCCGACGCCGCCTTCGAGGAGGTCGTGGGAGCCCTCGCCGTGCCGCGCACCACGGAGCACACCCCCGTCTTCCAGGTGATCGCCGAGTACGAGGCCGGGGAGCCGTTCCGGTTCGACCTGCCGGGTGTCGAGGCCACCCCTCTGGACAGCGGGGCGGACAAGGCGCTCACCGACCTCAGCGTCTACTTCACCGACAGCCCCACCGGAATCCGCTGCCATCTGGAGTACAACACCGACCTGTTCGGCGAGGAGACCGTCGACCGCTTCTTCCAGGCGTTCCGGCAGATCCTGGAGGCGGCGGTGCGGTCCGGTCCGGCAGCCGCCTGCCGCTCGAACAGCTGGTGCACGGTGGCGGGCGGCACGGGCCGGACC
>NZ_BHZI01000382.1 GCF_004305975.1 Streptomyces otsuchiensis
CCGCGTCCGGCGAACTCCCAGGTGAGCGACCCAGTTCGAGACACCACTCGAAGCCGAAAGAAAAAGAACAAGCTGAGGGGGCTGCTGGCAAACCGGTTGCCACCGGTAAGGGCTGGGCTTACGACATTCCGGCCGGAACTAAGGGCCTCGATCCTCGGGTGGTGCAAGTTCGCGTGATGGACCCTGTCACTACCGGCAAGCATCAGTACCCGAACGGTTATGTGGTGTACATGAACAAAGCAGGTCAGTCAGTCAATCCCCTAACCGGGCAGACGGTCAGCAAGGCTGACCCCTACAATCACATCCCGATCCCATGATCTCGATAAATGATCTCGTCCATGCCAGGCCATATCCGGAATTTCTCGGCTCGGTTGAAGTGGATCCCCTGCGAGAAGAGGACGCGCTGCAAGAAGCGCAGCTGCTCGACTCTCGGGTGTGTCACTTGACCTCTACGGCGGCTCTTCTCTTCGAACTGCGCACCTCCTTGCAGTTTGAAGTGGGAAATTCTGGGCTGCTTGTGATCCGGGGTCTGCGCTCGTCCGACTGGAAGTCACCGACAAAGCAGGTTCCTCTCGCGGCACTGACGGTAGTATCCAGTGCTGCTGACCGGTTGGGCGATTCTCTTCGCGCGAGATTCGAATTCTTCCCGGAGGCGCACCTTGTAGTGGCGGGTGAACTGGCGGAGTTTTACGTCCTCGAAGTGGAAGGAATCGGCGACGTGCCACCCGACTATTCGAGCGTGGACTTGAAAAAGGTTCAAGACGCTTTGCCGTCTTGGTCCTCCGCGTGCAGCCTGCGTCAGGCGTCAATTTCGCACTGAGGTAGCAACGCGGGGGTTGGCGATGTTCCCGCTGGCGAATCGAAGCCCCGCCAAGCGTAGTCTGGCGGGGCTTCGCTGGTGTTTGACGGCAGTAATTGACGGCAACGTCAGTGGACGGGGACGGAGCAAGGAGGCGGTTCGTTGCTGTCGGTGCCGGCTTTCTCGGTAATCTCTGGTCCGCCGAGGGCGGTGCTGAGGGTCTCGATGGTGTCTCGCTGGAGGCGGAGTCGGAAGTGGGCGTAGACGGTTGCGGTGACGCCGATGTGGGCGTGGCCGCGGAGTTCCTTGATCACGACGAGTTCGACTCCCTGCTCCAGGAGCAGGGTCGCGGTTGAGTGCCTGAGGTCGTGAAATCGGATGCGGCGGAGGCCGGCCTTGCGGAGGGGCGTGGTGAAGGTGCGGGTGAGGTTGGTCGGGGGCCTTGACCCCGAATCCTGAACACGGGTTAAGCTCGCCACCCTGGGTACGCCGCCCTTGCGGCCCACTCCGAAGGCCATGAGAGACCCTCTATATCCCCTCAACGAATATCTACGGAGCTACCCAGGCGGAGTCGCCACGGAGACTTGGAGCTTCCTGGGGCCCGATGTTGATTCCTGGAAGGAGTGCTCAGGGAACATTGGGTTCACCGCAGCATGTGGATCTGCGGCGCTCGATGTAGTTCCTTTCGGTAAGGCGGTAAAAGGAGCCGTGGTCGTCGGTGAGGGAGTATACAAATGGGTCCGCGGAATTGTTGGGAAGGGAAAGAAAGCAGACTACAGCAGCAGCTTTGTCGCGGGAGCTTCAGTGCTCATGGCGGACGGCTCCACCAAGCCGATAGAACAAGTCGCGGTCGGCGACGAAGTGCTGGCGGCCGACCCCGAAACGGGACAGATCGGGCCTCAAACCGTCACGGCTGAGATCACCGGAGCCGGTGATAAGAACCTCGTCGCTGTCACCATCGGCGAGGCCACCATCACCGCCACTGACGAGCATCCCTTCTGGTCTCCCGAGTTCGGCGAATGGACCCACGCGGCCGACCTCAAGCCCGGCCAGCTGCTGGAACTCCCAGACCGCACACGCGCACCGGTCACGACACTCCGCCGCTGGACCCAGCCGTCCACCGTCCACAACCTCACCATCGAGGGCCTCCACACGTACTATGTGCTGGCGGGGGCCACGCCGGTCCTCGTTCACAACTCGTCGTGCCCACGGTTCATTGCAGATGCCGCCGGTAATATCATCGAATTGCCGCAGGTCAAAGCGAGCATCAGCAGTCAGAAGCAGGAACGGCACATACTTGGCGGGAGGGGGTATAAATGCGGAGATTATTTCAATTCGCAAAAAGACGCGCAGGCGGTGCTCGACGCCTACCATTCCGGATCGGCGCAGGTTATGGGGATAACGAAGACGGGAAATATTCAAATTCGAGTTCCTTCCGTCGTGGGCTACGACAACAATCCAGCTATGAACCGTCTCGGAGTTCCCACGAATATCTTCATGATCAAGGGGACTAAGAGTCCGAGCGTTGTGCCGATGAATCCCCAGGCGGGTGCGCCGTGACCGACAAGCAAAGGAATCAGCGCGAGAACGAGATCACGCTTCTTGCAGTGCAAGCACTGCTCGGCATGATTTCGACTGACGTGATCGCCGTGGCTGTGAGTGTTGAGGAAGCTCGCGTGGAATTGGCCTTCTGGACTCATCGTCAATCGAGTGAACTTGAAGACGATGCCGAAGAGGTTACCTTCGAGCTGGACGCGCTATTTTCCGAAGATCATCCGTTGGTGGAGTACGTGATCAAGATCGGTGAACCGGATCCGAAATCAAATTTGTCTGGGTATCGCATGATCTACTGGGCAAAGCCAGACGCCGCACGGATTAGCGATGAATAGGCAGGCCTGCTGAAGCCTTATGAGGTCCCGCTGGGCTGCACTCCGGCGGGACCTCAGCTTGGCGTTTAACCTGGGCTGTCACCCGACCTGCTGATCTGCGGTTCTTCTGGGGACAGCGGAGGCGGCCGTTCTCCACGCTTCGAGATGTCGAGTAACGAAGCACGAGAGAACGGCCGCTGCGTATGAGTCTCCCGGTCCACGCGCTCGCAGGCGAGGCGTTCGACGTCTTGTCCCGCTTTCGTGTCGAGTTCTACGAGTCCCTTTACGCCCGCGCGGACGCGCTCTTCGACGGACGCGGTGCTGTGTGCGGACGGGCCGGTGAAGACACTGGTCGAGCTGTCGCTGGCGGTCGAGCACCGCCGCGGGCACGAGGCGCTGTACGCCGGGTTGGACCGGGGCTGGGCGGAGCCGGCACGGTTGCGGCGCACGCTGGCCGGTCTTCCGCTGCCGAAGGCGGCCGACGGGCGGATCGTGCTGGCGGTGGACGTCAGCAACTGGCTCCGTCCCGATGCCCCGACCAGCAACGAGCGGCTGTTCTGCCACGTCTACGGACGCGGTGCCCGCCGCAGGGATCAGTTCGTGCCGGGCTGGCCGTACTCCTTCGTCGCCGCTCTGGAGACCGGCCGCACCTCCTGGGTCGCGCTGCTGGACGCCGTGCGCCTGGGGCCCGCCGACGACGCGACCGCCGTCACCGCCGCACAGCTACGCGACACCGTCGACCGGTTGATTGATGCCGGGCAGTGGCGCACGGGTGATCCGGACATCTGGATCGTCATGGACTCCAGCTACGACATCGCCTACCTCTCCCACGCCCTGGCGGACCCGCCCGTCGTGCTGGTCGGACGTCTGCGCTCGGACCGTGTCATGCTCCGCGATCCCGGCCCCGCCGGCTGCGGGCCGCAGGGCGGCAGGCCACGCCGGCACGGCGGCGTCCTGACCTTCGCCAAACCCGAAAGCTGGCACGAGCCAGAGGTCACCACCGTCACCGGCACCACCCGCTACGGCAAGGCCGAGGCCAGAGCCTGTGACCGGATACACCCCCGGCTCACCCACCGCGGCCCCTGGCTGGACCACGCAAAAGAGGAACTGCCCATCCTGCACGGCACGTTGATCCGCCTGACGGTCGAGCGCCTGCCGGGCGACCGCGACCCCAAACCGGTCTGGCTGTGGTGCTCGGCCACCGCCGCCACACCGGCGGACGTGGAGCACTGGTGGCAGTCCTTCCTCCGCCGGTTCGATCTTGAGCACACCTTCAGGTTCATGAAACAGACCCTCAGCTGGACAGCCCCGAAGATCCGCCACGCGGACACCGCCGACCTGTGGACCTGGCTCATCATCGCCGCCCACACCCAGCTCCGCCTGGCCCGCCCTCTCGCCGAGGACCTCCGCCGCCCCTGGGAACGGTCAACCGAGCCCCGCCGCCTCACCCCCGCCCGGGTACGGCGGGGGTTTCGCAACGTCCGGCAGACCACAGCCCGTCCGACAGCCGCACCAAAACCCTCACGGCCAGGACCGGGACGACCCACCGGATCGAAGAACAAGCAACGCGCCAGACAGCACGACGTCGGCAAGACGGTCAAACGAGCCAAGTCGATCAAGAAGCACCAAACCCGCCCAGGTTAAACGCCAAGCTCAGAGAGCCAGCCGCACGCCGTGACCGAGGTCATCCAGGACGCCCCCGGGGTGCGGTCGCTGGAGGAGTACGGAT
>NZ_BHZI01000383.1 GCF_004305975.1 Streptomyces otsuchiensis
GACGGGGACGGGCCTGCCGCCGTGCGCGTCGCCCCCGGCGCGGCGACCACCACCCGCGCCTGAGACACCCGGCGGGAGCCCGGCGCGCACCCGGCGTGCACCTGGCGCGCACCCCGGCACGGCCCGAACGGAACTGACGGGACGTCGGCCTCCGGCCGGCGTCCCCTCGGCCGTACGGGGTACCCCGTACCCCGGGTGGCGCACCTCGACATGCGCATCACTTTCCGTGCCCGCATGGTGACGATATGACCATGAGCCTTGACCAGATCCGCCGCTGTGCCGTGGCCGTCGATCTCGGCGCCTCCCGCACCCGCGTCTACCTCAAGCAGACCGGCCTGATCGTCGACGAGCCCTCCGTCGTCGCGGTCAACACCCGCACCGGTGCCCTGATCGCCGTCGGAGCACCCGCCGAGCGGATGGCCGGCCGCACCCCGCACAACATCCGCGTGATCCGGCCGATCAACGGCGGCACGGTCGTCGACATCGACATGGCCCAGCGGATGCTGCGCGCCATGGTGGGCACCAAGATGCGCCGCGCACTGCGCCGCCGCCCGCTGCTCCGCATCGGCATCGCCGTCCAGCACGACGCCGACCCGCTGGCCCGCCGCGCCGCCTACGAGACGCTGCTCGGCCTCGGCGCGCGCCGCGTCGAGCTGGTGAACAGCCTGATCGCCTCCGGTATCGGCGCCGGCCTGCCGGTGGAGCAGCCCGAGGCCGCCATGATCGTGCAGTGCGGCGCCACCACCACCCAGGTGGCGGTCCTCTCCCTCGGCTCCATCGTCGCCGCCGACATCGTGCCGATGGGCGGCGAGACCGTCGACCGCGCGCTCGTGCAGTACCTGCGCAACCAGCACGAACTGCTGCTGCCCAGCCAGGCGGTGCGCCCGCTGCACCTGGCGCTCTCCGGAACCGAGACCGGACCCGCCGAGGTGCACGGCCGCGACGTCGCCACCGGACTCGCCCGCACCGTCCACATCGACCAGGGAAGCCTGCGCAACGCGGTGCGCTCCCCGCTGACCTCGCTGCTGGACGGCATCCGCTCGGTGCTGCACCGCTGCCCGCCGGACCTGGTCGCCGACCTCGCCGACCGGGGCATCACCCTCACCGGTGGCGCCGCCGAACTGCCCGGCCTGGACACGACGCTGCGCGAGCACACCGGCATGCCGGTCGCCATCGCGGACGAGCCGGGACTGTGCGCCGTGCGCGGACTCGGCGCCATGATCGAGGGCCGGGTCCGCCCGGTGTCGGTCACCGAGCAGCCGGTGGAGGAGCCGGCCTGAGCCTCGCGGCTCCCGCCACACAGCCGCGCGCGTCCCCGAGCGCGCGTCCCGCACCCGCACGCACACCCCCACACGCACACCCCGCACGCACAACCCCGCACAGACACGCGCCCGGCCGGGGCACGGGGCCCGGCCGGGCGCGGGCGTGTCCGAACGCCTGTGGAATCGGAGGGGCGATCCCGGACGCCGGTGAGTCAGCGCCGCGCGGTCGTCACAGTTCGACGCCGTGATCGCTCAGCCACGGCACCGGGTTGATCGCCGAGCCGATGTACGGCGTCAGCCGGATCTCGAAGTGCAGGTGCGGGCCCGAGGAGTTGCCGGTGTTGCCGGAGAGGCCGATGCGCTGGCCGACGCCGACCTCCTGCCCCACCTCGACCTCGATCACCGACAGATGGGCGTACTGGCTGTAGTAGCCGTTGTCGTGCTCGATGACCACCGCGTGGCCGAACGCGTCCTGGCAGCCGGTCCCCACGACGGTGCCCGAGCCGATGGTGAGCACCGGGGTGCCGGTCGGCACCGCGAAGTCCTGCCCGGTGTGCGTGGAGGACCAGCGATGGCCGGAGCGGCCGTAGCCGGCGGTGAGCGTGTACGCCTCATCGATGGGCGCGGTCCAGTCCTCCTCGACGGCGGGCTTCGCCAGGCGCTCGCTGTCCCGGACCGAGACGGCGCACTCGCCGTCGGTGGTCGCCGGGAGGTCGGGCAGCGGTTCGTCGTCCTTCTCCGCCGCCCGCCGCCGCGCCTCACGCTCGGCCCTGAGCTTCTCCAGCGCCGCGGCCTTGGCCTCCTCCAGCTCCTCCAGCCGCTCCTCGGCCTCCTCCAGCTTCTCCTCGACCTCTTCCCGGATCTTCTCCTGCTCCCGGGTCACCTTCTTGGTCGCGGCGCGGAGTTCACGCGCCTCCGTCTCGGCCTCGCCCAGGGCGAGTTCGCTCTCCTGGGTGCGTTCCATCAGCGTCATGGCGGTCAGTTCGCCGCGCCCGATGAGAGAGCTGTTGTTGAGGAACGCCTCGGGTGACTCCGAGAACATCAGGCGGGCCAGTTCCGCCCCGCCCCCGGCCCGGTACTGCGAGCTGGCCTGCTTGCCGATCATGGTGCGCAGCGCTTCCAGCCGGATCCGCTCGCGTTCCAGCTTCTCGCCCAGCACGATGAGGTCGGCCTGGTGGCGGGCCTCCTTGCGGCGCAGCCGCTCGTGGCGCTGGCTGGCCTTGCCGGCCTCCTCGCGCAGTTCCTCTATCTCCTCGGCCTGCTCGGCGAGTTGCTCGTCGAACTCGGCCAGCTCCGGGGAGACCAGATCCTCGGCCTCGTGGTCGTGGTCGTCGTGGTCGTCGTCGTCCTCGTCCTCGCCCCGGCCGTGGACGCCGTCCATCTCGTCGGCGCGGTCCTGCTGCGGCAGGGAGGCGAGGGTGAGGTGCGTCCCGTCGTCGGTGTGGGTGTGGGTGCCGGCCTGCTGGGCCGTCGTTCCGGTCTCCTCCGACGTGGCGGGTGCAGCGACGGCCGGCAGCGCGCCGCCCAGCATCGCCCCGCCCGCGATGGCGATCACACCGCATGCCCGCGCGACTCGGCGCGCGGAAATCCTGCTCGTCACTCTCCAGCCCCCGATGTGAAGCGACTCTCGGACCGTCCCCGTTTCTACCAGACACCGGGAGTGCTGTGTTCGGTTCCCACCCGCCCGTTTCGTGCCCGCCGGCCGTTCCGCGCACGGGCGACGCGCAGGGACGACGCGCACGGACGACCGGTACTACGCTCGAAGGGCGGGCCGACGACGGGAGGCCGACCATGGCTGACGGGAACGAGGGCCGGGGCACTGACCGCCACCGACACCCCTACCGGGCGTTCCGCGAGCGCTATCCGCGCAGCGGCAGCGAGCCGGTGACGGCGCTGAGCGACCTGCCACTGCGGCTGATCCTCTCGCTGGTCTTCGTGCCGCTGTTCCTGCTGCTGACGCTGGGGTTCGCGCTCTGGTGGGCGCGGACCGGCGGCGGCGACAGCCCCACCCGCGGCGAGCTGGGGCTGCTGGTCCTCGGCTGCGCCCTGTTGACAGTGCTGGCCGTCGTCGATCTGTTCGTGGTGGTGCGGCGCCTGCGGCAGGCACGCGCCCGGGCCGCCACGGATGCGGACGGCCGCACGGGCGGGCGGCCGTGGCCCGAGGGCCGCGACCCCGGGCCGGGACGGCGACCGCACGGCGGCTCGTTCCCCGGCGGCGGGACCGGCGGGACGGGGCGGACCGGCCGGACCGGCGGCGAGGCCGGCCCCGGCGGGACGCGAGCGGACGGGCGCCGGACGGGAGAGAGCGGACGCGGGCGCTGAACGGCGCGTGTCGTGAGCACGCGCTGTGCGGCGCGCCCCTTCGCGCGGGCAGCGGACGGCTCGGCTCGCCGCCACCACCGGACGGCTCGGCTCAGACGTCGACGCCGTGCGCCTGGGCGATCTCCAGCAGCCCCGCCGGGTAGGCGGCGCAGTCCGCGTGGAAACCCCACCCCTGCGGCGTCCGGTACAGCTCGCCGAGGGTGAGGCCGAAGCCGTCCCCGACGGCCGCGCGGTCGAGCCGGAAGCCGCACAGCTCAGTGCCGTCCTCGCCGTCGAGCACCCGGACGGTCATCTCGCTGAGCGCGGAGAGATCCTGGCCCCGCTCCTCGGCGTCGTGCAGCGACAGCGCGAAGACGATGCGGTCGGTGTCGGCGTCCAGCCGGCCGGGCTCGACGGTGAACCGCTGCTCGCCTTGGCCGTCGCCGTGGATCGGGGTGTCGTCGGGACCGGCGGAGCCGCCGTCGCCCTCGCCGTCCTCGTCCTCGTCGTCGGAGCCCCCGGTGGGGTTGTCCAGCCGGATCGAGTCGCCCTGTTCGTCGTGATCGCTGGGGAGCGAGAGGTTGTTGTAGAAGACGAAGTGCAGGTCGCTGAGGACCCGGCCGTCGGCGTCGACCGCGAAGGCGCTGCCGTCCACCTCCGGCGCCCGCTCCGCCTCCGGGGTCAGCGACCAGCCCAGGGCGATCGTCAGCCGTTCCGCCCCCGGGTACGGGCCGGAGCGCTGACCGGGCGCGAGCCAGGGGGCGGTCGCGGGNATCGGCGGCTCCGCCGGAACGGGCGGCGCGGCG
>NZ_BHZI01000384.1 GCF_004305975.1 Streptomyces otsuchiensis
GTGTCGGTGAGGGGGTCGGTGGTGGTGGGGGTGGTGAATCCGGGCCAGAGGAGGGTGATCTGGGATTGTTCGGGGAGGGAGCGGAGGTTCTGTCCGCGGGTGAGGAAGCGGACGGCTTCCTGTCCGGAGAGGGTGCGGGGCTGGGTGGGGTTGCTGTTGAGGTGCAGTTGGGGGGCGGTGTCGGTGCCGCGGCCTATGAGGGTGAACTGCGGTGGTGTGGGGTTCTGTTCGCCGTGGGTGGTGCGCAGGTGGGCGTCGACCGCGTTGGCCATGGCGCCGACCGGGCCGACGGCGTTCTGGTCGAGGTGGACGAAGAAGGTGGAGGTGATCTGCCGGCTGGTTCCGTCGACGACGACGCGGGAGGCGATGTCGCCGGAGGCGTGGACGGCGCCGTCGCCGAAGGTGATGGCGGTGGCCGGGTCGCCGGTGTGGTTGCCGGGGTCGGTCGGTATCCAGTGCTCGCGGCCCTGCATCCCGCGCGGGTCGGCCAGGACGCTGCTGCGGTCGGCGTCGTGAGGTGACGTGCCGAGGGAGAGCTCCTGGTTGGTGGACCAGACGCGGTGGCCGGTGGCGTTGGCCAGCAGCGCGGCGAGGTGGTGGCCCGGGTCGGTGGTGAGCAGCGCGATCTGGGAGTGGCCGGCGCTCCCGTTGTCGCGGCGGATCAGCTGGGCGAGGACGGGGGCGGTGACCTCGGCGGTGGTCCCGTCGCCGAGCCGCACCCGGTAGTGGCCGCTGTCCGTCCGCACGAAGCCGACGGCGTAGGTGTTCGCCGCCCACGGCGGGGTGTGCTGGGTGACGGCTCCGGTGCCGGTGCGCACCGCGACGGTGGACAGGTCCACACCCGGGTCGTCGCCGCTGAGGGTCCGGCCCTGGAGAGCGCCGCCGGGGGTGTCGAGCCTGCTGTGGCCGCCGAGCGCCCCTGCGGTGAGCAGGCGGAGCACGGCGGCGTCGGTGAGGGTGCCGATACCGCGGGCACGGGCGTCCCGCGCCGCGTCGAGTGCCTGGAGGACGTGGGCGGGGGTCAGGTCGCCGTGCGGCCGCTGGAGCAGGTCGCGGGTCAGCTGCCGCAGCTCCGTCGGCCCTTCGCGGAACGCCGGGTCACCCGCGCGCAGTTCCTCGGCGAGCCGCACCCGCTCCACCAGTTCGCGCAGGCGGGGCGCGTCGTCGCGTAGCCCCGGCCCGAACACGTCCAGCAGCTGGTTCTCCCGCTCCAGCGTCGCGTCCTGGTACGCGGTGAACTCCCGGGCCGCGTCGAGGACGGTCTCGTCCCGGGCGGTCTCCCGCCGGGGGTTGGGAGTGGGCAGCGTGGTCTCGTTGCGGACGGTGCCGGGGACGGTGCCGCGTTCGCCGTAGAGGTGGACCAGCAGCTGGAACAGCTCGCGGGGGATGTGGTGCAGCGGCGCGTCGGAGGCGTTTTCGGGCGGGACCGAGGAGACGTCGAGGTCGGTGTTCTGCCGCACCCACGCGGCGCCGCTGTTGCGCACGCCCGGGCCGGTGATGTCGTCGCGGTTGACGTCCAGGTAGGCGTTGGTCAGTTCGGCGAAGAACTCGTGCGCGTTGGTGGCCGAGTAGTTGGGCCGCGTCCAGCTCCCGTCGGGGTTGCGGCGGGCGAACTCGCCGTTGGGCCAGGGAAACCCGCGGTGGTTCGGGTCGCGGAGGATGCGCTGGATCTCCGCCGCCTCGTTCGGCTGCCCGGCGACCGCGGCGATCTCGCGCTCGATCGCCTCCCGGCGCAGTGTCTCGGCGGCGCGGGCCCGGTCGAAGGTCTGCCGGATGATCTCCCCGGAGTCGCGGAGCAGCGTGTCGTCCCCGGTGTAGTCGGTCAGCGCGACATGGATGGCGTGGGCCGTCTCGTGGGTGACGACCGACACGCCCTCGCCGAACCGCTCGAAGGGGCCGACCCCGCCGAGCAGGGTCTCCTCGCCGACGAACGTCAGCCCGGCGAGGTCCTTGGCCAGCCCGCGGACCGGGGTCAGCGACGGGTCGTCGCGCAGGGTCCGGTGCATCGGGGCGACATCCACCAGCGAGGTGGTGCGCGGCAGGACCGTCATCTGCGTCCGCTGCTGGAGCAGCACCTCGGTGACATCGGGGTTGACCAGCATGTCGGCCACCCGGCGGCGCATCATCTGCCGCGCGCTGACCGGCTGTTCGACGCCGGGCGCGGTGCGCACCATGAGGACGGCGGCCAGCTCGGCGAACTGGGCCGGCGGCAGCGTCCGGCGCTGCTCGGCGACCCAGGCGGGGTCGCCCATCAGCGCGTCGCGCTGCGCGGGCGTCCGGCGGGCGATCTCGGCGATGTACGCGGTCGACTCGGCGCGGTGCGGGTCGGCGACCGTGTCGCGGGTCCCGGCGGCGCCGGCGCTCTCGGTCGCGAAGTCGGGCGCGTCCGGGAGGCTCGGGGTGCGGGAGAGTTCGGACAGCTCCGAGCTGGAGTCGGCGTCCCGCATGTCGGTGTCGGTGTCGGTGTCGCTGTCGCCGGGCCGCGCGGCGTAGTAACCGCCGGGTTCCGCCGCCCGCCCGAGCGCCCGCTCCCGCGCGTGGTGCAGCGCGAACTCCAGCGAGGTCAGGTCGAAGGGGACCCCGGTGTAGCCCTGCCGTGCGGACTCGTCCGCCACCAGCCTCTGGAGCTCAGCCCAGGTCAGCGGTCCGGCCTGCGGGTTCAGGGCGAGGCGCTCGTTCTCCAGCGCGGCGAAGCCGTACAGACGGGCGCTGTACGCCTGGTTCCGTGCCGGGTCGACGTCGATGTCCCGGTCGCCCAGGGTCCGCAGCGCGCGGACCCAGGTCAGCACGCGGGTGGCGGGGTCGGAGGCGCGCGGGGAGAGACCGGTGTGCGTGGTGATGGAGTCGCGTGTCTCGGCGTCGGGCTCGGGGTGGAAGGCGTGCACCGTGCCGTCGGGCTGGCCGGCCTGCTCCATCAGCACCAGGCGCGGCGGGAGGCCGTCCTCCGCGCCGCGCAGTTCCATGGACCGGTCGGCCGCCCACACGGTGCGGCCGGTGGAGTTGGCGACGTGCTGCGGCACCGGGACGTCGTGAAGGGGGTCCCGGGTGGGATGCATGGTCGCCGACTCGCAGGAGACCAGCCAGATGCCGTGATCCGCCGGCAGGGTCTCGATGCTCTTGCGGCGCGCCAGGAACCCGCCGAGCGCGGGGCCCCGCAGATTGTGGCTCGCCGACCGGCCGGGCAGCTGCGCGAGGTCGGTGCGGCCGTGGAGGAACGCGGCGTAGGTCCCCGCCAGTGGCTGCGCCATCCGCGTCAGGCCGTACTCCTCGCCGAGACGCAGCCCCATCGGGTCGGTGTCCCTGCGGTGGCTGAAGTGGGCGACCGCCGACATCTGCCGGACATCGCCCTCCACCATGGCCATTTGATCCGGCGGCAGGAAGACGCTGCCGACGCGCCCCGCTCCGCCGTCGGTGACGGCCCAGGAGCGGACGCTCCGGTCGCTGTGCCGGTGGCCGCGATTGTCCCGCCAGTCGGCGTTCGGGTCGTCGGGGAGCATCCCGGGGTAGCTGGCCGACCACTCGCCGTAGGGCGTGTTGTCGGCGCTCCGGTACTGGACGGGGACGCTGCGGCCCGCGCTGTTCTCCGTAGGGCCCCAGCGGAAGGCGCCGTCGTTGGACCAGACCCGCACATTGGCGGCGTCCGCGACCCTTCGCGCCAGGTAGGTCGACTCGCCCGGGAGGGCGAGGACGACATCCGCTCCGGCCGGGCGGTCCGGGTCCATGGAGATGAGTCGCGCGAACATGCCGTCGTTGATCTCGACCGGGCCCCGCGGCGAGTGTATGCGCACCCGGCCGGTACCGGCCCGTTCCGCGGCGTAGACGAACGAGTTGCCCGGCCATGGCGGGGCTGCCTCGACGGCGGCCGGAACCGAGCTGCGGCTCCTGCCCGTGGTGAGGTCCATGCCCACGTGCCGCAGCGAGACACCGGCGGGCATGGTGCCGTTGGTGAGGTCGCGCCCCAGCGCGGAGCCGGTGGGGGCGCGCAGCGTGGCGGCCGCCAGGACGTCCATCCGCTGGAGCCTGTACAGCGCGATGGTGGAGACACTGTCGGCGAAGCCGCGCCGGTTGGCGCTGGCCGCGATGGACAGGGCGGCGCGGATGTCGTCGCGGGAGACATGGGCGTCCGGGGGAAGTTGGAGAACGGTCCGCGTGATCCGCTTCAGGTCGTAGTCCACCGGCCGGAACGGCGCGTCGAGGGCGTCCAGCGTGGCGTACAGCTGCCGGAAGTCGTCCGCGCGGCGCACCCTGCTGCCGAGCGCGTCGGTCAGGATGCCCTCCAGCACCTCGCGGCGGGAGGGGCCGGGCGCCGGCAGCGCGCCGGGGGTGACGTTCCGGTCCGGGGCGGGCGCGTCGCTGTCGGGGTG
>NZ_BHZI01000385.1 GCF_004305975.1 Streptomyces otsuchiensis
GCCCCACCCCACCCGACGGAGGAACGCAGATGACGGCACACCCCGGCGCGATCTCCCGCACGGCCGCGGAGATCGCCACCCAGCCCGCCTGCTGGCGACGCTCCGCCGAACTGGCGGCACACCTCGGCGACGCGTTCCCCGCCACCGGGGAACGCGTCGCCGTCGTCGGCTGCGGCACCTCCTGGTTCATCGCGCAGAGCTGCGCCGCGCTCCGCGAGACATCGGGTGCGGGCGAGACCGACGCCTGGCCCGCCTCCGGTTTCCCCGTCGGGCGCCGCTACGACCGGGTCGTCCTGATCAGCCGTTCCGGTACCACCACCGAGGTGCTGGAGCTGGCGGCCGCGCTGCGTGGTTCGGCCGTGCTCACCGGCGTGAGCGCGGACGGCTCCGCGCCCCTGGCCGCGGCCGTCGACCACGCCGTCGTCCTCGACCACGCCGACGAACAGTCGGTCGTCCAGACCCGGTTCGCCACCAGCGCCCTCGCCCTGCTCCGGGCGGCGCTCGGGGAGAGCCTGGACGCCGCCGTCGCCGATGCCGAACGCGCCCTCGCCGGCGAGCTGCCCGCAGCGGCGGTGACGGCGGAACAGCACACCTTCCTCGGCACGGGCTGGACCTACGGCCTGGCGCAGGAGGCCGCACTCAAGCTCCGGGAGGCGGCCGGAGCGTGGACCGAGGCGTACCCGGCCATGGAGTACCGGCACGGCCCGATCAGCGTGACCGGCCCCGGCCGGGCGGTGTGGGTCTTCGGCGGGCTCCCGGTCGGCCTGGAGGAGGAGATCGGCGCCACCGGCGGCGCGCTGGTCGCCGGCTCCGACCCGCACCGCTCCGCCGGGCGCGGAACGGCGCTCAGCGGCGGAGAACCGCTGGACCCCATGGCCGACCTGGTCCGCGCGCAGCGGCTGGCCGTCGCCGTCGCGCTGGAGGCCGGCCTGGACCCGGACACGCCGCGCCACCTGACCCGTTCGGTCATCCTCGGCGAGGGCGGCCGCTGACCGTCCCGCCGCCGCCCTCCGGGCTCTCCGTGTGATCCCCGCGTTCCCGTGCCACGTGACGAGTTCCCGTGCCGCGCGACGGGTTGACACCCCGTCAGCGGTGGCGTGACACTCCTCGGAGAGCGCTCTCCAGTGGCCGGACGCGGCCCGCTCCGACCCTGCGTGCCCACAGGCGCGCAGGCCCCCCTCACGGAGGCCCCCACATGATCCGAAGGTCACGATGGCTGTCCGGCGCGCTGATCGCCGCCTCGGGAACACTGGTCGCCTCCGGGCTGACCGTGATGAGCGGCACCGCCTCGGCGGGAGACGCCCCCGAAACCGAGGCGCCCGCCGCCGACGCCCACCAGGGACACGCGGCGCTCCAGGCGGCCCCGCCCGGCGAGTGGATACCTGTGGACGAGCCGGTCGAGGGCATCGAGCCCCTGGAGAACCCGCCCTTCGCCGAACACCGCGAGTTCCAGGCCAACTGCGCGCCCACCCACCGCCTGCCGGACGACCCGATCGTCTACCCCGGCATGCCGGGCGCCTCGCACTTCCACACCTTCATGGGCAACGACTCGACGCACGCCGGTTCCACCACCGAGTCCCTGCTCGCCGGCGGGACCTCCTGCCTGGCGCCGGGTGACCGGTCCGCCTACTGGATGCCCACCCTCTACCGGGGGGACGAGGCGGTCGACCCGCGCGGTGTCCAGGTCATCTACTACAAGTCGGGCATCCGCGACCACACCAGCGTCCGGCCCTTCCCGACGGGGCTGCGCTACGTCGTGGGCGACCCGTTCCAGAGCGCCGAGGAGTTCCTGGACGGTTCCGTCGAGGGCTGGGAGTGCGGCGACTCCTACAACAACGCGGACATCCCCGCCCACTGCCCCGAAGGCAGCCAGCTGAACGTCCGGTACCAGGCGCCCAGTTGCTGGGACGGCCGGCACCTGGACTCGCCCGACCACCAGAGCCACATGTCCTATCCGGTCGTCGTCGACGGTGCGGACGTCTGTCCCACGAGCCACCCCGTGGCCGTGCCGATGGTCGAGTTCAAGATGGCGTTCCCGGTGGACGGAGACCTCTCCGACGTCCATCTCTCCAGCGGACGCGGCTACTCCTTCCACTACGACGTGTTCAACGCCTGGGACGAGCCCACGCTGGCCGCCATGGTCGAGCAGTGCATCAACGGCGGCCTCCAGTGCGACCCGCGCGGCTACGACCAGTACAACCCCGAGCACGGCGCCGTGCTCGACGAGAACTACGAACTGCCCCGCGCCTGAGCGGAGTCCGACCGAACCACGAACGGGCCCTCGCGTCCCGGCCGACCGGCCGGGACGCGAGGGCCCGTTCACCACGCCGGCCACTTCACGCCGCGGCGCGAAGTGACCGGCGTGGGTGCGTGGTTCAGGAGGCGTACACGCCGAACTCCAGCAGCGAGTAGCCCCAGCCGGTCCCGCGTTCGGTGCCGAGCATCCGCACGTACCTGCCGGTGCCGGTCACGTCGAGGCTGTCCACGCCGCCCTGCCCGTCGGTCACCCGGTGCACCGTGGTCCACGCCGCGCCGTCGTCCGAGACCTGGATCTCGTAGCTCCGCGCGAAGGAGGTCTCCCAGGCCAGCTGGACGTGGTCGAAGGTACGGACCGACCCCAGGTCGACGCGGAGCCACTGCGGGTCGCTCCAGTCGCTCGCCCACCGGGTGCCGTAGTCGCCGTCGGTGGCGTGCTCCGGGAGGTACGGCGCGCCGTCTCCGAACTCCTGGAAGGAGGAGGCGGTGGTGGGGCGGCCCTCGCTGAGACCGGTGCCCGGCGGCTGCGGCGGCACCACGTTGACCGAGGTGGTCTCGATCCCCACGTTGCCCCGGCCGTCACGCACCAGCAGGTACACCTTCCACACCCCCAGCCGCCCGGGCGCGGTGACGGTCAGGGTGCCGTCCGCGGCGCGCGTGAACTCGGCGTCGCGCAGGGAACCGTCGTCGTCCACGTACTTGCTGCTGAGCTTCACCTCGTGGTCGAGGGGGTCGCCGTCGGGGTCGTGGACGTCGGCGCTCAGGGTGAACGTGGAGCCGGCGGGCACCGCGGTCCGTCCCTCGGCCGTCAGATCGGTGATGACCGGCGGCGAGTTGGCCGGGACCTGCCCGCCGTACATGCGCGCGACCGCGTGGTAGGCCAGACGGCGTTCGCCGTCGGGCACCAGGTTGAACCAGACGCCGCCGAAGTCGGACTCCACCCCGTAGTGGAACATGGTGGCGCCCAGGGCCACGCCCTCGTGGGCCATCAGGCACTCCCACGCGGCGGGGTAGCCGTCCCGCTTCTCGACATCCGTGGGCTCCAGCGGCACGCCGTTGACATCGTCCTCGACCTCCCACTCCCCGGCCGGGCCGCCCTCGGTCAGCAGGTAGGGCTTGGTGTAGCCGCCGTCCTCCCAGGTCTGCCGCAGGTCGCAGACCGAGCCGTAGGAGTTGATGGCGTACAGGTCCAGATCGGGGGAGTGGGCGTCGTAGTACGGCCAGGCGCCGGTCCAGGCGTCCGTCGAGGTGACGGGGTGAGCGGAGTCCAGGTCCTTGATCTCCAGCGCGGCGATGTTGACGTACTCGGCGTAGGCGGCGCGCTGTTCCTCCAGCTCGGCGCCGTCGTAGCAGTTGCCGAGCCCGAGCAGTGACTCGTTGCCCACGCTCCACATCAGGACGGCGGGGTGGTCGCGGTACTCCTCGACCCAGAGGTTCATCTGGTAGAGCATCCAGCCCTTGTAGTCCCAGTCGTTGACGTAGTCGACGCAGCCACCGCTGCCCGGCCCGCCGCCCGGCTGGAGCCAGAAGCCGGCGATCACCTTGATGCCGTGGTCGGCGGCCGCGTCCAGCAGCGGCAGGGTCGACTCGTCGGTGCCCCAGGTGCGGATGGTGTTGACACCCATGGACGCGAGGTCCGGCAGATAGCTCCGGGCGTCCTCGACGGCCGGGCCCCAGGTGAGGCCGCGCACCTCGAACGGCGCGCCGTCGACCAGGAGCTGCCAGTCTCCCTGGGTGCCCACGACCTCGACCACCGAGCCCGCGCGCGCCTCCGGGGCGGTGGCGACGTCCCGTGCCGCGGCCGGCCCGTCGGGCTCCGCGGTGGCGGTTCCGGCCAGGCCGAGAACGGCGGTGGCCAGGGCGAGAAGGAAGACGAGCAGAGTGCGCGGGGTCCGCACGGACGGGCGTGGGCGCCCCGTCCGGGGTGTGGGGGGTTGGTTCCGATGCACGGCATCTCCTTGCGGTCCGGGAGTGGGAGAGCGCTCTCCAGGCAGAGTGGAGGTGCCGGTGAAGGAGTGTCAACAGTCCTGCGGACCGGAACACCGGGGGCGGGGTGGCAGCGGCGGTCATCCGTGA
>NZ_BHZI01000386.1 GCF_004305975.1 Streptomyces otsuchiensis
TTCCACAGCAGCGCCGTGGCACCGGCCCTGCCCTCCCCGGCGCCGGGACGCTCCGCGCCCTCCCGCCCGACCTGCCGACCGCCGTGCTGCGTCACGCCCACGAGCGGCCCGGTGCCACGGCGCTGCTGTGGAACGGCGCGAGCGTCAGCTACGGCGAACTCCGGGCGCTGTCCGATGAGCAGTCGCACCGGCTCGGCTCCCTGGGGCTCGCCCAGGGCGAGCCGGTGTGCGTACCCGCGCACAAGTCCCCGGAGACGATCGCGCTGGTGCTGGCCTGCCTGCGCGAGGCCCGCCCCTTCCTGCTTCCCTCCGCGGCGCTGCCGCCCGCGCTGCTGGCGGAGCTGGCGGCGAGCGCAGGCTGCCGGTGGACCGTCACCGCGGACGGGGAGTCACCGGTGCCGCCGGCGGCCGCCGGCGGCGTGCCCCTGCCGCCGGGCACCGGGTTCCTGCTGACCACCTCCGGCTCCACGGGGACACCCAAGGTCGTGCCGCTGCCGCACCGCGCGGTCAACCGCTTCACCCGCTGGGCGGCGGGCGCCTTCGGGATCGACGCGGAGACCACGGTGCTCAACTACGCGCCCCTCAACTTCGACCTCTGTCTGCTGGACGTGTGGACGACGCTGGCCCGGGGCGGCCGGGTGGTACTGGTCGATCCCGACCTCGCCGCCCGCGGCGAGCACCTGGTGGACCTCATCGACCGGCACGGCGTCGACGTCGTGCAGGCGGTGCCGATGTTCTACACGCTGCTGACGCACGCCGCCCGCCGGCGCGGCACCACGCTGCCCTCGGTGCGCCACGCCGTCTTCACCGGCGACGTCATGCCGGAGGCGACCCTGGCGGAGCTGCCGCCGGTCCTGCCGGGCGCCAGACTGCACGGCGTCTACGGCTGCACGGAGACCAACGACAGCTTCGTCCACGAGGTCGACCGCGAACTGCCGCTTCCCGCCGGCGTCCCCCTGGGACGGCCGCTGCCCGGGGTGCGCACCGCGGTGCTGGACGCCGGGCGGCGCGTGCTGCGCGGCCCGGGCGAGGGCGAGCTGTACGTCTCCACCCCGTTCCAGGCCGCCGGCTATCTCGATCCCGCGCGCGACCCCGGCAAGTTCACCGGGCACCCGCCGTCGCTGGACCCCGGCCCCTGGTTCGCCACCGGGGACCTGGTGCGGGTGGAGGCGGACGGCACCGTGCGGCTCACCGGCCGCGTCGACCACCAGGTCAAGGTGCGTGGGATCGCGGTCAACACCGCGCGGGTCGAGGCGGTGCTGGCGAGCCACCCCGCGGTGGCGGAGGTGGGTGTCGTCGCGGTGCCCGACCCGGTGGGGGGCCGCCGTCTCCTGGCCGTCGTCCGTACCCGCGCCGGCACCGGTGCCACCAGCCTGGACCTGCGGCGCCACTGCTCCGCCGGGCTGCCCCGTGCGGCGGTGCCCACCTCGCTCCTGGTGGTGGACAGCCCCCTGCCGCGCACCCCCACCGGAAAGGTGGACCGACGCGCGCTGGAGGAGTTCGCACCGACGCCGTGACCCGCCTCGCCGCCAGGCCACCCGTGCCGGGCCGCGACGCCTCGGCCCCGCACGCCCAGGGCCCGATCCGGCCGGACCCGTCCGGGTCCGCGCCCACCCGACCACCCGCGCCGCCGGACCCGGCGGCGCCTCGTCCACCAGTGAGGGAACCAGCCGTGAGCCACACCGACCAGATCACCCGCTACATCGTCGGCGAGTTCCTGCCCGACGTCTCCCCCGACCAGCTCGACCCCCACCAGGACCTCCTCGCCGACGGCGTCATCGACAGCCTCGGGGTGCTGAAGCTGATCGCCTGGGTGGAGCACACCTTCGACGTGACCATCGGCGACACCGACCTGGACCCCGACAACTTCCGCAGCGTCGCCGCCGTCGAGGCGTACGTCGCACGGAACCGCTCCGCCCAGGTCGCGGGCGGCTGAGCGTGCACGCGACGGTCGCCCGCCTCGTCGCGGGCCGCGAACACGTGGGGCGCGCCGCTTGGTCGGAGCTGTGGGACGACCTCGCGGCGGGGAGGCTGGAGCGCGGGGACGCCCTGGCGCTGCTCACCTCGCTCAGCGGCGTCCTGCCCGGCCCGCGGACGCTGGGGGCGTTCCTGGACTCCCTCGACGAGCGGCGGCCGTCGCCCCGCGCGGCGGTCTGGCCGGGCACGGCCAACATCGTCGGGACCGGTGGCGGGCCGCCCACGGTGAACGTGTCCACCGCCGCCGCCCTGGTGGCGGCGGCCGCCGGCACCCCGGTGGTGAAGTCCGGTTCCCGGGCCCACACGTCGTCGATGGGCTCGGTCAACCTGCTGGAGCGGCTCGGCGTCCCGCTGACGTCGTCCCACGAGCGGACCGCCGAGCAGCTGGAACGCCACGGCGTCGCCTTCACCGGCCCGTATGTGTACCCACCGCAGCTGGTGCGGCTGGCCATGCTGGTCGCGCCGACGAGCATGAAGCTGTTCGGCCGCTTCCTCAACGCCGTCGGCCCGTTCCTCGCGGAGCTGCCGGTGACCGCGCAGCTCACCGGGGTGTCCTCGGCGGTGCCGCTGGAACCGCTGCTCGGCCTGGCGGAGCGGGCCGGTACCCGGTCGGTGTGGCTGAACGCCAACGCGGCCGGTGCCGACGAGTTGCTGCCGTTCACCGAGAACATCCTGCACCGCGCCGGCGGTGACGCGACGGTGCTGCACGCGGGGCGGGTCGCCGATCCGGCCGGCACGCTGGCCGACCTGGCGCCCCCCGGCGAACCGGGCGAGGCCGTCGACCGGTTCCGGGAGGTGCTGGCCGGTGCGGCCGGCCCTGTGGTCACCGAGACCGTGGCGCTGAACGCGGCGGCCGTGGCCGTCGCCGCCGGCAGGCACTCCGAGTGGTCCCACGCCATGGCGGAGGCGCGGGAGGTGCTGCGGGAGGGAGCCGCGCTCTCGCTGCTCGCCCGCGTCACCGCGGGGCGGAAAGCGGAGGTGCGCGTTGGCTGAGTTCTTCGAGAGCTCCCGCGCCGAGGGCCGGACCGGACTCGCGCTGTTCCTCAACGCGGGCGACCCGCCGCTGACGACGCTCCCGGCACTACTGGCGATGCTCGACGAGGAGGGCGTCGACTGCGTGGAACTGGCCGTTCCCTTCCCCGACTCGCCCACCGACGGCGCGGTGGTGCGGCGTTCCGCCGACCGCGCCCTGGCCCTGGGCGTGGGGCTGGAGGAGACGCTGGCGGTGATCGCCGCCGTGCGTCCGTCGCTGCGGCGGCTGCGGATCGCGCTGCTCGCCGACTGGTCCCACAGCCTGCGGGAGCGGCCGGCAGCCGACATGGCCGCGGCGGTGGCCGGCAGCGGCGCGGACGCCTTGCTGGCGCACGGGCTGCCGCCCAGGGTGCGGCCCGGTTTCCACGAGGCGGCCCACCGGGCCGGGGTGCGCGTGGTCACCACCTGCTACCCGGCCAGCCCGCCGGCCGTCCGCGCGGAGGCCGTCGCCCACTGCACCGCCTATCTGTACCTCGTCGCGCGGTACGGCCGCAGCGGCGCGGCGCCCACCGGCGGTCACGCGGGCGTCGCACCGGCCGTGGCCGCCCTGCGGGCCGCCACCGACTCCCCGATCGCCGTCGGCTTCGGGGTCTCCACCGCCGAGGACGTCGCGTCCGTCGCCGCCACCGGCGCCGACGCGGCCGTCGTCGGCTCTGCCGGAGTCGCCGTCGTGGAGACGGCGCTGAAGGAGGCGGCCGATCCCGTGGACCGGTACCGCGCCTTCGTCCGTTCGCTCCGGCGACCTCCCATCCCCACCAGTACGTGAGGAGCACCGCATGATCGTCCGCCATCTCGACAGCGTCACCACGGTCGACTGGGGCAACGGGCTCAGCCGCCGGTTCCTGGTGCGCGCCGACGGCCTCGGCTACAGCGTCACCGACACCACGGTGCGCGCCGGCACCAAGTCCAAGCTGGAGTACCGCAACCATCTGGAGACCTGCTACTGCATCGAGGGCTCGGGTGAGGTCGTCGAGATGGACGGCACCTCCCATCCGCTGCGTCCCGGCGTCCTGTACTCGCTGGACGGCCACGACCCGCACTTCCTGATCGCCTCCCCCCACGAGGACCTCCGGCTGGTCTGCGTCTTCTCGCCCGCGCTGCTCGGCGACGAGGTGCACCGGCTGAACGACAACGTCTCCTCGGCCTACTGAGAACCACTCCGCGAAGCGCGTCCCGGCTCCGCGGCACCCGCACCCCGCACCGCCCACCGTGGCGTCCGGCCCGTCCGGCGCCGCGGCTCCCGCGGCCCCGCACGGCCGCCGCGTCCGGCATCCGACCGACAACGGATTCCACCCGACCGGCGGCCACCCGCCCCGGCACGC
>NZ_BHZI01000387.1 GCF_004305975.1 Streptomyces otsuchiensis
CCACCCCGGACGCGGACCCGCCCGGTACAGGCGTCGGCACCGGCGGCGGCGGCGACGGTACCGGCGCCGCCGTCACCTCCCTGGCCGACGCGGCCCCGCCGCCCGCGCCCCGCTCCGCCCCGGAGCGTGCGGGCCGGACGATCCCGGAGTCCGCCGAACGCGGACTGCCGGGCGCCGGCGGCCCGCCCGGCCCCGGCGCGGGCGCCGCCCTGGAGGCCCTGGAGGCCGTGGAGGGCTTCTTCCCGGGCACCGGCACCGGCGGTGGGAGCTTCCCCGGGTACGTCCCCTGGATGTTCGACGCCGCCGCGCAAGCGACCCAGACCGCGGGCGGCTGGACCCGCCCGGTGGACGCCCGCCACCCGGTCTCCGCCCACTACGGGACGCCCGGCGGCTGGCAGGCCGGCTACCACACCGGCGTCGACTTCGCGCTCCCCGAGGGGGAGCCGGTCTACGCGGTCGGCCCCGGCACGGTGGTGCTGGCCGGCACGTCCGGCGACTACGGCGAGACCGTGGTGACGCGCATGAGGGACGGCCACCATGTGCTGTACGCGCACCTGTCCGCCGTGGAGGCAGCGGTCGGGGACGAGCTGCGCGGCGGGGAGCGGATCGGCGCCTCCGGCAACACGGGACGCTCCACCGGCCCGCACCTCCACTTCGAGGTCCGCTCCGGCCGCGAGTACGGAACGGACATCGACCCGCTGGACTACCTGCGCCGCAACGGCGTCGCCATCGACTGACGCCACACCCGCCGTCCGTGACCGTCCGCCTCCACCGCCGCTCCCCGTCTTCGGCACAACCCACGCCGGGCCCCGGGCCGTTCCCGCCGACGGCGTGAGGTACGCACAACGTCATGGCCCTGTCACAGTGCGCCCGCAGGCGGTTGCGGCCGTATGAGCCGGGGTGTAGACGTAGGTACCTGGCAAAGGGGGCGCGCATCGGGGGCATCGACGGTGCGCGGCCTCGTCTCGAGACGGGAGCGGGGATCTTGAAGTTCGACATGGGGACCACGGCGCTGCCGACCCTGAACAAGGACACTGACCTGTCCTCCGAGCAACTGGTCGCCCTCGTCGACCGGTTGGTCGCCTCGGTGGAACCGCTGGAGGGCAAGTTCAGCGGCCGGGGCCGCGCCGCCTTCCAGCAGTTCAAGAACAACACCGACGAGATCGCGGCGTCGCTCGGAGTGGCCCTCGGCCGCATCCGGGAGGGCCAGGCCGGCATGACCGAGGCGTTCTTCTCCGGCGACGAGCAGCAGGAGACCGCCGCGCAGCGCTCCATGGGCTCGCAGAACTTCGACGCCGCCCGGTTCTGAGCGCGCGTCACCGACCACCAAGGGGAGAGGGGATTCGGCCATGGCCGACAACAGGCTTGCCTACGACACCAGCGCCTCGGCGGAGACCGAGATGACGATCGCCCAGATCGTCAGCACGCTGGAACTGCTCACCGGCGACCGCAACGCCGACGTGAAGAAGGCGCTCGCCGACTTCCACGCGGACAACGTCTCCGAGGAGTACGGCGCGGTCGAGTCCGACTGGGGGACGACCGCCGAGAACGTCCGCATCATCATCGACGAGCTGAAGCGGGTGCTGGAGGAGAACGACGGCATCGCGCAGCAGACCTCGCAGCGCGCGGCCGCCGCGGTCGCCAACATCCGCTGAGCGGCCCCACCTCGATCGCCGGACGAAGTCGGGGCGGCGCGGACCTCCGCGGCGTCCCGGCTCCGCACGAGGCCCGGCGGGCATGACCGGACGTCACGCGGAACGGCGGCCCCGGCACAGCAGTACCCGGCCCGGACCGCACGGCGCCGCCGGGTACCGAACGCCGTCGGGCACCGGACGCGCCGTGCCGCGCCCGCACCCGCACGGCACGCGAGACACGGCACAGCACGGCACTGCACGGCACAGCACGATCTGACACGCACGACCGGGCGGCCCGGCGGACACCGGCCGCGGCGGGGGAGAGATGGCCAGAGACTACGACAGCCAGCTGCTGGAATCCGTCGCGGTCCGCAGACGCCGGCTGCGCGACGCGCTGGTCTTCGGGCCGGACCGGACGCGGCGCGAGGCGGACGAGAACACCCGGAAGGTCCTGGGGGGAGTGGCCCTGGCCGCCGTGCTCTGCGCGGGCTGCCTGGGCTGGTCCTTCATCTCGGAACGGTTCATGGGTGAGGGCGGCGGATTCGGCGTGCGGAGCATGACGGCCGAACCCGTCCCCCCTGTCATCGCGGCCCCTCCTGCCACCGCGGTCGCGCCCGCGATGGCGGTCGCGACGCCGGCCGTACCGGGCGAGGACACCGAACGTCGCGCGGCCTCGGCGGTGACGGCGCGGTGAGCGTGGAGACCTGGACCCACACCTCGGCCGACCGCCGGGTCACCGTCATCGGCGAGACCCGGCGGGCCGACCTCTCACTGTCGGCCGAGGTGCCGGTCGGACTGATGCTCCCCGACGTGCTGCGCGTCCTGGGCGAGGCCCCCGGCCACCACCCGATGGCCCGGAGGCTCGTCACCGCCGCGGGCCGGGAGATCCCGCTCGGTTCCTCCCTGGCCTTCGCGGCCGTGCTGGACGGCGCCGTGCTCCGCCTGGTCCGTGAGGAGGAACTGCCGGCCGCGCCCGTGGTGCACGACGTCTCCGACGCCGTCGCCGACGAACTGCCCGCCCGCCGCTGGCGGTGGGGCGACCGCAGCCGGCTGTGGACCTCCGGCGTGGCCTCGGTGCTGCTCGCCCTCGCCGCCGCGCTGCTGGCCGTGGACACCTTCGGCACCGACCCGGTCGTCCCGTGGCTGGCCGGCACCGTCCTGCTGGTCCTCGCCTCGGCGGTGGCCGCACTGCTGACGCGCCGACGTGAGACGGGCGCGATCACCCTGCTGACGGGCGCCGCGCTCGGCCTGGTCCTCATCCGCCAACTGGCCCTCCAGCACGCCTGGGAGGCCGGGCACACCCTCGCGGCCGTCACCCTGCTGTGCGCGACGGTCCTCATCCTGCTGGGCCGGTTCACGCCCCTCGGCCGCGGTGGCCACCTCGGCGCCGCCGCGCTGACCGCCACCGGCGGGCTCTGGCTGGCCGTCGGGCTGCTGACCGGGATCTCCACCGCGGAGGAACGTGCCCAGCTGGGCACCGTCCTGGCCGTCACCGCCGCGTTCACCGTCGGGCTGCTGCCCCGGCTGGCGCTGACCGCCTCCGGCATGACGCGACTCGACGACCGGCACGCCGCCGGCACCGCGGCCAGCCGGACCGAGGTCGGCACAGCCCTGGACGCCACCCACTACGGCCTCGCCCTCGCGGTCGTGATCACCGCCGTGTCCGGCGCGGCCGGCTGCTGGCTGGCGCTGGGCGCGTGGGCCGGCTGGACCGCGACGATCGCGGCGCTCACCGCCGTGGTGCTGCTCTCCTGGGCGCGGATGTACCCGCTGGCCGTCAGCGTGGTCGCGCTGGTCGCCGCCGGCACTGCCGTCCTGGTGCGGCTGGTCCTGGGCTGGTCCGCGACGCTCGGAGAGGAGATCCTGCCCGTGCTCGCGCTGGGGCTCCTCGCCCTGGCCGCGGTGGCCTTCGCCGCCGTCCGCCCCGCCGAGCACACCCGCGTCCGCGCCCGTCGTCTCGCCACCACGGCGGAGTCCCTCGCCGTGGTGGCCCTGCTCCCGGTCGCTGTGGGAGTGTTCGGGGTGTACGGACAACTGCTCGACACCTTCTGACCGATGGCCCCGGCCACGCCCGCCACCGGCCCGCCCACGCCCCGGCGGATCTCCGGCGGATCCACCGCGACACCCCGGCGAGGGCCCGGCGCCATGTCCGGATGCGGCCCCGTACGGCTCCCGGGCGCACGCGGGAGAGCGCCCGCGACGTGTGCGACCCCCGTCCGGAGGCGGCGCGCCCGCCCAGGCCCGACCGACCGACAGCACCCGTGCGGCCCCCGTGGCCGGCGGACCGGCATTGAGGAGATCCCGCGGTGACGGGGGAGAACTGGCAGCGCGACGTGCCGCAGCGCGTCCAGCGACCGGGCGACGCCCGGCGGCCGGAAGAGGCGCAGCGGCCCGACGACGCCCAGCGGCCCGAGACGGACGCCGAGCACGACGGCAGCAGACCGGACCCGCGCGGACCGGCCGGTCCGACCGGCGCGGCCGCCCCCAACCGGGCGCGGACCGGGGCCGATCCGCGACGTGGCCCGGCGTCCACCTCCTCACCCCAACCGGACGGCACGGCGCGCGTCGACCCGCGCACCGTCGTACGCGGCGGCGCGCCCACCGACCCGCGGGCGGCACCACAGGCCGCCCCGGGTGCCCGGCCGCCGTCGTACACCCTGCCGCTCGGTACCGCCCTGCCGCCTGCCCCTGCCC
>NZ_BHZI01000388.1 GCF_004305975.1 Streptomyces otsuchiensis
GTTCGGTGCGGACGGACACCGGGTCGTGGAAGGCCATCAGCCACAGCCGGGTGGCGTAGGCGGCGGTCAGCACGGCGGTGAGCAGAGCGGCGGCCAGCACCAGCCAGGCTCCGGCGGCGGGGACGCCGGGCGGGGCGGCGGCCGGGTCGAGCGCGGCGCGTTCGGCGGCGTGCAGCACCGCCTCCTTGGAGAAGAACCCGGAGAACGGCGGGACGGCGGCCAGGGCGAGCAGGCCGATCGTCATCGCCCAGAAGGCGTCGGGGGCCTGGCTTTTGAGGCCCCGCAGCCGGGACATGACGGCGAGCGACCCGGTGCCCGCGGTGTGGATGAGCACCCCGGCGGCGAGGAAGAGCAGCGCCTTGAACGCGCCGTGGGTGAGCAGGTGGAAGACGGCGGCCTCGCGGCTGCCGACGGCCAGCGCGCCTGCCATCAGGCCGAGTTGGCCGATGGTGGAGTACGCCAGCACCCGTTTGAGGTCGTCCTGGGCCAGTGCGGCGAGCGCCGCGCCGACGGCGGTGAGCGCCGCCGTGACCGCCAGGACGAGCAGCGCGGCCGAGGAGGCGGTGAAGACCGGCAGCAGCCGGGCGACGAAGTAGACCCCGGCCGCGACCATCGTCGCGGCGTGGATCAGGGCGGATACGGGCGTGGGGCCGGCCATCGCGTCGGGCAGCCAGCCGTGCAGCGGGACCTGCGCCGACTTTCCGGCGACACCGGCGAGCAGCAGCAGCGCCACCAGAGTGGGCTGTGCGAGCTGGAAGTCGGCGAGGGAGGAGGTCAGTCCGTTGACGATGCGGCTGATCCGGAAGGTCCCGGCCTCGGTGGCGAGGACCAGGATGCCGATCAGGAACGGCACATCGCCGAGCTTGGTGATCAGGAACGCTTTGATCGACGCGGCGCGGGCGGCCTTCCTCTCCCAGTAGTGGCCGACGAGGAAGTACGAGCAGATGCCCATGACCTCCCAGCCGACGAGCAGCACGACCAGGTCGTCGGTGTAGACCACCAGCAGCATCGCGGCGGTGAACAGCGAGACCAGCGCGGCGTAGGAGGCGTAGCGGGGGTCGTCGCGCAGGTAACCGGTGGAGTACAGCTGTACGGCGGTGGCGACGACACCGACGAGCGCGGCGACCAGCACGGCGAACCCGTCGAGCTGCAGGGCGAGTTCGATCGGGAGCGCCGCGTCGCCGGTCGGGGTGAGGACGGTGGCGGCGCCGATCGGGTCACCGCCGCCCTGCCGGACGGCGACCAGCACGGCGAGCCCGGCGGCGGCGAGCGTCGGCAGGACGGCGAGCGGCCGGACGAAGCCGGGCGCGGTGCGCCCGCACAGGAGTATCAGCGCGGCGGCGACGAAGGGCAGCAGCGGGACCAGGGCCGCCGCGGTGACGGTGTTCACGGGGTGGTCTCCTGTCCGGGCGCGACCGGGGCGGCGGCGCCGTCCGGCGCTTGGCCGTCCGGCACTTCAGCTGACGACGGGTCGCTGTCCAGGTGCGGTGGGCCGCCGTCGAGGTGCGGCGGGCCGCCGTCGGCGGTCTCGCGCAGGGCGCGGAGCCGGTCGACCGCGACGGTGCCGCGCCGCCGGTAGACCAGCAGCACGATGGCCAGTCCGATGCCGATCTCGGCGGCGGCCAGCGCGATCAGGAACAGGGTGAACACCTGGCCCGAGTGCAGGGCGTCGCGCGTCCAGACGTCGAAGGCGACGAGGTTGAGGCTGACGGCGGCGAGCATCAGCTCCACGGACATCAGCATCAGCACGGCGTTGCGCCGGGCCAGTACGCCGTACAGGCCGACGCAGAACAGCAGCACGGCCAGGACCGCGGGGTAGACGAGGTGCATCAGCGCTCTCCCTCGGCGTCCTTCGACCGCCCGGCGGACGGGGCTGAGGAATCGGCCCGGCCGGTACGGGAGATGACGATCGCGCCGACCAGCGCGGCCAGCAGCAGCACCGACAGCGCCTCGAAGGGCAGCACCCAGTAGCGGAACAGGCTCTCGCCCAGCGCGTCCGATCTGCCGTGCGGCACGTCGAGTTCGATCCAGGTGGTCCGGAACGCGTCGACGACCAGCGTCACCAGGGTGACGGCGGCGGCCAGCGCCACCACCAGCGCGACGGGCCGGTTCCGGGAGTCGGCGTCCGGTGAACGGCCGATCGGCGCCCGGGTGAGCATCAGCCCGAACAGCAGCAGCACCACGACCGAGCCGAGGTAGATCAGTACCTGCACCCAGGCGATGAACTCGGCGGTCAGCAGCAGGTACTGGACGGCCAGCCCGCCGAGCGCCACCACCAGGTAGAGCGCGGCGTGGACGAGTTGGCGGCTGGTGACGCACAGGACGGCGGCGCCGAGCACCACCACCCCGACCAGGACGAAGACGATCTCCACGCCGGAGGGTGAGAGGAACTCCCGTCCGGCGGCGTCGGCGAGGGTCGCGGTGGCGAAGGCGGGGCTGGTGGGGCTCACCGGTCCCCCTGCTCTCCGCCGTCACCGGAGGCTTCGGATCCTGCATCGGCCCCTGCATCGGCTGCGGCTTCGGCGCGGGCGGCGGCCTCGGCCTTCTCGGCGGCCTTGCGGGCGGCGGCGATCTCCTTGGGCTCCTCGGCGGCCTCGTCCAGCGGCGGCGGTTCGGGCACCGTCCACATCCACTCGCGGAGTTTCTCCCGCTCGTGGGTCAGCTCCCGGATGTCGGTCTCCGCGTACTCGAACTCCGGTGACCAGAACAGCGCGTCGAACGGGCAGACCTCGATGCAGATACCGCAGTACATGCAGAGCGAGAAGTCGATGGCGAAGCGGTCGAGGACGTTGCGGCTGCGTTCGCGCCCGCCGGGCGCGGCCGGTGGCACCGTCTCCTTGTGGGAGTCGATGTAGATGCACCAGTCGGGGCACTCGCGGGCGCACAGCATGCAGACCGTGCAGTTCTCCTCGAAGAGCCCGATGACGCCCCGGCTGCGCGGCGGCAGCGACGGCATCGTCTCGGGGTACTGCTGGGTGACCGCGCGGCGGGTCATCGCGCGGAACGTGACGGCCAGCCCTTTCGCCAGCCCGGAGCCGAAGCTCAAGAGATCACCACCTTGACGACACCGGTCAGCGCGATCTGCGCCAGGGCGAGCGGAACGAGAACGGTCCAGGCGAACTTCTGGATCTGGTCGACGCGGAGTCTGGGCCAGGCGACGCGCGCCCAGATCACCAGGAAGCACAGCACGCCGGTCTTGAGCAGCATCCAGAACCAGCCCAGCTGGTCGGGGAACGGCCCGTGCCAGCCGCCGAGGAACAGCACGGCGGTCAGCGCGGAGACGACGACGATCCCGGCGTACTCCGCGAGCAGGAACAGGGCGAACCGCAGCCCGGAGTACTCGGTGAAGGCGCCGAAGATGATCTCCTCCGGTGCGATCGGCGCGTCGAACGGCGGCCGGTGCAGCTCGGCGATGCCCGCGGTGAAGAAGACGAAGGCCCCGATCAGCTGCCAGGGCACCCACCACCACGCGAAGGCGTCGAGGATGCCCGGGAGGCTGAGGGTGCCCGCCGCCATGACCACCGAGGCGGCGGCGAGGATCAGCGGCAGCTCGTAGGCCATCAGCTGGGCGGCGGTGCGCATCCCGCCCAGCATCGAGTACTTGTTGGCGCTCGCCCAGCCGCCCATCAGCTGGCCGAGGACCCCGATACCGAGGACGGCCAGGACGAAGAAGACACCGGCGTCGATGACCTGGCCGACCATGCCGCCCGGGCCGAGCGGGATCGCGATCAGGACCACGAGGTAGGGGATCAGGGCGACGGCCGGGGCGAGTTGGAAGATCCGCCGGTCGGCCCCGGCCGGGACGGTGTCCTCCTTCTGCACGAACTTGACCCCGTCGGCGACCAGTTGGGCCCAGCCGTGGAATCCGCCGGCGTGCATGGGGCCGAGCCGCCCCTGCATGTGTGCCATCACCTTGTGCTCGGCCTGGCCGACGAGGAGCGGCAGGGTCAGGAAGGCCAGCAGGACCGCGCCGATGCGCAGCGTGACGTCCAGTGCGTCCATCAGCCGTCCTCCCCGTCGCGGCCGGTGGTGTCGTCGTTCCCGGTCTCGCGCTCCGGCCCGGCCTCGCGCTCCGGCCCGGCGTCGTGCTCCGGGCGCTGTCGCTTCTCGTCCGCGTCGTCGGGCGGGGCGGTGGCGGGCCGGGGGTCGTGCCAGGGCGCGTCGGTGCTGCGGCGGCCCGGTGCGTCGGCCGCCGCGTCACTCGGCGGCGGCGTGGCGGTGCCGGAGGCACGCTGACTGGCGGAGCCGTCACCGGCGCTCCGGGACCGGCGCGGACGGCGGGGCCGGGCGGGGGCGCCCTCGTCCGGCGCCGCCC
>NZ_BHZI01000389.1 GCF_004305975.1 Streptomyces otsuchiensis
ACCCCGCCCCGCCGACGGCGGTGCTCGCGGGCGCGCCGGAGCCCGAGCCGCTCGCCGACGGCCTCGCCGTCCCCATCGCCACCGGTGCCCGCGTCCCCGGCGGCACCTCCGCCGTGCTGCGCAGCGAGCGCGGCTCGGTGACGGCGGGCCAGCTGCGCGGCCGGAACCCGGTGCCCGGCGCGGACATCCGGCCGCGTGGGCAGGAGTGCCGCTCCGGCACCGAACTGCTGCCGGCCGGGACCCCCGTCACCCCCGTGGTGCTCGGGCTCGCGGCGGCGGCCGGGTACGACCAGCTGACGGTCCACCCCCGGCCGCGCGTCGAGGTGCTGGTCCTCGGTGACGAACTGCTGCACCGGGGGCTGCCGTCCGGGGCCCGGATCCGGGACGCGCTCGGCCCGATGGCCGGGCCGTGGCTGACCGCGCTGGGCGCGGACGTGCTGGTGACCCGCCGGCTCGGCGACGACGCGGAGGCGCTGTACGAGGCGGTCTCCACCACCCGGGCCGATCTGGTGGTGACCACCGGGTCCACCGCCGCCGGCCCGGTCGACCGGCTGCGCCCGGTCCTGGCACGGCTGGGCGCCCGGCTGCTGGTGGACGGGGTGGCCGTCCGGCCCGGCCATCCGATGCTGCTGGCAGAACTCCCCGGCCGGCGGCCCCTGGTGGGGCTGCCCGGCAACCCCCTCGCCGCGGTCACCGGCCTGCTGACGCTGGCCGCGCCGCTGGTCGCCTCGCTCGCCGGCCGTGAACTGCCGCCGCTGCCCACCGCCGAACTGACCGAGGACATCGCCGGGCACGACACGGACACCCGCGTCCTCCCGGTGCGCTACCCGCTTCCCGAACCCGCCCGTCCCGCCGCGCGGTTCAGCGCGGGCTTCTCCGGACGTACGCAGGCGCGAGCTCCCCGGGCCGAGCCGCTGCGCTTCTCCGGTCCGGCGATGCTGCGCGGGGTGGCGGGTGCCGACGCGCTGGCGCTGGTCCCGCCGGGTGGTGCGCGGCGCGGTCAGCGCGTCCCGCTGGCAGAGCTGCCCCGCGGATGAGGTTCCCGGTTCGGCCGGCGCGCTCGGACGCGGACGACCAGTCGCACGGCGTGCGGCTGCCGCGGTTCATCGCCGGCCCGCTGCTCCAGGTGGTGAAGCGGCTGGGCATCGCGAGTTCCGTGATGCTGGCCGCGTTCCTGGTCGTCTACCTGGACCGGGGCGGGTACTACGACGCCCAGGGCGGGGAGATCAGCGCGCTCGACGCGTTCTACTACGTGACCGTCTCGCTCTCGACCACGGGCTACGGCGACATCGTGCCGTACAGCGACAGCGCCCGGCTGACCACCGCCCTGGTGATCACGCCGCTGCGGGTGCTGTTCCTGATCATCCTGGTCGGGACCACGCTGGAGGTGCTGACCGAGCGCACCCGTGAGAAGTGGAAGATCGCCCACTGGAGGAAGACCTTGCGCGACCACACCGTGATCGTCGGCTTCGGCACCAAGGGCCGGTCGGCGGCCGAGACCCTGATGCGCACCGGCATCGCCCAGGAACGGATCGTGGTCGTCGATCCGAACGGCTCGGTGATCGACCACGCCAACGCCGACGGCTACGCGGCGGTGGCCGGGGACGCCACCCGCAGTTCGGTGCTGCTGCGGGCGCGGGTGGACCGGGCGCGCCAGGTCGTCATCGCGGCGCAGCGTGACGACACGGCGGTGCTGGTGACGCTGACCGCGCGTCAGCTCTCCACGGCGGTGCGGATCGTGGTCTCGGTCCGCGAGTCGGAGAACGTGCCGCTGCTGCGACAGTCGGGCGCTGACTCGGTGATCACCAGTTCCTCGGCGGTGGGGCGGCTGCTGGGTCTGTCGGTGGTCAGCCCCAGCTCGGGCGCGGTGATGGAGGACCTGATCCAGCCCGGCAGCGGGCTGGCGCTGCGCGAGCGGCCGGTGACCCGGGCGGAGGCCGGCCGCTCACCGCGCGAGGCGGAGGACCTGGTGGTGTCGGTGGTCCGGGGGCACCGGCTGCTCGGCTTCGACGACCCCGCGGTGGAGACGCTGGAGCTGGAGGACCGGCTCGTCGTCATCCGCCGGGTCAGCCACGAGCAGGCGAAGACGGTGCCGGGGGAGAAGCCGCGTCAGGAACCGGGCGGTCCGGGCACCTTCCGCATTCCGCGCCGCTGACGTCCGGCCTCCGGTCCCCGGCCGCCGGTGGCGCGTAGCCTCGGGCCCATGCGTGCGATCACCATCAGGGAACCAGGCGGCCCCGACGTTCTGGAGTGGAGCGAGGTACCCGACCCGGAGCCGGGCCCGGGCGAGGTACTGGTCGAGGTGGCCGCCGCCGCCGTCAACCGTGCCGACCTGCTGCAACGCCAGGGCAACTACGATCCGCCGCCCGGTGCCTCGCCCCACCCCGGCCTGGAGTGCTCGGGCACTGTCGCGGCGGTCGGCCCGGCGGTGATCGGCTGGGCGGTGGGGGACCAGGTCTGCGCGCTGCTCAGCGGCGGCGGCTACGCGGAGCGGGTCGTGGTCCCCACCGGTCAGCTGCTGCCCGTGCCGGACGGCGTGGAGCTGGTGACGGCCGCCGCTCTGCCCGAGGTCGTCTGCACGGTGTGGTCCAACCTCTTCCGCGTCCCCGGGATGCGCGCGGCGGGCCTGCGGCCGGGCGAGACGGTGCTGATCCACGGGGGCGCCAGCGGTATCGGCACCATGGCCATTCAGCTGGCCCGCGCCGTCGGCGCCCGGGTGGCGGTGACGGCGGGCGGCCCGGCCAAGCTGGCGGCCTGCGCGGAGCTGGGCGCGGAGATCCTGATCGACTACCGGGAACAGGACTTCGTCGAGGAGCTGCGGAACGCCACTGACGGGCGCGGAGCCGATGTCGTCCTCGACATCATCGGAGCCAAGTACCTTCCGGACAACGTCCGGGCGCTGGCGACCGGCGGGCGACTGGTCGTCATCGGGATGCAGGGCGGGGTCAAGGGCGAGCTGAACCTCGGCGCGCTGCTCGCCAAGCGGGCGTCCGTGTCGGCCACGTCGTTGCGGGGCCGCCCGGCGGGGGAGAAGGCGGAGATCGTCACCGCTGTCCGCGAGCACGTCTGGCCGCTGATCGGCGCCGGGCGGGTGCGGCCGGTGGTCGACAGCACGTTCCCGCTGCGGCGGGCCGCCGACGCGCACCGTGCGCTGGAGGAGAGCGGCCATGTCGGGAAGCTGCTGCTGGTCCGCGACTGAGAGGTCCGCGGGGGAGAGATACCCGGCCGAGAGATTGGTGGCGGCGTGACGGGCGGGGGAGCGTGCGGCGGGAGCCGGGCTTCCCCGCCCGTCGCCGTGCCGGGGTGCGCGCCGTGTCACCAGGCGCACGTCGCACGGTGCGCGCCCCTGTCGATGCGCGCGAGCGGTGCGAGTCCCCCGTCCGCGAGGTGGTGAAACTAGCCCATTGGGTGGCTTTTCAGGCGCGGTTGCCGTGGATCGACCGAACAAGATGCCGCTTTGATCTACATATGTAACGCTGGTGCCACTGTCGGACCGTGTGCGGAGGTTCGGGGCCGTGAACGCTTGGGTGGGATGTGCGGTGGTGGTCACGGCGCTGGCCGTCGCCCTCCTTCCGTCGTCCGCACTGCCGGTGGCGCACGCGGCCGAATCCGCGATCGACGGCCCCGGCCCGGTGGTCACGACGCCTGACCGTCTCTCCCCGTCGGCATCGGTCCCCTCTCTCCTCGCGCCCGCCGCTACGGACGCGTTCGAACTCCGCCCGGGCCCTCTCCCCGGCGCGGTGGCCCCGTGGTTCCCGCGCGAGCACGGGAACGACGACGCGGTGGCCGCTGCCGGCGTCGAGCCGGAGCCGGCCGGCGACGCGGCCGCCCCCGGCGGACGGTGGTGGGCGGGTTCGCCGCCGCACTTCCCTCCGGTCGCTCTGCCGGAACGATTCGCCGAGGCCGTCGCGGACGACCGCGAGTCGATGTGTGCCCGGCTGCCCGCCGGTCCCTGGGAGGGGCTCTGCCCGGACGGCGTCACGCCGCCGGCCGCGGAGGACCGCCACGACGGCGGCGCCGACGGCCCCCGGGCGCCGGAGGCCGGGACCGCCGACCGTGACGGGCGCGTCGACGCGGATGACGGCCCGTCGGGGGAGCGCACGGCGGGTCCGGCGGGCGCGCGTCCCGTGGTTCCCGCCTCCCTCCACCCTCATGCGCTGCCCGATGCGGTCGAGCCGGCGGCGCGCCCGGCGGGCGGACCCACCGGACCCACCGGTCCGGTCGACGCCGGTTCCTCCGCTGCCGAGCCGGTCGTGCCGCCGGCGACGGTGGTCGACGACGCCACGGCCCCGCCGCCCCTCGC
>NZ_BHZI01000390.1 GCF_004305975.1 Streptomyces otsuchiensis
ACCCCGCACTGGTCGGCGCCTGGCGCCGGGGCCGTCCCTGGAGCCGGAGCCTGGAGCCGGTGGCCCTGCCCGAGGTGGACGACGCGGCGGCCTGGCGCGCCGGGGGCGTCTACGCCATCACCGGCGGCACCGGCGAACTCGGCCTCGCCCTCGCCGCCCGGCTCGCCCCGCTCGGTGTCCGCCTCGCCCTGATCGGCCGCACCCCCCTCCCGCCGGAGGACAGCTGGGACACCCACCTCGCCTCGGCACCCGACGGCGACCGGACCGCCCGCGTCATCCGCGAACTCCGCCGCCTGCGCACGCTGGGCGCCGAGGTCATCACCCTGACCGCCGACATCACCGACCCGGCCGACACCGGGCGCGCCCTGAGCGCGGTGCGGGAACGCCTCGGCGCGCTGCACGGCGTGGTCCACGCCGCCGGAGTGGCGGGTAACGGACTCGTACAGACCAAGACACGCGAGCAGGCGTCGGCGGTCCTCGCCCCCAAGGTCGCGGGCACCCTCGCCCTCGCGGAGGCCCTGCGTGCGGAACCGGTCGAACTCCTCGTCCTCTACTCGTCGGTGGCCGGCGCCATCGGCGGCCTCGGCGAATCGGACTACGCAGCCGCCAACGCCTTCCTCGACGCCTTCGCCGCCGCCGAGGACGGACGCGGCCGGGTGGCGCAGCGGGTGGTGTCGGTGGCCTGGGGACCGTGGCGGCGGGACCGCTGGCAGACGGCGGCCTTCGCGGACAACCCCGAACTGCTCGCGCTGATGCTCCGCTCGCGTCAGACCCACGGCATCGGCGACGACACGGGCACCGCCGCGCTGGCCCGCGCGATCGTGGCCGGCCCCTCCCATCTGTACGTGCTGGGCAGGCCGTTGGCCGATCTTGCGGCGGAGACGGCCGGGCCGCCGGCCTCCCCGGCGACGCCTGTGCCGAGCGCGGCCCGCCACCCGAGGCCGCCGCTGCGCACCGAGTACGTCGCGCCGCGCACCGAGGCGGAGCGGCGCGTGGCGGAGGTGTGGCAGGACCTGCTCGGGATCGACGCGGTCGGCGTGCACGACCCGTTCTTCGACCTGGGCGGCAGCTCCCTGGTGGGCCTCGCCGTGGTCGCCCGCCTGTCGGCGGCGTCCGGCGTGGACCTCGCGGCCGCCACCCTCTTCGAACGCCCCACGGTCGCCCAGCTCGCCGACCTGCTGGACACCGACCGCCCGGCCGACGCCGCGCCCGCCCCCGACGTCACGGACGAGGCGGCGGCCCGGGGCGAGCGCCGACGCGCCCGAGGACGCCGCACCCCGCCCCGCCGCCGGGGCCGCGCCACCTGACGCGGCCCGTTTCGTGGGGAGCGCCACGAGGGCCGCCCGGTGGCGCGCCGCCCCGGCCCCGTGGTGTCCCCGCCGGCGCTCCGGGCGCTGCTCCGGGCAGCGGTCCGGGCACCGGTTGGAGCACCGCTTCGGGCACCGGTTGGAGCACCGCCCGGAGCGGCGCGTTCCCGGGGCGGCGGCGCCCCCGACGCCCATGCCGTCGAACCGCGTTGTGCCTGGTCACAGCGATTACTTCGAGATGGGCAGGCAGTGGACGGGTGTCATTGGGGGCCCGGGACGCCCCGCCTAGGGTGAGGCGCGCATCACGGTGCAGCGCGCCGTTCGTTGCCCCTCGCCCCCGCTCGCCGTCCCGAGCGCGACATCGTCCGCGCCACCGCCCCGAACGCAGGAGGACAGGCCAGGTGAGTCATCTATGACGGAACGTCAGCTCACGCAGGCGACCCCCGAGACCGACAACGGGCCGGCCGTCGCGGTGGTCGGCATGGCCGGCCGGTTCCCCGGCTCCGGCGAGGTGCGCGACCTGTGGCGCTCCCTGCGCGCGGGCGGTCTCGGGATCAGCCGCTTCGACGAGGCGGAACTGCGGGCCAACGGCGTCCCCGACAGCCTGCTCGCCGACCCCGGCTACGTCCGGGCCGGCTCGGTGCTGGAGGGCATCGACCTGTTCGACGCGGGCTTCTTCGGCTACACCCCGCGCGAGGCGCAGCTCCTCGACCCGCAGCAGCGGCTCTTCCTGGAGACCTGCTGGCACGCCCTGGAGGACGCGGCGGCCGACCCCGCGCGGTTCGACGGCTCGATCGGTGTCGTGGCCGGCTCGGCGCTCAGCTCCTACCTCCTCCACAACCTGGCGGTCCACCCCGCCGTCCTGGAGACGGCGGGCGAGGTCGCCATCGCCATCGCCAACGACAAGGACTCCCTCGCCACCCGCACCGCCCACGTCCTGGACCTCACCGGCCCCTGCTACAGCGTCCAGAGCTACTGCTCGACCTCCCTCGTCGCCGTCTCCGCCGCCTGCTCCACCCTGGTCAGCGGCGAGGCGGACATGATGCTCGCGGGCGGGGTCACCGTCTCGGTGCCGCACCGCGTGGGCTACCTCCACCAGGAGGCCGGCATGACGTCGCCGGACGGCCTGTGCCGGCCGTTCGACGCGTCCGCCGAGGGCACCCCCGTGGGCAGCGGCGTCGGCGTCGTGGCGCTCAAGCGGCTGGAGGACGCCGAGGCGGACGGCGACCGGATCTACGCCGTGATCCGGGGCTGGGCCGTCAACAACGACGGCGCCGACAAGGTCGGCTTCACCGCTCCCGGCGTCCGCGGTCAGGCCGCCGTCGTCTCCGAGGCCCTGGCCAGCGCGGGACTGGGTCCCGCCGACATCGACTACGTCGAGGCGCACGGCACCGCCACCCCCCTCGGTGACGCGGCCGAGATCTCCTCGCTCCAGCGTGTCTTCGACGTCCCCGGCGTGGAGCGCTGCCTCATCGGCTCCGCCAAGAGCAACCTCGGCCACCTCGACCGCGCCGCGGGCGTCACCGGTCTCATCAAGGCCGTGCTCAGCCTGCACCGCGAGGAGATCCCGCCGACCCTCCACTTCGAGCGGCCCAGCCCCCAGCTGGAACGCTCCGGGGAGAAGCTGAGCGTCGTCACCTCGCTCACCCCCTGGCCGCGCCGCCCCGAGCGCCCCCGGCGGGCCGGGGTCAGCGCCTTCGGCATGGGCGGCACCAACGCCCATGTCGTCCTGGAGGAGGCGGCACCCGAGGAGGACCGCGAGGGGCGCGTCCCGCCGCGCGCCCAGCAGGTCCTCGTCTGGTCCGCGCGCAGCGAGGACGCGGCCGCCAGGACCGGCGAGCGGCTCGCCGCCGCCCTGGACGGGGACGACACGGCGGCCGACGGCGACCTCGGCGACGTGGCGTACACCCTCCAGACCGGGCGTGCCGTGTTCGAGCACCGGCGGTGCCTGGTCACCGCCTCCGCCACCGACGCCGCGGCCGTACTCGGCGGGGAGGAGGCCGCGCAGCACGTCCTCTCCCGCCGTGACGCCACCGCCGGACGCCCCGTCGGCTTCCTGCTCGCCGGTGTCGGCGAGCAGTACCGGGGCATGGTCGCCGGCCTCTACCGCACCGAGCCGGTGTTCGCCGCCGCGCTCGACGCCTGCGTCGCCGAACTCCGTCCCCACCTCGGCACCGACCCGGTCGCCGCCCTCGTCGCCGAGCGGACCGGAGGCGGCGACGACCTCGCGCGCCTGCTCGGCCGCACCGACGAGGCCGACGACTCCGCGGCACTCGCCCGGCCCGAGATCGTGCAGCCCGCCGTCTTCGCCGTCGACTACGCCCTCGGCACCCTGCTGATGTCCTGGGGCATCCGGCCGACGGTCCTCGCCGGCTACAGCGTCGGAGAGTTCGCCGCCGCCTGCCTCGCCGGGGCCCTGACCCTGCCCGAGGCCGCCGGTCTGGTCGCGGTCCGCGCCACCCTGATCGCCGGGCTGCCGCCCGGCGCCATGGCGGCCGTCCCGCTGTCGGCCGCCAGCGTCACCGCCACCTACTCGCCGCGCACCAGCTACGGCGTCGACATCGCCGCGCACAACGGCCCCGCCCTCAGCGTCATCTCCGGGCCCGTGGACGCCGTGCGCGCCCTCACCGACCGGCTCACCTCCGACGGGCTGCCGTTCCGCCCGCTGCGCACCTCGCACGCGTTCCACTCGCAGATGATGCGGCCGGTCGCCGGGGAGCTCACCGACTGGGCCCGCGAGAACCTGCGCCCGACGGCGCCCCGCGTCCCGTACCTGTCGAACGTCTCGGGGCGCCCCGTGACGGAGCAGCAGCTCGCCGACCCCGGTTACTGGGCACGCCACATGTGCTCGGCCGTGAAGTTCTCCGACATGCTGCGGCACCTCCTGGCGGGCGGCCGGGACGCCCTGCTGGAGCTCGGCCCGGGGCAGTCCCTCGGCGCCATGGCCCGCAACCACCCGGACTGCCCGCCCGAGAGCTGGCCCCTGC
>NZ_BHZI01000391.1 GCF_004305975.1 Streptomyces otsuchiensis
CCCGCCGCCCGGGTGCGCCGCGCGGATCGCCCGTCCCGCCCCGCGCAGGTCCAGCGAGAAGACCGACGCCGCCACGGACTCCGCCACCCGCGCCCGCCGGCGCAGCGCCTCCCCCGGTATCCGCCCGACCTCCCGCGCACACCACACGCCCGCCACCGCCAGCGCCGCGGTCTGGGCGAGGACCGCCGGTATCCACAGTGGCGCCGACCCGCCGGTCACCGCCACCAACGGCTGCACACCCCAGCCCCACGGCCCGGAGACGAGCATCAGCTGCCCCGCCCAGGCGGGGAGTTCGACGAAGAGCGCGCACACCGCCGGCACGGTCAGCGCGACGACCACGGCCCAGGTCACCCGGAACAGCCGCCGCCCCGCACGGAGCACCACCCGGTCGTGCCGCTCCACGGCGACACCGACCACCACGCACCCCAGGCCCAGCGTCCCTCCCGCCCAGGCGCCGGCGGCGGCCGCCGCCACCGCCCCGGCCGTGGCCTCCGGCAGGGCGCCGAGCACCAGCCCGGCAGCCGCCCCGAGCAGCGCGCCGACCAGCGCGGCGCGCAGCCCGGCCGCCACCAGGCGCGGCAGCAACAGCCGCCGCCGGTCCAGCGGTTGCGGCAGCGCCCAGCAGGCCGTCGCCTGGTCGACGCCCACCGGGCCGCGCCACGCGGCGTCGCGCACGGCCAGCAGCAGGAGCGCCGCGCCGAGCGCGGGAAGCGCGACCGCCGGTGCGGTGGTGAGGCCGGGCAGGTCGACCGCCGCACCCCAGCCGGTGTCGCCGGCCACCATCGGCAACCGGGGAACGACCAGGAACGCGGCGAGAATCGCGAGGGCGTAGCCCGCCGTGGCCGCGTCGCGGCGGCGCGCCCGCCGCCGGGCCCGGCCTGCCTCCCGCAGGTGCCCCAGCGCGGCCCGGGTGGTCACGTCCACCGCGCGCCCCCGGGATCGGCCCGCGCCCCGGGCCCCTGCGGCGGCAGCGGGTCCGGGGGCGGTACCGCTTCCGAACGCGCCACCGCCTCCGAACGCGGCGCCTCCCCCGGTCGCGAAACCGGTCGCGCCACCGCCCCCTGTCGCGAGACAACCGTCCGCCCGGCGTCCAGCACGAGCACCCGGTCGGCGACCCGGTGGGCGAGGTCGCCGTCATGGGACGCCATCAGGACCGCCGCACCGCGTGCCTTGTGCGCCAGCAGCCGGTCTCCCAGCGCGCGGCGGGCGCGCGTGTCGAGCCGCTGCTCCGGTTCGTCCAGCAGCAGCAGTTCGTGCGGCCGGACGAACGCGGCGGCGAGCAGCAGCGCCTGCGTCTGGCCCGAGGAGAGAGAGGAGGGCAGCGCGTCCGCGTGCCCGTCGAGGAGGTGGTCGGCGAGCACGCCCGCCACAGCCGCCTCCGACGCCTCGCCCAGACCGTGCGCGAGCGCCACGAACAGCAGATGCTCGCGGACGGTGAGGTCCGGATAGTGGGCGGCGGCGTCCAGCACGGTGGCGATCCGGGCACGCGTGCCCGGATCGTCCTCGTCGAGCGGTCCGCCGCCGAACCACACGCCGCCCTCGGTCGGCGTCTCCCGGCCCGCCGCCAGCCGCAGCAGTGTGGTCTTGCCGCACCCGTTGTGCCCGAGCACCGCCACGCGCTCCCCGGGGGCGACGGTCAGCGAGACCGAGCGCAGGACGCGCCGGTCCCCGTAGCCGTGCACCAGCCGGTCCAGCACCAGCAGCGCACCGCCGTTCGCGTCGCCACCGGACGTCATGTCCCACCCCCGTGTTCGGCACGTCGCGGTGGCCTGTGACGCACCCGGACGCGCGAGATCGCTGCACCGCACAGCCATCCTCCCCAACGGTCCGCTCCACCCGCACGTTCCCCGCGCGCGGCACCGGTCCCGGGCGCCCCGGGTGCTCCGGGTGCTCCGGGTGCTCCGGGTGCTCCGGGTGCTCCGGGTGCTCCGGGTGCTCCGGGTGCTCCGGGTGCGGGCGGTGTGACGCGGGCGTAGCGTGCCAAACCGGCGGCAGGAGAGGGGCCCGCATGGGTGTCACGGGTGGTCCGGAGGTCAGCCGGGAACAGGTACTGGCCCACCGCGTGGCGGCCCACGGTCTCGACCGGTCGTCCCCGGCACCGGACGTGCTGGCGCTGGGCGTGCGGGACACGCCGTACGGCTCCGCCCGGCAGGCGCTGGCCGCACGCGGCGCCTCGACCGCGGGCCTGGAGCTCGTCTGGTCGCTGCGCGGCGCCCCGCATCTGCACCGGCGGACGGAACTGCCGCGCCTGGCAGCCGCGTTGTGGCCGCTGGACGACGCGGACGCCCGACGGCGGATCGACACCGGGGTGATCCGGGACGGCGCACGGCTGGGCCTCGCGGCGTTCCGGGCGACGGCCGGGGCGTTCCGCTCGGTGGTGACGGCCCCGATGAGCAAGGGCGAGGTCAGCGGCGCGGTGAGCGCGGCGGTCCCTCCCTCGCTGACCTACTGGTGCGAAAGGTGCGGTGCGCGGCACATCTCCGGGCTGCTGTTCCAGCAGGCGGGGCTGGCCGGCGGGGTCGGCGTCTCGGTGGGCGAGCGCCGCACCACCGTGCTGGCGCCCCTGGCGCCGCCGTTCCCGCCGCCGGAGAGCGCGTCGGGCACCAACGGACTCGTCCGTGACTACCTGCGCTTCCTCGGCCCGGCCACCCCGGCCGAGGTGGCCGCCTGGCTCGGGGCGGCGCCGGCGGTGGTGCGCCCCGGGCCGCCCCGCTGCGGCGGTCGGAGCAGCGCGAAGAGCTGAACGAGTGGTGACGCGGGTGAAGACGGGTGCCGCGCCGGGGCAGCGGGCACGGCGCCGGGTAGGGCCAACAGCCACAGCACGGCCCACCACACGACCCCACCGCGGGCCCACCGAGCGAAGGACGACCATGCCCAGCATCAGCGTGAAGAGCGACCGCCCGGACATCGCCGACGTCGAGCTGCACTACGAGGACGCCGGCTCCGGCCGCCCCGTGGTGCTGGTCCACGGCTGGCCCTTGAGCGGACGGTCCTGGCAGCAGCAGGTGGATGTCCTGACCACCGCCGGCCACCGGGTGGTCACCTACGACCGCCGCGGCTTCGGCCAGTCCTCACAGCCCGCGAACGGGTACGACTACGACACCCTGGCCGCCGACCTCGCCGCCCTGCTGGACGCGCTGGACCTGCGCGACGTGACGCTCGTCGGGTTCTCCATGGGCGGCGGCGAGGTGGTCCGCTATCTGTCGCGGTACGGCACCGCCAGGGTGAGCCGCGCGGTGCTCGCGGCGGCCGTCCCGCCCTACCTCCACAAGACCGGGGACAACCCGGAGGGCGGTCTGGACGACGCCACCATCGCGGAGTTCGAGGACGGCGTCCGCTCCGACCGGCCGGCGTTCCTGGACTCCTTCGTCACCCAGTTCTTCCAGGCGGGCGACCGCGACGACCTGGTCAGCCCCGCACAGCACGCGGACGCGCTGGCGATGGCCGTGCCGGCGTCGCCGACCGCCACGCTGGAGTGCATCGGAGCCTTCGCCCGCACGGACTTCCGCGAGGAGGTCGCGGCGATCGACATCCCGACGCTGGTCATCCACGGCGACTCCGACGGGATCGTGCCGTTCGAGGTGAGCGGGCGGCGCAGCCACGAGGCGATCGTCGGCAGTCAGCTGGTGCTGGTCGAGGGCGCACCGCACGGGCTGAACGTCACGCACGCCGACCGGTTCAACGAGGAGCTGCTGCGCTTCCTCGCGCAGTGAAGGCGGGCGGGGCGCGGACGGCCCCCGGCGGGGCCGCGCGGCCGGTCAGCGCACCGGACCCAGCGTCACCGCGAACACCAGCACCACGATCAGCAGCGCGACGATACCGAGGGTGACCCCGGCCAGTGAACGCCCGAGGTTGGTGGCCGCGCCCCGCTCGCTCAGCCGCGCGCCGATCAGCCCGAGAACGATCGCCAGCAGGGCGGCGGGCGCCGCGACCAGCTCGCCGAGGGTCGGCAGGAACGAGAAGACCAGCGCGATGATGCCGAACGACAGCGCCAGCTCTCCGGGCCGGTTGCGGGCCTCCGCCCTGGCGGCCCTGGTGGCTCCCCGGTCTGGCATGGCATCCCCTCGCGGTGGCGTCCGTCGGGCTCCCGATACGCGGTGGCGGGGCGCTCGGGGTGCCGCGGGCAACGGAATCCGAGCATAGAACCCGCCTGCCGCCGCCGCATCCGTCCCCGGCCGCCCGGCCACCGCGGCGGCGGTCGGTGGCGGCGGTCAGTGGTGGCGGTCAGTGGTGACGGACGCCGTACTCGACATCACGGGGGCGCCCGACCCCGGGAGTGCCCCCGTCC
>NZ_BHZI01000392.1 GCF_004305975.1 Streptomyces otsuchiensis
CCGTGACGAGATGGGTGGCCAGTGCCTCGGGCGTCGGGTGGTCGAAGACCAGGGTCGCGGGCAGCCTGCGGCCGGCGGTCTGGCCGATTCGGTTGCGCAGCTCCACCGAGGTCAGCGAGTCGAAGCCGAGGTCCTTGAACGGCCGTGTCGGGTCGACCGCGTCCGGCGAGGTGAAGCCGAGTACCGACGCCACCTGGCCGCGGACCAGGTCGAGCGTGGTGCGGACCCTGTCCTCCGCGGACAGCCCGCGCAGCCGCTCGGCGAGGCCGCCCGGGGCGACGGAACGGTCGGCGACCCGCCGCGCGGGCCGGACCAGTCCGTGCAGCAGCGGGGGCAGCGTCGCCGGGGAGGCGGCGAGCCGGGCGGTGTCCAGCACGGTGGGAAGCAGCGCCGGGTCGGGCAGCGCCAGGGCGGTCTCCAGCAGGCCGAGGCCGCGCTCGGGGCTCAACGGGGGGAATCCGGAGCGGCTGATGCGGGCCGCCTCGGACTCGGTGAGCGCGTCGGCCATGCCGCCGGCACCGGCCCAGGGGCCCCAGGCGAGGGAGAGCGCGGGCAGTCCGCGGGCGTGCCGGTGACGGGCGAGGGCGTCCAGGTAGGCGTTGGCCGCCGCGTAGTTGGCCTGCCCGGGGCTGCCGAAGGTCCCGGACATCGAGGAGTACAGGACGAACGCGGCCAGGTCGGCGCCGGCCGTCGCCTCGTGCAGTGCGGCGGCCGCGGTCTTGGGCGCGAGCACGGCCCCGAGCCGGTCCTCCGTGAGCGACTCGACCAGGCCGTCGTCGAGGATGCCGGCGGCGTGCACCACGGCGGTGAGCGGATGCCGCTCGGGGACTTCGGCGAGCAGCGCCTTCAGCGCCGTGGGGTCGGTGACATCGCAGGCCGCGACGGTGACCTCGGCGCCCAGGGCGGTCAGTTCGGCGCTCAGCTCGGCGGCGCCGTCGGCTTCCGCTCCCCGCCGTCCGGCCAGCAACAGGTGGCGCACGCCGTGTTCGGTGACCAGGTACCGGGCGGTGAGGGCGCCGAGCGCGCCCGTGCCACCGGTCACCAGTACCGTGCCCTCCGCGTTCCACGCGGCGGGCACCGACAGCACGACCTTGCCCACGTGCCGGGCCTGGCTCACGAAACGGAACGCCTCCGGCGCACGCCGCACGTCGAAGACCCGCACCGGCGGCAGCGCCAGCGTTCCGGCGGCGAACAGCCCCAGGACCTCGGCCAGGATCTCCCCGATCCGCTCCGGTCCCGCCTCCTGCAGGTCGAACGCCCGGTAACCGCGCCCGGCGAACGCGTCCTCCTCCCGGATGTCCGCCTTGCCCATCTCCACGAACCGTCCCCCGGGCACCAACAGCCGCGCCGAGGCGTCCACGAACTCACCGGCCAACGCGTTGAGCACCACATCCACGCCGCGCCCGGCGGTCCGCTCCCTGAACGCACCCTCGAACGCCAGATCCCGCGACGACGCGAGATGCTCCGCGTCCAGCCCCGTGGCCCCCCACTTCGCCGGCGACGCCGTCCCGTACACCTCCGCGCCCAGATGGCGCGCCAACTGCACCGCCGCCATCCCGACGCCACCGGCCGCCGCGTGCACCAGCACCGACTCGCCGGCCGACAGCCCCGCCAGATCCACCAAGCCGTAGTACGCCGTCACAAAGGCGATCGGCACGGCCGCCGCCTCCGCGAAGCTCCACCCGTGCGGCAGCTGAGCCAGCAGCCGCTCATCGGTCACCGCCACCGGGCCCATCGCACCGTCGAAGAACCCCATCACCCGGTCCCCCACCGCACAGCGGGACACCCCGGGGCCGGCCTCCACCACCACACCGGCGGCTTCGCCTCCCACCAGCACCTCACCCGGGTACATCCCGAGCACGTTCAGCACGTCGCGGAAGTTCACCCCCGCCGCGCGCACCTCCACCCGGACCTGACCCGGCGCCAGCTCCGCCACCGCGTCCGGCGCCGCGAGCAGCGCCACGTTCTCCACCGCACCGCGCTCCGGCACTCCCACCCGCCACGCACCGCCGGGGGGCGGCACGAGGCCGCGGTCCGCGGCCGTCAGCCGTGCCGCGAGTACGGTCTCCCCGCGCACGGCGGTCTGCGGGTCACCGGAGGCGACGCAGAGGGCGAGCGCCCGGGCGGCGTCGCCGGCGGAGCTGTCCAGGTCGACCAGCACGATCCGGCCGGGGTGCTCGGACTGCGCCGAGCGCACCAGGCCCCATACGGCGGCCCCCGCCACATCGGGCACGGTGTCGGCGGGGTCCGCCTGCACCGCGCCACGGGTGGCCACGATCAGGCTGCTGCCCGCGTACCGCTCGTCGCCGAGCCACGACCGCAGCTGTCCGAGCACCTCGGTGGTGCGCGCCAGCACGGCCTCTGCGTCGGCGGATGTGTGCGCGCCGCCGGGGGCGTGCGCGTCCGGGCAGGCGGAAAGCACCAGATGAGTGGGGACCCGGCCGCTGTCGGCCAGGTCGTCGAGCGTGCCCGCCCGGTCGACGAGCGGCTCGCCCCCACCGAACTGCGCGAACTCGGCGGGCACTTCTCCAGCGGCCGGGACCGGGGTCCACTCCAGCCGGTAGAGGTCGTCGGGCTGGGGCGCCTCGTCGGTGAAGGCCGGTGCGGGCCGAGTGACGACACGCTCCACGGTGACGACCGGGCTGCCGGCCGGATCGACCGCCCGCACCCGGAGACCGTCACCGTCGTCCGCGGGTGAGACCCGGGCACGCAGGAGGGTCGCCCCGGACGCCCAGAGCGTCACCCCGGACCAGGAGAAGGGCAGACCGGTCTCGGTGCCGTCCCCCTGTACGGCGGCCGACTGGAGCGCGGCGTCGAGCAGCGCCGGGTGCAGCCCGAAGCCGGCGGCGGCGCTCTCCGGCAGCGTGAGTTCGGCGAAGACGTCCGCACCACGCGTCCACGCGGCCGATACGCCGCGGAACAGTTCGCCGTACTCCAGTCCGGCGGCCGCGAGCCGCTCGTAGAGCGCGTCCGGGTCGGTGGGCGCGGCGTCCTGGGGCGGCCATACGCCGACCAGGTCGGGGTCCTCGGTGACGGTCTGGGGCCGGGGGGCGAGAACGCCACTGGCGTTCCGGCTCCAGGGACGGTCCGGCCAGCCGTCGAACGTGCCCCCGTCCTCGCGCCGGGAGTGCACGGTGAGGGTTCGCCGGCCCTCGTCGTCAGCCGCGCCCACGGCCAGCTGCACCTGCACGGCGCCGTCCTCGGGGACGATCAGCGGCGCTTCCAGGACCAGCTCGTCCAGCTGCTCGGTCCGCGCCTGCTCACCGGCCCGCACCGCGAGGTCCACGAACGCCGTGCCGGGCACCACGATCCGGCCGTGCACCCGGTGCTGCGCCAGCCACGGCTGGGCAGCCTTCGAGATCCGGGCGGTGAAGAGGTAGCCGTCGTCCTCCGCGAGCGCGACGCCCGCACCCAGCAGCGGGTGATCGGTGACACCGAGACCGGCGGACGCGACATCGCCCGCCCAGGAGACGCCGGAGGGCCAGTAGTGGTCGGCGGCGAAGGCGTACAGGGGCAGCGCGACACGCCGCCCACCACCGCGCGCGAACGCGGCGGCCCGGTCGAGGTCCGCACCGCGCGCGTGGACACAGGCGAGGGCACGCAGCAGTGCGGTGTGCTCGTCGTGGCCGGAGCGCAGGGCGGGGACGGCGGCCGTGTCCTCGGTGAGGTGCGGGACGAGGGCGGAGAGCACACCGTCCGGGCCGAGTTCGAGGAACACGCCGACACCGGTGTCATGGGCCTGGCGCACAGCGTCCGCGAAACGGACCGGCTGCCGCACCTGTCCCACCCAGTAGGCCGGGGTGTCGATGGCGCCCGGCGCCGTGGTACGGACCGGGATCCGCGGGGCCTGGTACGTCAACGACTCCGCCACAGCGGTGAATTCGTCCAGCATCGGCTCCATCAGCGACGAGTGGAACGCGTGCGAGACGGCCAGCCGCTTGACTCGCACCTCCCGCGACCGAAGCTCCTTCTCCAGCGCCTCGATCGCGTCCGCCGCGCCCGAAACTGTCACCGAGGTCGGCCCGTTGACCGCCGCGAGGTCCACCCCGTCCGGCAGTTCCAACTCGCCCTCAGGCAGCTCCACCGCCAGCATCGCCCCACCCTCAGGCAGGGCATCCATCAACCGCCCACGCGCCGACACCAAAGCGCACGCGTCATCCAGCGACAACACCCCCGCCACATGCGCGGCGGCCAGCTCACCGAT
>NZ_BHZI01000393.1 GCF_004305975.1 Streptomyces otsuchiensis
GGGGATGCGCAGGGGGCGGGGTGCTACCCGGCGGCGGCCGGCCGGTAGACGCAGACATGGGCCCCGGCCGGGCTGGTGACGGAGGAGGCCAGTTCGAGGGTGCGCAGCGTGCCGTCCTCGGGGAAGATCCGCTTCCCGCCGCCGAGCAGCACCGGCATGATCACCAGCCGCAGCTCGTCGACCAGGTTCTCGGCCAGCAACGTCCGCGCCAGGGTGGCGCTGCCCATCACCAGGAGGTCCCCGCCCTCGCCGCCGCGCAGCTCCCGGACCCGGGAGACGGCGTCGCCGCCCGCGATGCGGAGGGTGTTGTTCCAGGTCAGGTCGGTGTCCTGGAGGGTGTGGGAGACCACGTACTTCGGGATGGCGTTCATCCGGTCGGCGAACGGGTCGCCGGCCCGCTCCGGCCACGCCCTGCCCATCGCCTGCCAGGTCCGCCGCCCGAACAGCAGCGCCTCCGCACCGGCCAGCGCCTCGTCGAAGGCACCGCCCACCGTCTCGGGGTCGAAGAACGGGTGCGTCCAGCCGCCGTGGGCGAACCCGCCGTCGGTGTCCTCCTCCGGTCCGCCCGGTGCCTGCACCACACCGTCCAGGCTGATGAACTCACTGATCACGACGCGCATGGGGTGACTCCTCTTCCGCTCCGGGCTGAGGCGACGAAGACTGCCACGCCCCGCTGACATCCTCGCTCCGGTCGCCCCGTCCGGCAGCCGTGCGCGGGCATCCGGTGGACACCCGCCGATGGCGGACGGGGCTGACAGGGCGGCCCCCGGAGTGGTTGGCTGGCGGGACGCAGTGGGCGGCGGCGGCCGCGGGCGAGCGAGAACGAGCACGGCGAACGAGTACAGGGGTCGAAGGGTGCGTTACCCGGAGGGCGTGCGGGCGGACGGGCTGCCGGCGGTGTTGTCGGACCCGGGCCGGCTGGCGGCACTCGGCGCCAGCGGCCAGGTCGGGAGCGCCCCCGAGCGGGTCTTCGACGACCTGACCCGGCTGGCGGCGGCGGTGACCGGCTGCGGCATCGCCGCGCTCACCTTCGTCGCGGAGGACCGCACCTACTGGAAGTCGGTGCCGCACCTGCCCTACGGCGGGCCCGAACTCTGGCAGAACGCGGTCGCCGACAGCTTCTGCTACTTCCCCGTGGGGACGAACGGCCCGTTCGTCGTCGAGGACGCGGGGGAGGACCCCCGCACCGCCGGGCACCCGGCCCTCGCCCCCTGGGGCGTCGGCGCGTGGGCCGGCTTCCCGATCGTGACGTCCGACGGCCAGGCGATCGGCAGCATGTGCGTGATCGACGCCGAGCCACGCATCTGGAAACAGGGCGAGTTGGAGGCCCTGGCGATCCTGGCCCGCGCGGTCTCCAGCGAGGTCAACCTGCGCGTCTCCCTCACCGCCACCCGCACCGCGCTCGACGACGCGCGGGACGCGCTGGAGCGGGCCCAGCACGCGCTGACGAACTCCAGCGAACTGGCGCGCAGCCTCCAGGACAGCCTGCTGCCCCCGGCGCTGCGCCCCGTCCCCGGGCTGGAGGTCGCGGCCCGCTACCTGCCGGCCAGCGGCGACGCCGCCGTGGTCGGCGACTTCTACGACCTGTTCCAGGGACGCACCGGCTGGTGGACGGCGGTGATGGGCGACGTGTGCGGCAAGGGCACCGACGCGGCCAAGGTGACCGCGCTGGCCCGGTACACCATGCGTGCCGACGCCGGGGAGCACCTGTCACCGGCCGAAGTCCTGGACCGGCTGAACACCGCCATGCACGCCCAGCGTGCCCCGAGGTTCCTCACCGCCGTGCAGACCACGTTCCGCACCACCCCGGCCGGACTGTCCGGCCGGCTCTGCCTGGCCGGGCACCCGCCGGCCCTGATCCGGCGCGCCGACGGCCGTGTGCAGCAGGTGGGGACGTCCGGCACGCTGCTCGGTGTCTTCCCGGCCGTCCGCCTCTCCGACGTCCGTTTCCGGATGGCGCCCGGCGACCTGCTGCTGCTCTACACCGACGGCGCGTGCGAGGCCCGCCCGGACCCCGCCGCCCCCGGCCCGCACCGGCCGATGTTCGACGAGGCGGCGCTGGCCCGGACCCTGGCCGAGACCCCCGGCCTGGACGCCGACGCCACCACCCAGCACATCGCGGCGGCCCTCGCCGCCCACCACGGGGGCTTCGCCAGCGACGACACCGCCCTGCTCGCGGTGCGCGTCCCGCCGGCGCCGGCCGCCGCCTGACCGCCCGGGGCCCCGACCGTCCCGCCGCCGTGTCACCGTCCGTGCCCTTCGGCACGACGGCGTTCTCGCTGTTCTCGCTGTTTCCGCTGTTTTCGCTGGTCGGTGACCCGCCGTGGCCGGCTCGGCCGCCCCCGGTGACCTGACAGGTTCTCACTTGCGCTTTTCGAACACATGCTCGAAATTCGAAGGGTGTGGACGGTACCGGCGACCCATGAGGCGACCCACGAGCCAGCCGCGCCGCGCGGTGACCGGGGTTCCGTGCCGGCGCTCGCCGGGCTGCTGCCCGACGGCCGCGTGCGGCCCGGAACGGCCGTCAGCGCGGGCGGTGACATGCCGCTGCTGCTGGCCCTGGCCGCCGACGCGGTGACCTCGGGACCGGGTCGCACCGGCCCGGTCGGCTGGGCCGCGATCGGCCTGCCCTCGCTCGGCCCGCTGGCCGCCGCCGACGCCGGACTCGACCTCGGCGCGGGCATGTGGGTGGACGCCCCGGGCCGGCAGTGGCCCCAGGTGCTGCACGCCGTGCTGGAAGCCGTCCCCGTCGTGATGACCGGACCGCTCACCCCGGTGCCCGACCGGGTCCGCCGCCGGCTGGCGGCCGCCCTGCGCCGCAGCGGCGCCGTCCTGCTGGCGGCGGAGGGCTGGGACGGCGCCCAGGTACGGCTGCGGGTGACCGCCGCCACCTGGGAGGGGGTCGGCACCGGCGAAGGGCTGCTGCGCGGCCGCCGGGTACGGGTGACCGCCGACGGACGGGGCGCGGCGGGCCGCGTCCGCCAGGCGGAGCTGTGGCTGCCCGGACCGGACGGCACCGTCTCCCTCGCCGCCCCGTCGAGCCTCCCCACCGGCCTCGCCGCTCCCGCCGCCGCGCCCGGCCCCGCTGCCGCGCCCGGGTCCCGGGCGCCGGTGCGGCGGACCGGCCCGCTGCGGGCGGTGGGGTGAGTGTGATGGCCCGCGTCCTGGCCGTCTGGGTGCCCGACTGGCCGGTCACCGCCGCCGGCGCGGCGCCGGACGTCCCGCTCGCGGTGATGTCCCAGGGCGTGGTGCTGGCCTGCTCCACCGCCGCACGGGCGGCCGGGGTGCGACGCGGCATGCGGCTGCGCCCGGCCCGCTCGCGCTGCCCCGGGCTACGCACCGTCGAACGCGACGTGGAGGAGGAGGTACGCCGGTTCGAGCCCCTGGTGCGGGAGCTGGAGGAGGCGGTCATGCCCCGGCTGGAGGTCATCCGGCCGGGGCTGCTCGCCGCGCCCGCCCGGGGCCCGGCACGCTACTGGGGCGACGAACGGCGGCTGGCCGAACGCGTCACCGTCGTGCTCGGGGAACTGGGCCATCCGGCGCGGGTCGGCGCCGCCGACACCGTCTTCGCCGCCGCGCTCGCCGCCCGCGGCGGGCTGCTGGTCCCGCCGGGGGAGAGCGCCGCCTTCCTGGCGCCCTACCCGGTCGGCGTCCTGGGCCGGCCGCGGCTGACGGAGCTGCTGTTCCGGCTGGGAGTCACCACGGTCGGCGCCTTCGCCGCGCTGCCCACGGACCGGGTGACCACCCGGTTCGGCGCCGAGGGGACCGCCGCCCACCGCACGGCCCGCGGCCTGGAGGCCCGCCCCGTCTCCTCCCGGACCGGCACCGTCGACCACACCGTCAGCCACGCCTTCGAACCCGCCACGACGCTGCTGGAACCGGTGGTCTTCGCCGCCAGGGCGGCCGCCGAGCGGCTGCACGAGCGGCTGGCGGGCGCCGGGGTGGTGTGCGCCCGGCTGGAGGCCGAGGTCGAACTCACCGGCGGGCGGCGGCTGTCCCGGGTCTTCCGCCACGAGGGGCGGCTCTCCGCCGCCGCCGTGGCCGAACGGGTACGTGGCGTGCTGCGGGCGTGGTCCACCGACGGCAGTCTGCCCGCGCCGGACGGGACGGCCGGCCCCGCCGCGCCCCGGCGCCCCGGACCCGGCCGCGTCCCGGACGGCCCCGGCG
>NZ_BHZI01000394.1 GCF_004305975.1 Streptomyces otsuchiensis
GCGCGTGGTCGGTTGATGGATGCCCTGCCTGAGGGTGGGGCGATGCTGGCGGTGGAGCTGCCTGAGGGCGAGTTGGAACTGCCGGGCGGGGTGGACCTCGCGGCGGTCAACGGGCCGACCTCGGTGACGGTTTCGGGCGCGGCGGACGCGATCGGCGCGCTGGAGAAGCAGCTTCGGTCGCAGGGGGTACGGGTCAAGCGGCTGGCCGTTTCGCACGCGTTCCACTCCTCACTGATGGAGCCGATGCTGGCCGAATTCGCCGCTGTGGCCCAGGCGTTGACGTTCAACGCGCCGCAGATCCCCGTCCGCACCACCGCTCCCGGCGACATCGCCACGCCCGCCTACTGGGTGGGACAGGTTCGCGAGCCGGTCCGCTTCGCCGATGCCGTGCGCGGTGCACACGAGGAAGGCGCTACCCGCTTCGTGGAACTCGGCCCGGACGGGGTGCTGTCGGCGCAGGCGGCGCTCTGCCTGGCCGCCCACGCCGAGGTGACCGTGCTGCCGGCGCAGCGTTCCGGCACCGACGGTGTGCGTGCCCTGCTGACCGCCGTCGCGGGGGCCCATGTCGCGGGAGTGCGGTTCGACTGGGGCCAGCTCTTCGGCTGCCTCGGTGGCCGCGTCGTGGACCTGCCCACCTACGCCTTCCAGCACCAGAGGTACTGGCCGCTGCCCGTGTCCGGCACCGGTGGGGCGGGCGGTCAGGGCGGCGATGACGCCTTCTGGGTAGCGGTGCGCGGTGGCGACGCGGACGCCGTGGCCGGACTGCTCGGTGTCGATCCCGGCGAGGACCGGGAGCGGCTCGACGACACGCTGTCGAAGCTCACGGGTTGGCACGACCTCTACTCCTCCCGAGGTCTGCGGTACCAGGAGGAGTGGCAGCCCGTCTCCGTCCCTGTGGACCCGGTTCTGGTGGGCAGCTGGCTTGTGCTGGCCCACGCAGAGCACGAGGAGACCGCCGCCGACTGTGCCGAGGCGATCCGCCGCAGCGGCGGAACCCCGCTCGTCCAGGTGATCGACCCGGCTGACGCCGCGGCCGAACTCCGGCAACTGGTGGAGCGTTCCTCCTCCGACCGCCCCTGGGCGGGGGTGCTGTCACTGCTCGGCCTGGCCGAGGACACCGCCGTCGCCACCGGACTCGCTCTCGTCCGGACGCTGGCCGACACCGACACGCGCCTGTGGTGCGTCACCCGTGGTGCGGTGGCGCTACCGGACGAGGAGCCCCCTGCGGCGGGCGGCCACGCACTGTGGGCGCTGGGCCGGGTGGCCGCGCTGGAACACCCCTCGCTGTGGGGCGGGCTGATCGACCTGCCCACGGCCGGAGTCAGCGACGCCTCACTGGTCGCGATCCTCTCCGGAGTCACCGCCGAGGACCAGGTCGCCCTCCGGGACGAACCGCTCGCGCGGCGGCTGGTCACCGCGCCTCCGGTCGCCGCCACGCCGTGGCGCCCGCAGGGCACGTTGCTGATCACCGGCGGAACGGGTGCGCTCGGCTCCCGCGTCGCCCGGTGGGCCGCTCTCGGCGGTGCCACCCGACTGGTGCTGGCCGGCCGGCGGGGTGCGTCCGCGCCGGGCGCCGACCAACTGGTCAAGGAGCTGACGGAGCTGGGCGCGGAGACCACCGTGGTCTCCTGCGACTTCGCCGACCGGGACGCCGTCGCCTCCCTGGTGGCCGAGTACGCGCCGAACGCCGTGGTGCACGCCGCGGGCGTCGGCGGCTTGGGAAGGCTCTCCGAGCTGACCGAGGAGGACCTGGCGGCGGCTCAGGCAGGCAAGGCAGCCGGCGCGGAGCACCTGGACGAACTCTGCGGCGACCTCGACGCCTTCGTGCTGTTCGGGTCGGTCGCCGCCGTCTGGGGCGGTGCCGGGCAGGCCGCCTACGCCGCCGCCAACGCCCGGCTGGAGACCCTTGCCCTGCGGCGGGCGGCCCGTGGGGCGCCCGCGACCTGCGTCGCCTTCGGCGCCTGGGGCGGAGAGGGCATGGCCGAGGGGGCCGACACCGAACTCGCCCGACGGGGAGTCCTGGTGATGGATCCGGACCAGGCGCTCGCCGCCATGGCCGACGCGGTCGCCGACACGGCGCCCACGGTCACGGTGGCCGACATCGACTGGCCGCTGTTCGCGCAGACGTTCACCTCGTCCCGGCCCAGTTCCCTGCTGGCCCGGCTGGCGGGCGGCCCGGCCTCCGACGGGGCGGAGGTGGCCGGAGCCCCCGGCGACCTGCGCGCCGACCTTCTCGCCCTGCCGCACTACGAGAGGGCCGACACGGTCCTGGAACTGGTGCGGACGCAGACCGCCCTGGTACTCGGACACGCGGACAGCGGCGACATCAAACCCGACCGCGCCTTCCGGGACCTCGGCTTCGACTCGCTCACCGCCGTGGAGATGCGCAACCGGCTCACCGCGGTCAGCGGCAGCTCCCTGACCGCCACGGTGGTCTTCGACTACCCGACGCCCGCCGAACTGGCCGAACACCTCCTTGAGGAGTTGGGCATCGCCCCGGATGGCGACGAGGGCGAGGCCGACGAGGAACAGCGCGTCCGCGCCGCCCTCGCCGCCGTGCCGACGGCCCGGCTCCGCGAAGCCGGACTGCTCGAACCCCTGCTGAGACTGGCGGGGGAGAAAACCGAAGACGTGGAAGCGCCGACCGCGCACGCGGTGGACGAACTGGACGGCGAGGCACTGCTGAAGCTCGTCGAAGCCAACGACGGGGAGCATTGACCATGGCGTCCGCCGACGAACGTTACGTCGAAGCCCTGCGCACCCTGATCAAGGAGAACGAACGGCTCAAGACCCGCAACCAGGAGCTGGTGGGCGCCGGGCACGAGCCGATCGCCATCGTCGGGATGGCCTGCCGGCTTCCCGGTGGCATCGACTCGCCCGAGTCGCTCTGGGACATGGTGTCCGCCGGAGGCGACGGCATCAGCGAGTTCCCCACCGACCGCGGCTGGGATCTCGGCTCCCTGTACGACCCGGACTCCCGGGGCGAGGGCACCTCGTACTCCCGAGAGGGCGGCTTCGTCCACGACGCGGGACGCTTCGACGCGGACTTCTTCAGCATCTCGCCACGCGAGGCCGCCGCGATGGACCCCCAACAGCGCCTGCTCCTGGAGGCATCCTGGGAGGCGTTCGAACGGGCCGGGATCGACCCGAAGGCGTTCAAGGGCAGCCCCGTCGGCGTGTACGTCGGAGCCGGGACCTCCGGCTACGGCATCGGCGTCCCCGTCGCCGAGGAGTCGGCGGGCTACGCGCTGACCGGTACCGCTACCAGCGTGCTCTGCGGCCGGGTGGCGTACAGCTTCGGCTTCGAGGGTCCGGCGGTCACCGTGGACACGGCGTGCTCGTCGTCCCTGGTGGCGCTGCACCTGGCCGTGCGTGCGCTGCGGGCCGGAGAGTGCTCGATGGCGCTCGCCGGCGGGGTCACCGTCATGGCCACCCCGGCCGCCTTCGTCGAGTTCAGCAGACAGCGCGGCCTGGCACGTGACGGCCGCTGCAAGGCGTTCGCCGCCGCCGCCGACGGCACCGGCTGGAGCGAGGGTGTTGGCATGCTCCTGGTGGAGCGGCTGTCGGACGCCCGCCGCAACGGGCACCGGGTGCTGGCTGTGGTGCGCGGCAGCGCCGTCAACTCCGACGGCGCCTCCAACGGCCTCACCGCCCCCAACGGACCCGCCCAGCGACGCGTCATCCTGGACGCGCTGGCCTCTGCCCGGCTCTCCGCCGCAGAGGTGGACGCCGTGGAGGGCCACGGCACCGGTACGACCCTGGGCGACCCGATCGAGGCGCAGGCGCTGCTGGCGACCTACGGTCAGGAGCGTGCGGAACCCCTGTACCTGGGCTCACTGAAGTCCAACATCGGCCACACGCAAGCCGCTTCGGGCGTGGCCGGAGTGATCAAGATGGTTCAGGCCATGCGGCACGGCGTGCTCCCCAGGACCCTCCACGTCGACGCGCCCAGCCCGCACGTCGACTGGTCCTCGGGCAGTGTCGAACTGCTCACCGAGAACCGGTCGTGGCCCGACTCCGGAGAGCCTCGCCGAGCTGCCGTCTCGTCGTTCGGTGTCAGCGGTACCAATGCGCATGTGGTGCTTGAGGCTGTTCCGGCGGAGGAGTCCGCGGAGGT
>NZ_BHZI01000395.1 GCF_004305975.1 Streptomyces otsuchiensis
GAGTCGCGGGCCGGGGCGGGGCGGCGGGCTCGTCGCCCTCCGGCTCCGACTTCGTTTCGGTCTCCGCCTCCGCTTCCGCCTCCGCTTCCGTCGCCGGGGCGGTCTCCGGGTCAGCAGCCTTGGCCGAGTCCGCCTTGTCGGCATCTGCGACGGCCCGGTCACCCTTCGTGTCGACCGCCGGCACCACCGCGTCGCCGGCGGGCTCGTCGTCCTCGGGCTTGCGCGTCGCGGCGGGTTCGGCGTCCGGCTTCTGCGGCTCCGGCTCGGCGACGTCTCCGTCACCCTCGTCCGCAGCCTCGGCCGCACCGCCGGCGTCGTCGGCGGCCTCAGCGACCTCCGCGTCGCCCGTGTCGTCGCCGCCGCCCTCGGTGTCCGTGGCGGCCTTCTCCGGCGCTATGGAATCCGTGCGCTCCTCAGCCTGCTCGCGCTTCTCGGTCTTGTCGGCCTGCTCGGGCTCCTCCGCCGCGTCTCCAGAGGCGGCGGCACGGGCCACGGCCGCCGCCGAGACCTCGACCACGTCCTCCGAGTCGTCCCCGTCGCGCCGCTCCCCGCCGTCGCTCGTCACGGCCTCTGCCTGCTCGCGGTCCTCGTCGCCGCCTTCGTCATCCCGCGCCTTGCCCATTTTGCCCACCTCGGCCGCCGCACCCGCACCCGCACCCGCCAGCTGCATCGTCCCGCCGTCCGCGTCCCGCTCCCGCTCGCCGCTGTCCGCGTCCTCGCTCTTCGCGGGCAGGCGCAGCACCGCCGTCCGGTCGGAGGAGTCGTCGCGGGGTCCGAGATCGGACCTGCGCAGTGTCGTGGTCGCCTCGTCGCCCCCCTTGGCCCCGCCCTGGCCCGTCGTGCTCGTTCCGTTCGCGTCCCCGGGAACCGAACCCGGCTTCCCGCGCGTTTCTTCCGGTGATCGCTCCAGCTCCGACCTGTCCGGGGACTTACCCGCCACCCATGCCTCCTCGCCCGCTGTTCCTACGGCATCCGCCGCTAACAGTCTGACGCGGGGTCGAGGGGCCTCGGCTCCCACCCCTACCTCACAAAACCACAACGACATATCTACGGGTTTCATTACAAACCCACCACGTGCTCTCGACAGACCATTGTGAGAGGCGTCACCCTGTCTGTCATCCACGCGGGGAGGCATGGATGAGCAGGAGTCGTAGAACCATTCCGGAGGAGCTGCTGCTGCTCGCACTGGACCCGGCAACGGGTACCACTGCACAGCCGCAGTCGCTGGACCTCGGCCTGGCCGGGGCACAGCTCGTCGAACTGGCGCTCGCCGGACGGATAGCCCCCAATGGGGACCGCATCGCCGTGGTACTGGCACGGCCTACAGGAGATCCGACGCTGGACACGGCGCTGGAGCTGTTGCGCAGACGCGGCAGCCCGGTACGCGCCGTGCACTGGATCGGCGGGCCCCGGCTGGGGCTGCGCCAGACCTATCTCACCCATCTCGAACGCTGCGGCATGGTGCAGGCGGTCGAGAACCACATGTGCGGTGTCCTGCCGACCACTCGGTACCAGGCATCGGACAACGTGGTCAGCAGGCAGATCAGGACACGTCTTGACACCGCGATCCGCACCGGCACCCCACCGGACGCGCGGACGGCGGCGCTCGCCGCGCTGGCCCACTCGGTCGGCCTCGGGAAGCACCTGTATCCGGGCAACGAGGGGCGATCCTCTCGGTCCCGGCTGCGGGACCTGATCCGGCACGACCCGATGGGCGGACTGGTGGCGCACGCCGTCATGGACGTCCAGAACGGCGCGGCCGGCCAGGCCAAGCGCGCCGCCGGCAACAACAACGACACCAGGGGCCGCCGGCCGTCTCCCAGGACGGCCACGGTCCCGGCCCAGGCGCCCGAGCCGAGCGCACCGCGCCGGCCGGAGCGTTCCCACCCCAGGGAGCTGGCGAGGACGGCGCACTCCGCGCTGTCCACACGCTGACCCCCTGACCGGCCCGCCGGCCACGGACCCATGAGGTGTCCGGGGCGAGCGCGGCCGGCGCCGCTCGGGCGCCGGCACGCGTGCGGCGGGCCCCCGGACCATCCGGGAGCCGCGGGACGCGCGGCGGGGCGGTGGAGTCCGGCGCATCCTCGATGCGCGCGGGCACCGTCGCCCCGCCGCGCCGACCCGCGTCCGCACCGAGTCCGTACCGGGCTCGCACCGGGTCCGCTTTCGACCCGTGCCGCGGCGTGCGTGCGCCGCCGTCGGGACACGCGCGGTCCCGCCCCTCGTCACATCCCGCACCCCGCCATGCGCGCTCCGTGCGCCCGGCGCGTCCGGTGCGCGGGCAGCGCCTGGGCGTGGACGTGCGCCGCCCGGCGGCCACCGTCCGGCCGCCCGCCACCCGTCCTCCGGGAACCGCCGTGTACCGCGTCGCCGTGTACCACCGCGACGCGACGCGACGCCCGGGGCGCGGCAGCGATCAGCACCTCACGTTCGGCCACCGCGTCGCCCGCCCCCGCCACGGCGCGGCTCACCGAACGCCGTTCCGCCATCGCGCGCTGTGGCCGTTCGGCAGCGCGAACAGGTGCGAAGGTGGCACTCTCGTGATCGGTAGTCACATGATCTACGGAGGTGGACTGTCCGTGGCGGGCAACGTCAATCCCACGGTCCGGCGGCGCAGGCTGGGCCAGGAGCTGCGCAAGCTCCGTGAGGACCGCGGCATGACCGCGGAGGAGGTCGCCGACCGGCTGCTGGTCTCCCAGTCGAAGATCAGCCGGCTGGAGAACGGGCGCCGGAGCATCTCGCAACGCGACGTCCGGGACCTCTGCGGGGTCTACGAGGTGCGTGACCGCCGGCTGGTGGACTCGCTGATGCAGATGGCGCGGGAGTCGCGCCAGCAGGGCTGGTGGCACGCCTTCGCCGAGCTCTCCCCCGGTTACAGCGTCTACATCGGCCTGGAGATGGACGCGGCCTCGCTGCGCGTCTACGAACCGCAGGTGGTTCCGGGGCTGTTGCAGACGACCGACTACGCGATGGCGGTGATATCCGGCGCGCTCCCCGAGGTGGCGCGTTCGGACGTGGAGCGCCGGGTGGAGGTGCGGACGCGCCGCCAGGAGCGGGTGCGGGACGAGCGGCGACCGCTGCGGCTGTGGGCGGTCGTGGACGAGGCGGCGCTCCGGCGACAGGTGGGCGGGCCGGCCACGATGGCGGCCCAACTCCGTTATCTGGTCGCGGTTTCCGAGCTTCCACACGTCACGCTCCAGGTGATGCCCTTCGAGTCCGGGGCGCACCCGGGCGTGAACGGGCAGTACGCGATAATGGAGTTCCCGGAGGCCAATGACTCCACGGTGGTCTATCTGGAGGGTGTGACCAACGACCTGTATCTGGAGAAGCCGCACGACGTGCAGAACTACAGCGTGCTCTACGAGCATCTCCGGGCGCAGGCGTTGAGCCCGGAGATGACCCGGGATTTCGTGATCGGAATCGCCGAGGAATTCGAGGCGCGGACCACGGCGTAGAACACCCTCTCGACCGGAGGGCCGCCCTCCGTGGCGCCACCCGGTGCGCCGCCGACCCCACGGACGGGGCGGCGGCGCACCGGTGGTGCGCGGGGTGCGGACGGGGTGCGCCGCGCACCGGGGGCGGTCGTGGTGGCGCGTGATTCACCGAAATGGTCTGAATACGCTGGAGTTGGCGCGAACCTTACACTGCCACGCCAGCCACGCGCAGGGTGATGGACCCGAGTCATCCGGTTGAGTGAATACGCCCTTGGCGTCGCCACGACGGCCGGTACGGTCAGCGAAGCGCAGATCCACGGTGCGCCGAAAAGGCGACGCAAAGGCGTCCGGCTTTCACGGCCGGCGCTCTGACCGACCAGGGAAATCCTGGAAAGGAGCCGGAGTTCAGTCATGGCAATTCAGCACGGTACGACGCACACCTGGCGCAAGTCCTCCTACTCGGGCGGGAACGGCGCCTGCGTGGAGGTTCGTTCGCCGGTACCGGACGCGCTCGCGGTGCGTGACTCCAAGGAGCCGGCTGGCCCGAGACTGGGCTTCACGACCGACAGCTGGAGCCGCTTCGTCGCGGCGGTGGGCGACGGCGGGCGGCTGGGCCGGCTCTGAGGCGCCTGCCGCCCTCGGCGGTCCGCGGCCCGGCGCACCGGGCGGCGACTCCGGCGC
>NZ_BHZI01000396.1 GCF_004305975.1 Streptomyces otsuchiensis
CCGCCTCACCGCCTCACCGCCCCCACATCCCCCGGGAAGAACCGGAAGCTCCTCTCAGAGACAAGGTGATCACCCATGCCCGTCGCCCCCACCACCCCGCGCACCGCCCTGCTGATCGGAGCCGCCGGAGGCATCCTCCGGGAGGTCTCGCGCCAACTCGCCGAGGAAGGCCACACGCTGGTCCTCTACGACCGGGACCAGACCGCACTCGACCGGCTCGCCGCGGAGCTGGGCTCGCTCACCAAGGTCGAGGCCGTCGTCGGTGACATCACCGACCTCCCGGCCGCCGAACGTCAGCTGAACGACATCGTCGACCGGTTCGCCCCCTCGATCCTGGTCAACGGTGTCGGTGGCGACACCCGGGTGATCAGCTACGCCGACCTGACCGCCGACCACTTCGAGCAGTCCTTCCTGGAGAACGTCAGCAGCAGCTGGATCGCGGTGAAGGTCTGTGCCCCGCGGATGGCCGCCGACGGCTACGGCCGCATCGTCAACTTCGCCTCGGCCGGCGGCCGTACCTACAGCCACTTCAACAACGCCGCCTATGTGGCCGCCAAGGCCGCCGTCGTCGGTATGACCAAGCAGATGGCGTACGAGCTGGCCCCCACCGGCGTCGTGCTCAACGTCGTGGCGCACGGCCCGATCGCGACCGAGCGGGTCGCCGGAGCGTGGGAGCGTCGCGACCCGGCGCAGAAGGAGGCAGTGCTGGCGAGGCTGCCGATGCACCGGATGGGCACCGTCGAGGAGGCGGTCGGCAGCGTGCTCCACCTCTGCTCGGAGAGCGCCGGCTACTCCACCGGCTCCGTGATCGACATCAACGGCGGCCTCTACATGTGAGCCCCGCGCGGGCCCTCGCGACCGACACCGTCACCCCGCGTCGCGACCGGCCCCCGCGTCGCCACCGCGCACCACCGAGCCCGTGCCACTCGTACCCGGGACCGCCCCGGGGCCCGCTCCCAGGAGGCAGCCATGGCGACCTATGTCGTCGAGTTCGAGTACAACGTCGACCGCGCGGGCCGGGAGCCCCTGCACCGCGCCCACACCGAGTATCTGCGCACCCTCACCGACGACGGTGTGCTGCTGCTCGCCGGCCCCCTGCGGGACCTCAACGGCGGCCTCCTGGTCTACGAGGCCGAGGACCGCGACCGCCTCCAGGAGATCCTGGACGCCGAGCCCTACGTCCGCGGCGGCATCGTCGCCCGCGTCAGCGTCCGGGACTGGGCGCCCGGCAAGGGCGCCTGGCTCGCGGCGAAGTCGTCCGCCGCCTGACCCCGGGACCGCACCCCGCCACCGGCGCGCCCGTCCCCTCCGTCGCCGCACTCCGACCCGCGCTCTTCCGAGAGGATCACCCTGCCGTGCGATCTGACACATCCATGACAACCGCTCCGCCCGCCCCGCCCGGGCCCCCGCTGCCGCTGCGCCGCGAGAGCCTGCACGCCGGCATCGTCGACCCCGGCATGGACTCGATGCGCCTGCTCAGCGAGACGGCGATGCGGTTCCCCAGCGCCCTGTCGTTCTCGTCCGGGGCTCCGTACGACGGCAACCACGACCTGGCCGACCTCTCCCGGCACATCGACCGCTACCTGGCGCACCTGCGGGAGCAGGGGGTCCCGGAGGAGCGCGTCACCCGGCTCCTCTTCCAGTACGGCCCGGTCAACGGCTTCATCCGCGACGAGGTCGCCCGCATGCTCGCCCGGGACGAGGACATCGACGTCGCCCCCGAGGCCATCATGATCACGCACGGCTTCCAGGAGGCCGCGCTCATCGCCCTCCGCGGGCTGTTCCGGTCACCCGACGACGTGCTGCTGTCCGTCTCCCCGGCGTACGTCGGCATCCGGGGCGCCGCGCGCATGCTGGACATCGAGGTACGCGGGATCACCGAAGGCCCCCAGGGACTGGAGCCCGACGCGGTCGCCGCCGCCGTGCGCGCCGTGCGCGCCGAAGGAAAGCGCCCCACCGCGCTCTACCTGGTCCCCGACTTCTCCAACCCCTCAGGCACCGTCGTCCCGTTGGAGGCCCGCCGGCGGCTGCTCGCCCTCGCCGCCGAGGAAGGGCTGACCATCCTGGAGGACAACCCGTACGGACTCTTCGCGAGCGACGCGGAGCGGCTGCCCACCCTGAAGGCGCTGGACGACCGCGGCGATGTCATCTACCTCGGTTCGTTCGCCAAGTCCGCCTTCCCCGGGGCCCGGCTGGGCTACCTCGTCGGCGACCGCGCGGTGGTCGCCGAGGACGGCACCCGGCGCACCCTCGCCGAGGAACTCTCCAAGGCCAAGGCGATGTACTCGGTCGGCTCCTCCTCCCTCTCCCAGGCCGCCATCGGCGGCATCCTGGTCGAGACCGGCTACGACCTGCGGTCGGCCACCCGCGACCTGGCCGCCGTCTACCGGGAGCGGCTCGCCGCCACGCTGGACGCGCTCGCCACTCACTTCCCGCCCGAGCGGTACGCCGAGCACGAGGTCCGGTGGAACCACCCGCGCGGCGGCTTCTTCCTGGTCGTCGAGGTGCCCTTCGAGGCCGACCTGTCCGCCATGGAGCGGTCGGCACGCGACCACGGGGTGAGCTGGGCGCCGATGCGCATGTTCCACCTGCACGGCGGCGGCGAACGCGCCCTGCGGCTGGGCTTCAGCAACCTCACCCCCGAGGCGATCCGCGAGGGCGTCTCCCGGCTGGCGCGTTTCGTGCGGGCCGAGACCGGACCGGACCGCGACCTCGCGCCGGACCCCGCCCGCGACACCGTGTCCGCGCTGCTGCCCACCGAGGAGGCCCGCTCATGACCGGCAACCCGGCCCCAGGCCGCCCCGTAGCCGTCGTGGTCGACGGCTACTCGGCCGGCAACTTCTACCCCGCGGCCTTCGCCGCCCAAGGCGCCGACGTCGTCCATGTGCAGAGCACGCCCGAGCTGATGCCCGCCATGGCGCCGCCCGACCTCGGGGCCTACCGGGCCAACATCACCAGCTCCGACGAGAGCGTCCTCGCCGCGCTGCTGCGCACCCTCGACCCGGTGTGCGTCATCGCCGGCCAGGAGTCCGCCGTCCCGCTCGCCGACCGGCTCAGCGAGGCGGTCGGCGTCCCCGGCAACGGCTCGGCGCTGTCCGCCGCCCGCCGGGACAAGTACGAGATGATCGAGACGCTCCGGCGTGCCGGGGTCCGTTGCGCCCGGCAGCTGAAGACCGCCGAGCCGGACGCGGCCGTGGCCTGGGCGGAGGAGCACGGCGAGTACCCGGTCGTGGTCAAGCCGCTCAGCTCCGCCGCCTCCGACGGGGTGTCCGTCTGCGACGGGCCCGACGCGGTCCGCGCCGCCGCCCGCACCGTCCTGGCCTCCCCGAACATGTTCGGCGCGGCCAACTCCGAGATCCTGGTGCAGTCCTACCTCAGGGGCACCGAGTACATCGTCGACACGGTCAGCTGCGGCGGCTCCCGCTACGTGTGCGGCATCTGGGAGTACGAGAAGACGCTGCTGCCCAACGGCAAGAACATCTACAACCGCGACCTGCTCGTGGACGCCGCCACCGACCCGGTCGCCGCCGAGCTGACCGCCTACGCGGACCAGGTCCTCGCGGCGCTCGGCATCGCCTGGGGGCCGGCCCACGCCGAGATCATCGTCACCGACCAGGGCCCGGTCCTGGTCGAGGTCGGCACCCGCCTCAACGGCAACCTGAGCGCGCCGTTCCACGACGTCTGCCTCGGGCACAACCAGGCGGCGCTCACCGCCCAGGCGTACACCGGGCCGGAGGAGTTCCGCTCTCGGTACGGCGGCCGGACGTACACCCGGCGGCAGCCCGCCATCGTCTACAACACCCCGACCGAACTCGACGGCGTCGTGGCGTCCGTCGACGAGACGGCCGTGGCGGAGATCCGCTCCCTGGAGAGCGTCCTCTCGGCGACGGTCAAGCACGCGCCCGGCGCCCGGATCACGCCCACCGCCGATCTGCTGACCAGCTCGATGCGGGTCTTCCTCACCGCGCCGGACGAAGCGGTCCTCGAAGCCGGCTACGAGAAGGTCCGCTCCCTGAAGGACTCGGTGTACCGGCTCGCCTGACGGCGGGTGCCCCCCCCCGCCCCCCCCCCCCGGCGGGTTTTTTTTATCAACTTTACCCTCCCCCCGCA
>NZ_BHZI01000397.1 GCF_004305975.1 Streptomyces otsuchiensis
CCCCCGACTGGAGACGGACATGGAACTCACCACCGTCTGGTTCATCCTCATCGCCGTCCTGTGGACCGGCTACTTCTTCCTGGAGGGCTTCGACTTCGGCGTCGGCGTCCTCACCCGGACGCTCGCCCGCGACCGGCGGGAACGCCGTGTGCTGATCAACACCATCGGACCGGTCTGGGACGGCAACGAGGTGTGGCTGCTCACCGCGGGCGGCGCGACCTTCGCCGCCTTCCCCGAGTGGTACGCCACCCTCTTCTCCGGCTTCTACCTGCCGCTGCTGCTGATCCTGGTCTGCCTGATCGTGCGCGGCGTCGCGTTCGAGTACCGCGCCAAGCGGCCCGAGGAGAACTGGCAGCGCAACTGGGAGACGGCGATCTTCTGGACCTCGGTGATCCCCGCCTTCCTGTGGGGCGTCGCCTTCGCCAACATCGTGCGCGGGGTACCCATCGGCGCCGACAAGGAGTTCGCCGGTGACGTCCTGGACCTGCTCAGCCCCTACGCCCTGCTCGGCGGTGCCCTCACCCTCACCCTCTTCACCTTCCACGGCGCGGTCTTCACCGCGCTGAAGACCGTCGGTGACATCCGTGAGCGCGCCCGCCGCCACGCCGGTGTCCTCGGAGTGGTCACCGCCGCGCTGGCCGTCGCCTTCCTGGCCTGGACCCAGGCCGCCCACGGCGACGCCGCCAGCCTGGTCACCGCGGTCCTGGCCGCGCTCGCCCTGCTCCTCGCGCTCGCCGCCAACCGCGCGGGCCGCGAGGGATGGTCGTTCGCGCTCTCGGGCGTGACCATCGTCGGTGCCGTCGCCACCCTGTTCCTGGCACTCTTCCCCGACGTGATGCCCTCCACCCTGGACCCCGCGTGGTCCCTGACCACGGAGAACGCCTCCGCCACCGACTACACGCTGACGATCATGACCTGGGTCGCGGCGATCGCCACCCCGGTGGTGCTGCTGTACCAGGGGTGGACCTACTGGGTGTTCCGCAAGCGCATCGGCGTCCAGCACCTCGCCCCGGACCCCCACGCGGTGCCGGACGGAGGCGCCGTGGACGGTGCCGGTGACGGCGCCCCGGACGGTGCCGTGGACGGCCCGGCCCGTGCCGCCGCCACCCACGGACCGGATGGATCGGACGGACCGGGGACGGGGGCCTGAGACCATGCGTCCCGTCGACCCCCGGCTGCTGCGCAGCGCGCGCGCCACCCGCGGCTTCCTGGCCGCCTCCGTCGCCCTCGGACTGACCGGCGCGCTGCTGGTCATAGCCCAGGCGGTACTGCTCGCCGACATCGTCGTCGGTGCCTTCCAGGACGGCGCCGCCCCGGGCGACCTCGCCACCCCGGTGCTGCTGCTGGCCGCGACCGCCACCGGGCGCGCCCTGGTCTCCTGGCTCACCGAACTGGCCGCCCACCGCGCCAGCGCCTCGGTCAAGTCCGAGCTGCGGACCCGGCTGCTCCGCCACGCGGCGGCCGGCCGGGGCGGCGAGAGCGCCGCAGCGGACGCGGACGGGAGCGCGACAGGCGGCGGAACCCCCCGGGGAACCGGCGAACTGGCCACGCTCGCCACTCGCGGAATCGACGCCCTCGACGACTACTTCGCCCGCTACCTGCCCCAACTCGGCCTGGCGGCAGTCGTACCCGTCGCCGTCCTCGCCAAGATCCTCACCGAGGACTGGATCTCGGCCGCCACCATCCTGATCACCCTGCCGCTGATCCCGCTCTTCATGGTGCTGATCGGCTGGGCGACCCAGTCCCACATGGACCGGCAGTGGCACCAACTCAGCAAGCTGTCAGGCCACTTCCTCGATGTCGTCGCCGGTCTGACCACGCTGAAGGTCTTCGGGCGGGCCAAGGCCCAGGCCGAGCGCATCCACGCGATCACCGGTGAGTACCGCCGCTCCACACTGCGCACGCTGCGGATCGCGTTCCTCTCCTCCTTCGCGCTGGAACTGCTCGCCACGATCTCGGTCGCACTGGTCGCCGTCTCCATCGGCATGCGGCTGGTGCACGGTGAACTCGACCTGCACACCGGGCTGGTGGTGCTGATCCTGGCGCCTGAGGCGTACCTTCCGCTGCGGCAGGTCGGCGCGCAGTACCACGCCGCCGCCGAGGGACTGGCCGCCGCCGACGGGGTGTTCACCGTCCTGGAGGAGGAACTCCCCACCCCCGGGACCCATCTCGCCCCGGATCTGGCTGCGCTGCCGGCGGGCAGTGCGGCCGTCACGCTCGCCGGGGTCACCGTCCGCTACCCCGGACGGTCGTCGGACGCCCTCACCGGCGCCTCGCTGACGGTCCGGACCGGGGAGACGGTCGCACTGGTCGGACCGTCGGGCGCCGGGAAGACCACCGTGCTCCGCACGGTCCTGGGCCTGCGTCGCCCGGCCGAGGGGACCGTGCTGGCCGCCGGACAACCGGTGAGCGACCTCGAACCCTTTTCGTGGCACGACCAGTTGGCATGGGTGCCGCAGCAACCCCGGCTGTTCGCCGGGACGATCGCCGACAACGTACGGCTGGCCCGCCCGGACGCCGACGACGCCGCCGTCGCCCGCGCGCTCGCCGACGCCGCCGCCGACGACCTCGACCCCCACCGCCGGCTCGACGAGGGCGGCGCCGGCCTCTCCCAGGGACAGCGCCAACGCGTCGCCCTCGCAAGGGCGTTCCTCGCCGATCGGCCGCTGCTGCTGCTCGACGAGCCGACCGCAGCGCTGGACGGCGCCACCGAGGCCCGGGTCGCCGGGGCGCTGCGCCGGCTGACCGCCGACCGCACCGTGCTGCTGGTCACCCACCGGCCCGCGCTGCTGCCGCTCGCCGACCGGGTGGTGGAACTGGCCCCCGGCGCCGCGCAGGCCGCCGGGGAGGCGGGCGGCGCCGCCGCACGGCGACGGCGCGTCCCGGCGCCGGACGCGCCGCTGCCGCCGCCGACACCGGGGGAGTGGATCCTCGGCATCGCCGGGGACGGCCCCGGAGCCGCGACCGGGGTGGGCGCGGTGCCCGACGCCAGGTCCGACGCGGTGTCCGACGTTGCGCCCGAGGCCGGGCCCGACGCCGGGTCCGACGCCGAGCCCGACGCCGGGTCCGACGCCGGGTCCGCGCGTCCCGGCGACGGTGCCGCCGTGCTGCCCGGCGACCGGCGGCGAAGCGGAGCGGCACGTTCCGGCCCGTGGACGGGGCGGCTGGCCTGGTCCGCCGTCCTCGGCGCGCTGGCCCTCGCCTCCGCCATCGGCCTGATGGCCGTCTCCGGCTGGCTGATCTCCCGCGCGTCCGAGCAGCCGCCGCTGCTCTATCTGATGATGGCGGTCACCGCGACCCGCGCCTTCGGCATCGGGCGAGCCGTCTTCCGTTACTGCGAAAGGCTGTTGAGCCACGACGCGGTGCTGCGCGTCCTGGCCGGGCTGCGGGTCGCCGTCTACCGGCGGCTGGAACGGCTGGCCCCGGCCGGGCTGCGGCGGGTGCGGCGCGGGGACCTCCTGGCCCGGGTCGTCGGCGACGTGGACGCCCAGCAGGACTACTACCTGCGCTGGCTGCTGCCCGTCACCGCCGCCGCCGCTGTCTCGGTGCTCTCGGTCGCGTTCACCACCTGGCTGCTCCCCGCAGCCGGGGCGGCGCTGGCCGCCGGGCTGCTGGCCGCCGGTGTCGCCGTCCCGGCGCTGACGGCGGTGGTCGCCCGGCGCACCGAAGACCGGCTGGCACCGGCCCGCGGGGTGCTCGCCACCCGCACCGTGGACGTCCTCACCGGCACCGCTGAGCTGTCCGTCGCGGGCGCGCTGCCGCGCCGGCTGGCGTCGGCGGCGGACGCGGACCGCGAGGTGACCGCGGTCGCGGCCCGTTCGGCCGCCGGGACGGCGCTCACCTCGGGGCTGATCACCTGGATCACCGGTCTGACCGTGACCGCCGCCGCCTGGTTCGGCACGGCCGCCGTGCACGACGGCCGGCTGTCCGGGGTGTGGCTGGCCACCGTGGTGCTGATCCCGCTGGCGGCGTTCGAGGCGGTGGCCGGGCTGCCACAGGCGGTGCGGTACCGGCAGCGCTCCGCGCGGGCCGCCGAACGGGTCCGCGAGGTCCTCGACGCGCCGGAGCCGGTGCGCGAGCCGTCCCGGCCCGCCGACCCGCCCCCCTC
>NZ_BHZI01000398.1 GCF_004305975.1 Streptomyces otsuchiensis
CTTCCTGGGGCCCGATGTTGATTCCTGGAAGGAATGCTCAGCGAACATCGGGTTCACCACTGCATGTGGCTCTGCCGCGCTCGATGTACTCCCGGGCGGCAAGGTGGGGAAGGGCGTCGTGGCTGTCGGTGAGGGAGCATACAAATGGCTCCGCAGCATTGTTGGGAAGGGAAAGAAAACAGACTGCAACAGCTTTGTTGCCGGAACGTATGTGCTCATGGCAGACGGCTCCACCAAGCCGATAGAACAAGTCGCGGTCGGCGACGAAGTGCTGGCGGCCGACCCCGAAACGGGAGAGATCGGGCCTCGAACCGTCACGGCTGAGATCACCGGAGCCGGTGAGAAGAACCTCGTCGCTGTCACCATCGGCGAGGCCACCATCACCGCCACTGACGAGCATCCCTTCTGGTCTCCCGAGTCCGGCGAATGGACCCACGCGGCCGACCTCAAGCCCGGCCAGCTGCTGGAACTCCCAGACCGCACACACGCACCGGTCACGACACTCCACCGCTGGACCCAGCCGGCCACCGTCCACAACCTCACCATCGAGGGCCTCCACACGTACTATGTGCTGGCGGGGGCCACGCCGGTCCTGGTTCACAATTCCGGTCCGAATTGTGGAGTGCCAGCTGGCGGCAAAAATGGAGACCGTCTCGGCGGCGAGGATTTCCACGGAAGTGACTACAGTCTCGACGAGATGGTTGAGTTCGTGAACGGGCACACGGGTGGGGGGAATCCGGCAATGGGGCGTCCGTCTGCCACGGAAGTTGAGACGACGCTTCGACAGGCCGGCCCGCGCCAGTTGGACGGGCAGAACTCGTCAAGGTTTGACCACAATGGCGTCCGCGTAATTATCAACTGGGATAAGCCGTGGAAGTCCACGTCGTATTACCCTGGCAGGTGAATGAATGAATACTAGCGAGCGAGGCGAATGGCTCGGATGCTTCCTGACGGATATGGATATTCGTCGACTGGAAGGCGTCTCAGTTCCAGTCGCCCCGGAGCGGGCTCTAGGGCTGGTTGAGCTGCTGGAGAGCTGGCGCAATCACGTTCTCAGGATCGAGACAGAGGTTGGGCTACCAGATTCTGACAGGATGGTGTGGGGCGTCTATGATTTGATTGCCGCCCTCGCGCTCAGAAGCTTCGTCTTTCGTGGCATGAAAAACATCGACTCGGATTTCCTTGAGGGATTCAGATTGGCACTCGATGATGTCGACTCCAGATTTATGCAGTTCACTGAAATTGATGAATCTGGAATTGTTCGTCGCCTCGATGGCGGTGAGCGATCGAATGGCGAATGGTGGTGGGATCGAGTTCCCCGGGTTGGCCCGATCCGTCGAGATGTAGAGCGATTCAAATCGTCATCGTGACCAAATTCGAACTGTTGAAATGAAGAGGACTCGATGGTGGTCCTAGGGTTTCATCAGTAAATCTGAAGCCCCACCGGATTAATTTCCGGTGGGGCTTCAGCTGTGTTTGACGGCAACGGTGACGGCAACGTCAGCGGACGACGGCTGCGGCGGGTGGGTCATTGGGGTCGTCGTCGGTAAGGCCGAGTACGTGGCCCAGAGCGTCGATGGCCTGGCGTTGGAGGCGGAGTCGGACGTGGGCGTAGACGCCGGCGGTGACGCCGATGTGGGCGTGGCCGAGGAGTTCCTTGATGACGACGAGATCGACGCCTTGTTCCAGGAGCAGGGTGGCGGTCGAGTGCCGGAGGTCGTGGAAGCGGATCGTCCGAAGGCCAGCGCTGTGGAGGACGCGACGGAAGCGGCGGGTGAGGTTGCCGGGGTCGAGGGGTCCACCCTTCACGGTCGTGAAGACGAGCCCGTTATCCGTCCAGCCCGCTCTGGCCGCCTGACGCTCTTCCTGCTGCCGATCCTGGTGGATCTTCAGGGAGGTGATGCACTCGGTGGGGAGCGCGATGCGGCGTTCGGAGGCGAGGGTCTTGGTGTGCAGGACGGTCAGGCCCTGGCTGCGGGTGCGCTGGAGGGAGCGGTGGATGGTTGCGGTGCAGCCATCGAGGTCGAGGTCTTCCCAGTGGAGGCCGAGGAGTTCGCCCTTGCGGAGTCCGGTGCGGAGGGCGAGTTCGTACAGAGCATGAAGCCGGTCGTCGCCGGCCGACTGGAGGAACTGCCGGGCTTCGGCGGCGATGAGGGGCTGGAAGCGCCGGGGGCGGGGCGTGGTGGTCTTGACGTTGCGGGCGACGTTGCGTGGCAGTTCGTCTTCGCGGACGGCGTGTTCCAGGGCGGATTTGAGGACCGCGTGGACGTACGTCACGGTCAGCGGTGACAGCCGCTTCTCGCAGCACTGCCCGATGGCGCAGCAGGACCGCCGGTGGGTGTCGCGTCCCTGGGCGCAGCACTGGCAGGTGGTGCGGAGTCCGTCGAGGAAGATGCGGACGTCGCGGGTGGTGAGTCGGGCGAGCTTCTTTGCGCCGAGGCGGGGGTTGAGGTGGAGGCGGCGTAGCGGGTGTGGGTGTTCTCCCGCAGACGGTGCACGGCGACGCCGTCTGCGGGTACGCGAGGTAGGCGCTCACGGTACTGTCGGCCGCCGCGACGGGGAGGCCGCGGTTGCTGGCGGCGATCTTCTCGGTGAGCTTGGTCATCGCGTCTTTACGGGTAGCGCCGTAGACGCGGACGCGCTTGCGGGTATTGCCGGGGGCCAGCACGTATCCGGCGGCTTCCCAGCGTCCGTCCTTGCGCTGGTAGACGGTCCCGTCGCCGTTCGCACGGGTACGGGAGCAGCGAGGTGGAGTAGGGCGTGGCGTGGTCATCAGGCGACGTCCTGTTCGAGGCGGGTGCGGATGAAGTCGGTGAGGGCGTGGGTGGGGATGCGGCGGGCGCGGCCGAGGGTGATCGAGGCGAGCTGGCCGGTGCGGAGCAGGTCGTAGACGGCGGAGCGGCCGATCTGGAGGCGGGCCATCACCTGGGGCACTGTGAGGAGAGCCAGGGCCGGGACCGCTTCGGTGCGGAGGACGGTGGGCGGGGGCGAGGCCATCAACAGCCCCCTTCGGCCGCGGACTGCCGTTCCAGTTCCTTGCGGTGCCAGACGGAGGCGGCGAGGAGGCTCGCGCCGGGGCTGTAGCCCGAGCCGAGGTAGTCCCAATGTCCGACGACGAGCGTGGTCTTCGGGTCGGGCTCAGGGAGGCCGGCGTGGGCGCGGGCCTGTTCGGTGCGCCAGGCGCGGCGGGCGTCGCGCAGCGCGCCGAGCGTGAAGGAGTAGGACCGGGATTTGGTGGAGAAGTGGCCGCGGAAGCCGAGCATGTGCGCCCACTTCCAGAGCTTGAGTTCGGCGAACTCCGGCAGGCGGCCGAGTTCCCAGCAGGTGCGGATCATCTGCCGGACGTGGCGGGCGACGGCGAGCCGGGGCAGTGGGCGGGCCTGGCCGGTGCCGTCGCAGGCGGTGCACGTGAGCGGGGTCCCGTGGGGCAGGAGGGTGGCGCCGCGTCCCTGGCAGGGGCGGCAGCACAGGGCGCGGTCGAGGGTGCCAGAGGCGTCGGCGGACTTGGTGGCGTACTTCGCCACGTAGGCGGCCACCGCCTGGTCGGTGAGTTCGCTGTCGGTGCCGAAGGCGGCGATCTCGCGTACATCGAGTTGCTGGCCCCAGGAGAGTTCGCGTTCCCCGATTGCGTCCGAGGTGATGGAGATGCGGGCGCGTGGTGCGGCGGAGCGGATGGCGTCGGTGAGTACGGCGGCGGAGGCGTAGGACGGTGGGGGCTGGGTGTTGCCGTCCGGGCCGTCGAGGCGGATCACGGCGTGGAAGTGGACCAGGCCGCGCTTCTGGTACTCGGCGACCTTGGCGAAGGACACCCGAAACGCCGCGCGGGCGGCCTTTTGCGTAATGCCGAGCCGGGTGGCGAGCTCCCGCCGCAGGTAGATCGCGAAGCGGGCCCACAAGGCTCCGGCGTGGGCATTGAACAGGACCGCGCCGACGTAGTCGTACGTCGCCGGATTGAGCGGCGTACCGAGCAGCGCGTCTGTGGGTTCGTGCCGGATTCCGCAGCGGCAGGGCCGGGCGTCGGGGCGGTTGTGGACGGGCCCGAAGGAGGGGGCGG
>NZ_BHZI01000399.1 GCF_004305975.1 Streptomyces otsuchiensis
GTGCGGGTGCGGGTGCGGGTGGGGACGGGAGCGGTGGTGCGGCCGGACCGTCACGGTGCGGACTCCGGCTGACCGGAGCCGGCGAGGTCCAGCAGCGCGGTACCGACGATGAGGTCCGCGCCGCCGAAGCCGGGGTCGTCCAGCTCGGTGCCGTCGTCCACGGCGAACAGCAGCCGTTCGTCGCCCTGCCGGTAAGCGGTGCCCACCGGCGGGCTGGCGGCGTGCACGGCCATCAGCGCCACCAGATAGGGAAGGTCATCGTCGCTGCGGCGGGCCTCGGCCAGCAGACCGGAGAGCCGGCGCGGGGCGTCCGGCGGAAGGTCCAGCAGTTCCTTGGCGGCGGCCAGCTGACCGGGGCTGAACCGGCTGTCGTCGGGGGTCGCCACCAGGTCCGGCTCGGGCATCTCCACGCCGAGGTGTTCGCGGGGGGCGGTCGGCGTGAGCAGCAGTTCGGTGAGGTCGCCGAGGCGGACGACGCCGGGCGGCCGGGGGCCGGTGCCCCGGGCGAAGTAGGCGTCCGTGACGCGGCAGGCGCGCTCCAGCGGCTCGGGCAGCAGGGGCGCCAGCAACTGGCCGTGGAGGTCGAGGCCGGCGCGCGCGGACGGCGGCGCGAACTCCTGCCGGTCCTGCTCGGCGCGGAAGAGCGGCCCGGCCTCCAGCAGCCGGGACTGCAGCTGGGTGTGGCGGCGGATGCAGTCCTTGACGATGTCGACCAGTTCGGCGGCGCGCAGTTTGTGCTCGCCGGCGCGCGGTCCGGCGGGGTCGGCCTCGTCACGGGCGCGGCGGATGTTGGTGAGGATGGCGTTCTCGTGCCGGTAGCGGTCCGCGATGTGGTCCAGCGCCTCGGCGATCATGTCGGGCACGGTGTTCAGCCAGTCCACCGCCCGGACGTTGCGCCGGGTCGCCTCCAGGGTGCGGCGCAGGGTCTCGGCGTACTGCACGGTGCGGTAGCGGGCCTGTTCGGCCGCGAGCTGGGCGTCGGCGAGCCGGCCGCGGCTGATCAGCACCTCCAGCTTGACCTCGGCCGCGATCTGGGCGCTGGTGACGTCGGTGTCGAGGGCGCCGACCAGGACGTTGACCGCCTCGTCGGTGGTGCGCAGGCAGACGCCGCCCGCCGGGTCGGGCAGTTCCTCGATGAGCTTGAAGTCGTAGTCGCGCCGGACGTAGGCGCCGTCGGCGCCGAAGGTGCCGTAGACGGCGCGGAAGCCGCGGTCCACGCTGCCGACGTTGATGAGGTTCTCCAGCACCCAGCGGGCGACGCGGTGGTGTTCGGCGGCGGGGCGGTGCGGGGCCTGTGCGGCGACGCGGGGCACGAGCCGGGCGACCACGTGGTCGTGGTCGGCGCCGGTGTCGAAGTCCATCGCGAGGGTGACCAGGTCGATCGCGGAGAGCGCGACCTCCGCCATGCTGTACGTGCCGTACTCCCCCGCGAGGTTCGCCTTGCGGACGTCGAGGTCGTGGAGCGGCGCGGTGCAGGCCAGGGCACGCAGGCGGCGGGCCAGCCCCTCGTCGGCCGCGGAGTCGGTCACCGGATGCGCAGTCACGACGCACAGCGTAGGCGGTCGCACCGACAACGGTTGTTTCGGGTGCAGATGGCCGGGTTGGGCGGGCACCGGCCGCAAAGCGGCCTTCGTCCCTGACGCCCGGTCAAGGTGGCGCCCCGGCCCGGCGCCCGTCGCCGCGGTGCTCGGCGCACCACTCCGGAGACCGGCGGGTGGTGCTTCACCGGCGCTGCTCGACGGGTGCGTCAACTCGGTCCGCGATGCAGCAGATTACGCCACCGCGGAGGGTGTCCGGTGCCACCCGGCCACCGGTCGTGGCCGGTCAGCAGGCCCCTGCGGCAGCGAGGTCGCCGTGCGGGCGGGCCAGGAGCAGCGCCACGTCGTCCTGGGGTGCCCGGTGCAGGGCGGCCAGCACACGGTCGCAGGTCTCCTCCAGCGGGAGGGGGTGCCCGGTGAGCAGGCGTCGCAGCCGGCTCAGCCCCACGTCGATGGAGGTGTGCCGGTCCTCCACCAGGCCGTCGGTGAACATCGCCAGCGTGGCCCGGTGCGGCAGGGGCAGCCGTTCGGCGGTGAAACCGCCGGCACCCACGCCCAGGGGGGCGGCCACGGGGAGGTCGAGGAGTTCGGCCTGGCCGCCCGGACCTATCACGATGGGCGGCAGATGCCCGGCGACGGCCAGTTCGCACCAGCCGGCCACCGGGTCGCAGACGGCGTAGACGCAGGTCGCGATGGAGTCGCCCAGGTACTCGGCGGTGGCGTCGAGGTGGCCGAGCAGCTCCGCCGGTGGCAGGTCGAGCCGGGCGAGGGCGCGGGTGGTGGAGCGCAGTTGTCCCATGATGGCGGCCGCGTGCACGCCCTTGCCCATCACGTCACCGATCATCAGCCCGACGCGGCCGTGACGCAGCGGAAGCACGTCGAACCAGTCGCCGCCGACCTCCCGTACGGCCGGGAGGTAGCGGAACGCGAGGTCCAGGGCGAGGGGTTCCTCGGGCATCCGCGGCAGCAGCCCGCGCTGGAGGGTGAGTGCCGCGTTGCGCTCCCGGCTGTAGAGCCGGGCGTTGTCCACGCAGATCGCCGCGCGCCCGGCGAGGTCGACGGCCAGCGCGAGGTCGCGCTCGTCGAAGGGCCGGGGAGTGGTGTGGGTGCGGCACAGGCTGAGCGTGCCGAGGATGTCGCCGCGGGCGACCAGTGGCACGGCCAGGTAGGAGTGGACGCCGGATCGGGCCAGCACCCGGGCGGCGCCCTCGTCGCGGGCGATGCGCAGCAGCGTCCGCGGGCCCACTTCCGGCAGCAGGATGGGGCGTGCCTCGGCGACGCACTGGGTGATCGGCCGGTGCGGGCCGTAGGACGCCAGGGCGCCGACCCGGTCGGCGGCCGTCTCGGCGTCGCTGTGCGCCTCGGCGGAGGCGACGGCGAGCGCCCGGAACCGGGCGGAGCCGTCCTCCGCGACGGGCGGGACGACCTCCCCGCTGAACACGGAGTCCAGGACGTCGACAGCCGCCAGGTCGGCGAGCCGGGGCACGATCACGTCGGCCAGTTCCTGGGCGGTGTGCTGGAGGTCCAGCGTGGTGCCGATGCGGCGCCCGGCGTCGGCGATCATGGCGAGCTGCTCACGGGCCTCGGCCACCTCGGCGGACGCCCGGTGGCGTTCGGTGACGTCGACGACCGAGGTGGCGGCGCCCAGCGGCCGGCCGGCGGGGTCCTCCACCCGGTAGTAGGAGGCGGACCAGACGTGCTCGGCTCCGGGGTCGGCCGGGGTGGTGCCGGTGACCTGCTGGTCGGGCAGGGCGTCGCCGTCGGCCATGACGCGGCGCATCGCGGCGGCGACCTGGGGCACGTCCAGGCCGCCGCCGGTCCCGCCGATCTCGCGGCCGAGCAGTTCGGAGGGGGTCGCCCCTCCCGCGCGGGCGAGGGCGGGGTTGACGCGCAGCCAGCGCAGCTCGGTGTCGACCATGCCGAGGCCGACCGGGGACTGGCTGATGAGACTGGTGGAGAGCGCGAGGTCGGTCTCCAGCCGGCGCACCGCGCCGGCGTCGGCGGCCAGCGCGAGGACGAGGACGCGGCCGGACTCGTCCAGCAGACGGCGGTGCCGGAACTCGACCTCCGCGATGGTGCCGTCGCCGCGCCGGACAGGGAAGACGCCGGACCAGCCGGCGCCGTCCCGGACCCGCTGGAACCAGTCGGTGACCAGCGCGAGGTGCTCGTGGGCCACCAGGACGCGGCCCGCGTACGCGCCCAGGACGTCGGCCGCGCGGTGCCCGAAGAGCGTCTCGGCCTCGGCGCCCCAGAGCCGGATGCGCCCGTCCGCGTCGAGAAGGAAGGCGGCGGCCTGTATCTGTTCGAGCAGGCTGCCCGGGGCCTCGCTGACACCTTCCGGGTCGGATCCGCCCCGCAGTTCCTCGCCGTGCCCGGCCATGCAGGTCGCCTTTCGCCACGACTCGTTCCGACAGCCGCCGGAGCGTTCCGACAGGTGTCGGAATCACATTCAACGCCAGGCCCGCGCCGGTCGCGCGGCGGGTCCCCCATCAGGCGGCACACGGGCGGGCCGGGAG
>NZ_BHZI01000400.1 GCF_004305975.1 Streptomyces otsuchiensis
GGGGTGCCGCGGCGGCGGGTCCGGCGCCGGGGCGGGTGGCGGCAGCCGAACGGGTCGCGGTCGCTTCGGCCGGGCGGGAAGAGCTGGGCCGAGCGGGGGTACGCGGGCGTGAGAAGTGTGAGGGTGCGCGCCGGGGCCGGGCGCTCACGCAGTGCGCGCCGTGCACCGCCCGCCGTGCGGTCGCTGTGCCCGGTGCGGCCGTGCGCCGTTCACAGCGGGGTGCCCTCGAAGCGGGCGAGCGCCTCGTCCGCGCCGTAGGGCCGCAGATACGGCATCCAGCGGGGGTCGCGGTATCCGGTGCCGATGATGCGCCAGGCCAGCCCGGACGGTGGACCGGGCGGATGTCGCAGCCGCCAGCCCAGTTCGGCGACATGGCGGTCCGCCTTGACGTGGTTGCAGCGCCGGCAGGCCGCCACCACGTTCTCCCAGGCGTGCTGGCCGCCCCGGCTGCGCGGGATCACGTGGTCGACGCTGTTGGCGACGGCCCCGCAGTAGGCGCAGCGGCCGCCGTCCCGCGCGAAGAGCGCGCGGCGGGTGAGCGGCACCGCGGTCCGGTACGGGACGCGGACGAAACGCTTGAGGCGCACCACACTGGGTGCCGGTATCGCCTGGGTCGCGCTGCGCATCAGCAGGCCGCTGTCCTCCAGCGTCACCGCCTTGTCGTGCAGCAGCAGGATCAGAGCGCGGCGGACCGGTACGACGCCGAGGGGCTCGTACGAGGCGTTGAGAACCAGGACATTTGGCACAAGCGGCCTCCAGTTCCGTCGGCGACGCGTGGCTCGCGCCGGGACGATCTACCACAGTGTGTATCGACGACCCTCGGCGGCGCCACCACGACCACGAATGTGTCGCGGTCCACAGCACCGTCCGGGGCCGCTGGTCGAGCCGCCGGAGAACTCCCCGAAGGGCTGTCGACCGGCCCCTTCGCGTTCCGGGCGGCGACATCGCGTCGGCCGGTTCGCCTACCGTGATCGGGTGCTTCCTCCCTTTTCCCTCACCCCCGCCGTCCTGCCGTCGAGCGGCGCCGCGCCACTGGGCGGGCGGCGCGGCGACGTGCTGGCCGAGACCTCCGACCGGGCCGCCGAGACCGTCGGCTGGCTGGAGGAGAACTGGGAGAGCTGGCTGGGGACCGGCCTGCGGATCGTGCTGATCGCGGTGATCGCCTTCGTGCTGCAGGCCGTGGTCCGCCGCGCGATCACCCGGGTCATAGTCCGCATGGGGCGCCGCGAACGGGCGCCGGGCAGCCCCACCCGGGGGCTGCTGGTCAATCCCGAGCGCCGGCGCCAGCGGGCGGCGGCCATCGGGTCGGTGCTGCGCAGCGTCGCCTCCCTGGTGGTGCTCGGCACGGCGGCGCTGATGGTCCTGGACCAGCTCGGCATCGAGCTGGGGCCGCTGGTGGCGAGCGCCGGCATCGTCGGTGTCGCGATCGGCTTCGGCGCGCGCAACCTGGTCACCGACGTGCTCACCGGGATGTTCATGCTGCTGGAGGACCAGTACGGCGTCGGCGACCGGATCGACGCGGGCGAGGTCACCGGCGAGGTGCTGGAGATCGGGCTGCGCGTGACCACGCTGCGCTCGGACGACGGTGAGGTCTGGTACGTGCGCAACGGCGAGATCCGGCGGGTCGGCAACCTCAGCCAGGGCTGGTCCACGGCCACCGTCGAGGTGGAGGTGCGGGCCGACGCCGACACCGAGCGGGTCACCGCGCTGCTGGTGAAGGCGGGCGAGGAACTGTCGGCGAGCCCGCCGTGGGACGAACTGCTGTGGGAGCCGCTGGAGGTCCTCGGCCTGGAGTCGGTGTCGATGGACACGCAGGTCATCAAGGCGACGGTCAAGGTCCCGGCCGGCAAGGCGGCGACGGTCGAGCGCCAGCTGCGGCTGCGGATGAAGCGGGCCCTGGACGCGGCCGGGATCGAGCAGGTGGACGCCGCCGCCCTCACCCTGGACAAGCTGCGCGGGCCCCGCACGGAGGAGCCGAAGGTGCCCGCCGACCGGCGCTGAGCCCACACGGTGCCGTGTCCCGGCACACCCGGCACACCCGGCACACCCAGCGCCTCCCGGTGCCTTCCTTGTGCCGCCGTGGCGGGCCCGGTGATGATGACCGCCATGTCGAGCACCCCCGTCACCATCCGCCCCTACCGGCCCTCGGACCGCGCCCGGCTGGAGGACATCTGTGTCCGCACCGGCCACGGCGGCGAGGACGCCAGGGGCCACTACACCGACCCGGCCGTCCTGCCCGCGATCTTCGCCACGCCCTACGCCGAGTACGACCCGTCGCTGGTCTTCGTCGCTGACGACGGCACACACGCCATCGGCTACGTGCTGGGCGCGGCCGACAGCGAGGCGTTCTTCGGCTTCTTCCGCGAGCGCTGGCTGCCGACCGTCGCCGACCGCTTCCCGGCACCCCCGGGAGAGCCGGGCGACGACGACGAGCGGATGCGTGACCTGCTGCACCACGCCGACCGCATGCACGTGCCGGCCTTCGACGAGCACCATCCCGCGCATCTGCACATCGACCTGCTGCCGGAGGGCCAGGGCCGGGGTCTGGGGCGCGCGCTGATGGAGACCTACCTGGAGGCGCTGCGCGCCCGGGGTGTCCCCGGCGTGCACCTGGGCGTCGGCCCGGGGAACACCCGCGCCCGCGCCTTCTACGACCGGCTGGGCTTCACGCGGCTGACGGCGCCGGGCGCCGGGCCGGACGCCGTGCACCTCGGGCTGGCGCTGTGAGCGCCCCGGCCGAGCCGCCCGCCCGGCTGCCCTACGGCTCGCCGCTCGCCGCGCGGGACCACTCGGCGGCCGGCACCGTCTTCCGGCGGGTGCGCCCGTGGGGCGGCGAACCGGTCGACCTCTACGCGGTCGACGGGCGGTTCAGCGAGGGCCCGGTGCCCGCCGGCGCCGAGGTGGTGGAGGGCCACGGTCTGCTCGCCCTGCCGACACTGGTCAACGCGCACGCCCACCCGGACAAGACGGAGTGGGGCCTGCCCTGGCACTCCCGCCGCCCGGCGGCCGGGCTGCGGGAGCTGATCGACGCCGACGCGACGGCCCGGGCGGAGCTGCCCGCGACGACCGTCGGCCGGGCGACCGCCCTGCTGACCCACTGCTTCGAGCGCGGCACCCGCGCGATGCGCGCCCATGTGGACGTGGCCCCCGTGCACGGCCTGGACGGGCTGCACCAGGTGCGGGAGGCCGCCGCGCGGTTCGCCGGAGTGATGGACCTGGAGCTGGTCGCCTTCCCGCAGACCGGCCTGCTCTCCTCGCCCGGCACGGCGGAACTGCTGGCGGAGGCGGTGCGCGAAGGGCTGGCCGAGGTGGTCGGCGGGATCGACCCGCTGGGCATCGACGGCGACCTCCCCGGCCAGCTCGACCTGGTCTTCGGCCTCGCGGAGAAGCACGGGCCACGGGTCGACATCCACCTCCACGACCGCGGCGAGGAGGGTATGCGGCAGGTCCGCGAGATCGTGGCCCGCACCCGGGCCGGCTCCCTCGGCGGCCGCGTCACCATCAGCCACGCGTTCGCCCTGGCGTCCCTCGACGACGACGCGGCGTGCCGCGTGGGCGACGAGCTGCGGGAGGCGGGGGTGGCGCTGACCACCGTCGGCGGCAACGCCGTGCTGCCCTTCCACCGGATGCGTGCCCAGGGCGTCCTGGTCGGGGTGGGCACCGACGGCGTCCGGGACCGCTGGTCGCCGTTCGGCAACGGGGACATGCTGGAGCGCGCCGAACAGCTGGCGCGCCGCACCGGCAGCCGGCTCGACGAGCAGCTCACCGGCTGCTTCGACGCGGTCGCCCATGACGGCGCCCGGCTGCTGGGGCTGGAGCGGGCCGACCTGACGCCGGGGTCGCCCGCCGACTTCATGCTGGTGACGGGCGAGTGTGTGCCGCAGGTGGTGGTCGACCGACCGCCCCGGCGGCTGGTGGTGCGAGGCGGCCGGGTGGTCCACGGCGGGTGAGGCGGGACGGGTGAGGCCCGGTGCGGGGCCGGCCGGGGCGGGTGAGCCCCGGTGCGGGTCCGGCCGAGGCGGGGCCGGCCGAGGCGGGGGGG
>NZ_BHZI01000401.1 GCF_004305975.1 Streptomyces otsuchiensis
CCACCCGCCCCTGCTGGCCACCCACCCGCATCGCGCGCGGCTGATGGCGGAGCTGGGAGTGGACGCGGTGCTGGTGCTGCCGTTCACCGCCGAGTTCTCCCAGCTTTCCCCGGACGACTTCGTGGTGAAGGTGCTCGTCGAACGGCTCCATGCCCACACGGTCGTCGAGGGCCCCGACTTCCGGTTCGGGCACCGCGCGGCAGGAACCGTGGACACGCTGCGGGAACTGGGCCTCACCCACGACTTCGACGTGCTCGTGGTGGACCTGGTCACCCGGGACGCCGAGACGGATGACAGTGCCGACACCCCCTCCGGCGCCGGCCGGTTCTCCTCCTCGCTGGCCCGCGGGCTCGTCGCCGCGGGCGACGTGGCCGCCGCGGCCGAGGTGCTGGGGCGGCCTCACCGAGTGGAGGGCGTCGTGGTGCACGGGGCGCGACGCGGACGCGAACTCGGCTATCCCACCGCCAACCTCGACACGGTCGCCCACTCGGCGATCCCCGCCGACGGTGTCTACGCGGGCTGGCTCACCCTGGGCACGGACTCACTCCCCGCGGCGATCTCGGTCGGTACCAACCCCCAGTTCGACGGGACCGAGCGCACGGTCGAGGCCTACGCGCTGGACCGTACCGACCTCGACCTGTACGGCCAGCACGTCGCCGTCGACTTCCGCTCACGGCTGCGGGGACAGGAGACGTTCGACTCCGTCGACGCGCTCACGGACCGGATGGCGGAGGACGTGGCCCGCGCGCGGGACCTCACCACCGCCCCGCCCGGCACCCTCGCGGTCAGCGCCGACTGAACGACCCCACGTGAGGTCTGCCCCTCCGGGCGGCCACACACCGCGGGCGCCCCGCCCCCGCACCATGCGGGGAACGGGGCGCCCGCGCGTACACGTGCCGGGGCACGCGCTCCGTCAGCGCTGCGGTGGCTGCTGCCACCCCGGGCCGGCCTGCGGCGGACGGCCGTGCCCCGGCTGCTGGGCCGGGTAGCCGTAACCGGGCTGCACCGGCGGCGGGTAGCCGTAACCCGGCTGCTGTTCCTGCGGATAGCCGTAGCCGTACCCCGGCTGTGGCTGCCCCGGAAGCGGGGGCGCCATATGCGGCGGCATGGACCCGTCCGGCGTCCACAGCCCCTGCTCCTGCTGGGCGCGGGCGAAGTCCTCGGCGATCAGCGCGGCCAGCTCGAAGTACGCCTGCCGCGTCTTCGGCCGCATCAGGTCCAGGTCGAGCTCGGCCCCCGCGGCCAGGTGCTCGTCGAAGGGGGCGACCACCACGCCTCGGCAGCGCGTGCGGAAGTGCGCCACGATGTCCTCGACCTTCACCATCCGCCCGGTCTCCCGAACCCCGGAGATGACGGTCACGCTGCGCTGCACCAGGTCGCCGTAGCCGTGTGCCGCCAGCCAGTCCAGCGTCGTGGAGGCGCTGCTGGCACCGTCCACCGACGGCGTGGAGACGATGATCAGCTGGTCGGCGAGATCGAGTACGCCGCGCATGGCGCTGTACAGCAGGCCGGTGCCCGAGTCGGTCAGGATGATCGGGTACTGCTTGCCCAGTACGTCGATGACCTGGCGGTAGTCCTCGTCGTTGAACGTGGTGGAGACCGCGGGGTCCACGTCGTTGGCCAGGATCTCCAGCCCGGACGGTGCCTGCGAGGTGAACCGCCGGATGTCCATGTAGCTGTTGAGGTACGGGATGGCGCTGACCAGATCCCGGATGGTGGCACCGGTCTCACGCCGGACCCGCCGCCCGAGCGTGCCCGCGTCGGGGTTGGCGTCGATCGCGATGACCTTGTCCTGCCGCTCGGAGGCGAGAGTCGCCCCCAGCGCCGTGGTGGTGGTCGTCTTGCCGACGCCCCCCTTGAGGCTGATCACCGCGATCCGGTAGCAGGACAGCACCGGGGTGCGGATCACCTGGAGCTTCTGCATCCGCTCCGCCTCGGCCGCCTTCCCGCCGATCTTGAAGCGGGAGGCTGGCCTGCTGGCGGGCTGCGAACGCTGCTTGTTGCGTCGCTTGTCCTGGAGCAGCCGGTCCGAGGACAGCTCCACGGAAGCCGTGTAGCCGAGGGAGCCCGGCTGCGGGGCTGACTGTTGCACCGGCCAGCCACCGGTCGCGCGCGGGTCCTGGGTCGGCTGCGCCGGGCCCTGTCCGTGGGGAGCGGCGGGTGCGCCCGGACCCTGCTGTGCGGCGGCGGGGGGTGGGTCGGTCCGTCCACCGTGTTGCTGCTGCGGGTGCTGCGGGCCACCGTGCTGCTGCGGGTGCTGCGGGCCACCGTGCTGCTGCGGGTGTGGCGGGCCACCGTGCGGCTGCGCGGGGTGGGCGGGGGGCTGAGGAGCGCCGTGCTGCTGCGCCGGATGGACGGGCTGCTGGGGAGCACCGGGCCGACCGTGCTGCTGTCCCGGGTACCCCTGCGGCCCCGGCCGGCCCGGGTACTGCTGCTGCGGTACGCGGTGCGGGGCGCCCGGCGCCTGGGGCGGCTGCCCGTACGGCGGCCGAGGGCCGTCCCCCGGGTGCTGCCGCGGAGCAGTGGGCGCGGGGCCCGGCTCCTGGCGCACGGCGGGCAGTGAACCCTGCTGCTCCGCCACATGGGGTGACTGCGGGGTGGGCGGACTCGGGGCCCACGGCGCCTGCTGCGGCGGGGGGCCCTGCGGAGCCTGCTGGTTCGGGGGCGGCTGCTGCTGCGCGTACCGTGCCACGCCGTGCGGTGGGCTCGGCTGGTGCGGCCCCGGGGACTGGGGCGGAACAGCCCCGTGCCCGCCCCCGCCCGGCCAGGGGGCTGCCGGGCCGGGTGCCGAACCGCCGCTCTGCCAGGCCGTTCCCGGCCGCGGGCCGGACACCTGGGGCCCGTGGGGCGGCGCGGACGGCGGCTGGCCGGGTGCCGCGGGGGCCTGCCGGTCGGACTGCGGTGCCGCCATGCCGCCGGTTGGCCACGCGCTCTCCGACTCCTCCGGTGCGGAGGCCTCAGCCGGGGCCGGGGCGGAAGGCTGCCGAGGAGCGGGAGCAGCCGGCGGGGTACCGGATCCGACGGCGCCCGTCTGGCCGCGGTGGGCCGCCCACGGGTTCGGGGGCGGCGCGGTCGCGGAGTCGTCGACCGGCGCCGGGGCGGGCGCCTGGGCCGGGGTCCAGGGGGCTCGCGAAGCCGGAGGAGTGGAGGGCGGTCCCTGGGGCGGTTCCAGCTCGTTGGCGCCTTCCGTGCCGGAGCCCGGTCCCGGCGCACCGGGACCCGGCATGCCGCCAGGGTGCGTCGCACCGGGGGAGGCGGGAGGCTCGGGAGTCGCCGACTGCTCGTCGTCCCCCGCCTCCGGCAGCGCGGCGTCGTTCCGCGCGGCACCCGGCTGCTCCGACGGTTCGGCCGCGCCGGGCAGTTCGACCCGCACGCCGCCGGCCGGCAGGCCCGCGCCGAGGCCCGGAATCTCGTGCACCGCGCCGACCGATGCCTGCTGCTCCTCGGGGTCGTCGGCGTCGTCGTCCGAGGACCCGGGAGCCAGGACCTCCGCGATGGACTCCGACGAGGGTGTCCTCGCGGGCGGGCCCGAGCCGTCCTCGTCCTGTCCGGAGACGTCCGGCTGCGGCTCCGGCTCGGGCTTCGCCTCGGGCTGCGGCTCAGGCTCGGCCGGAGCGGACCAGGCGCTCCTTGGCTGCTCCGGCGGCATCGCGAAGCCCGGTGGCGTCGGCGGTACTCCGGCACCACCGGACGGTCCCGCCGGGCCCTCGCCCGCTCCGGCGGGCGGCTTCAGCTGAAAGTCGGGCGGCAGCGGGGGGAGTCCGCCGCCACCGGACGGTGGAAGTGGCGGAGGCGGAGGCGCCTGTGCGGGCCGCTCGTTCAGTGCCTTGTGCAGCGCGGCCTTGCTGAACTGCATGGTGGCCTGGCTGGTGACGGCCGGTCCGTCGGGCCCGTCGGCGGGCCGGTCCTGCCGCGGCGGGGACTCCTCGGGTCCCGACCCACCTGTCGGCGCGACGGGACGCGGAGGTGACTGGGGCGCCACCGACGGGAACCCGCCGCTGCCCGGCCCTGCCGGAGTGGGGGGTGCGG
>NZ_BHZI01000402.1 GCF_004305975.1 Streptomyces otsuchiensis
GAGCCGGGGGCGTTGGAGGAGTTGCTGGGGTTGTGTGAGGCGCGGGAGGTGCGGGCGCGTCGGATTCCGGTGGACTACGCCTCGCACTCGGCGCAGGTGGAGGAGTTGCGGGAGCGGATCCTGGCGGATCTGGCCGGTCTCACGCCGGTCTCCTCCACGGTGCCGCTGTATTCGACGCTCACCGGTGGCGTGATCGACACGGCGTCGATGGATGCCGGGTACTGGTTCGACAATCTGCGTTCCACGGTCCGTTTCGATGACGCCACGCGTGCGCTGCTGGCCGATGGCCGGTCGGTGTTCGTGGAGTGCAGTCCTCACCCGGTGCTGGCCATCGGCGTCCAGGAGACCGCCGAAGCCGCAGAGACGGACGCGGTCGTCGTCGGGTCGCTGCGTCGTGACGAGGGCGGTGCGGAACGGTTCCTGACCGCGCTGGCCGAGGCGTGGGTCGCCGGCGTCGAGGTCGACTGGACCTCCGTCATACCCGCCGGACACCGCGTGGAACTCCCCACCTACGCCTTCCAGCACGAGCGCTACTGGCCGCGACCGGTGGTCTCCGGCGATGTGTCCGCCGTGGGCCAGGTGAGCCTCGATCATGGAATTCTCGGCGCGGCTGTCGCCTTGTCGGGCGGCGGTGCGGTGCTGACGGGGCGGGTGTCGCCGTCGTCGCACTCCTGGCTCGCCGACCACGCGGTGTGGGGTCAGGTACTGGTACCCGGTACCGCGTTCGCTGAGATGGCGCTCCGCGCCGGTGATCAGGTCGGCAGCGGTCTGCTGCGTGAACTGGTGCTGCAGAAGCCGCTGGTGCTCTCCACCCGGTCCGGTGTCGCGCTCCAGGTCAGCGTCGGCGCGCCCGACGATTCCGGTGACCGCGCCGTCGAGGTGTTCTCGCGTCCCTCCGACGACGCCGCATGGGTGTGCCACGCGACCGGCCTGCTGGGTGAGTGGGCCGCGGACGTGCCCTCGGAGCCGGCGGCGTGGCCGCCGCCCGGCGCGCGGCCGGTCGATGTGGCCGGCTTCTACGACGGTATGGCGGACGCCGGCTACGGCTACGGTCCGGCGTTCCAGGGCCTGCGGGCCGTCTGGCGCGACGGGGAAACCGTCTTCGCCGAGGTGGAGTTGCCCGAGACGGTCGACGCCGCGGGGTTCGGCATCCATCCGGCGCTGCTGGACGCGGCCCTGCACGCCGTCGCGGTCACCGCCGGCGCCGACGCCGACGAGCACGCCGACGCCGACTCCGGCACCCGGCTCCCCTTCGCTTGGAACGGCGTAGCACTCCACGCCACCCAGGCGACCGTGCTCCGGGTCGCACTCACCACCACCTCCGACGGCCTGAAGGTGCGAGCCACCGACCCCACCGGTGCCCCCGTCGTCACCGTCGACACCCTCGTCCTGCGCGAGATCACCCCCGAGAACCTGCGTCAGGTCGGGGAGAGCCACGTCCGCGACGACCTCTTCGCCGTCGACTGGACCCTGCTGCCCGACTCCGGCAACGCCCGGCCCGACACCTCGCAGTGGCTACGCCTCGACCCCGCCGGGCCGGCCCCGGCCCCGGCCGAGGGCACTCCGCCGCCCCCCGTCGCGCTCCTCACCCTGCCCGAGCCCGCGGCCGACGCCGGCCCGTCGGCGGACGCCGTCCACCGCACCACCCAGGACGTGCTCCGCACCGTCCAGGACTGGCTCGCCGACGACCGGTACCTCGACACCCGTCTGGTGGTCGTCACCCGCGGGGCCGTCCCCGCCGTGCCCGGCCAGACGGTGACCGACCTCGCCGGAGCGGCGGTCTGGGGCCTGCTGCGCTCCGCGCAGTCCGAACACCCCGGCCGGATCGTCCTGCTGGACCGCGACCCTGCCGCCACCGACGACGACGTCTGGCTCAACGGGGCCGTCACCGAAGGTGAACCGCAGCTCGCGATACGCGACGGCGAGGCCCGTGCTCCCCGTCTCGCCCGCCCGCACGCCGACGACGGACTGACCCTCCCCGCAGGGGACGCCGCCTGGCGACTGGACGTCACCGACGAGGGAACCCTCGACAACCTGGCGATGCTCCCGGCGCCCGACGCGGACGCTCCGCTCTCCGCCGGCGAGGTACGGGTGGCCGTGCGCGCCGCCGGTGTCAACTTCCGCGACGTACTGCTCGCCCTCGGCATGTACCCCGACCAGGCGCAGATGGGCGCCGAGGCGGCCGGCATCGTGACCGAGGTCGGCCCGGGCGTCACCGAACTCGCGGTCGGCGACCGGGTGTTCGGCTTCTTCACCGGTGGCATCGCCTCCGGCGCGGTCACCGATCGCCGGCTGCTGGCCCCCGTGCCCACCGGCTGGTCCTTCGCCCAGGCGGCCGCCGTACCGGTCGTGTTCGCCACCGCCTACTACGGGCTGGTGGACGTGGCCGACGCCCGGCCCGGCGAGTCGGTGCTGGTGCACTCCGCCGCGGGCGGCGTGGGCATGGCAGCGGTCCAACTCGGCCGCCACCTCGGCCTGGAGGTGTTCGGCACCGCCAAGCCCAGCAAGTGGGACACCCTGCGCGCCGCCGGCCTGGACGACGCGCACATCGCCTCCTCCCGGGACCTGGCGTTCGAGGAGCGCTTCCGCGCCGCGAGCGGCGGCCGGGGCGTCGACGTGGTGCTGAACTCCCTCGCGGGCGAGTTCGTCGACGCGTCCCTGCGACTCCTGGGTTACGGCGGCCGGTTCGCCGACCTGAGCCGCACCGACCTCCGCGACTCCGCGCGGGTCGCGGCCGACCACCCCGGCGTGCGCTACCAGGCGTTCAACCCGGCCGAGGCCGGCCCCGACCGGGTACGGGAGATCCTCAGCGAGGTTCTCGACCTGTTCAACGCCGGCACGCTCGACCTGCTGCCGGTCACCGCGTGGGACGTACGGGACGCGGTGACGGCGTTCCGGCACATCAGCCAGGCACGGCACGTGGGCAAGAACGTGCTCACCGTGCCGACGCCGCTCGACCCCGACGGCACGGTCCTCATCACCGGCGGCACCGGCACGCTCGGCGGCCTGCTCGCCCGGCATCTGGTCACCGAACACGGCGTACGGAACGTCCTGCTGCTCAGCCGCAAGGGAGCGGAGGGCGCCGGCGCGGCCGAACTCCTCACCGAGCTGCGCGGCTTGGGCGCCCGGGCGAGTGTCGCCGCCTGTGACGCCGCCGACCGCACCGCGCTGGCCGACGTGCTGGCGGCGATACCGGACCGGCATCCGCTGACCGGGGTGATCCACGCGGCCGGCGTCCTCGACGACGGCGTCTTCGAGTCGATGACCCCCGAGCGGGTCGAGTCGGTGCTCCGCCCCAAGGTGGACGCCGCCGTCAACCTGCACGACCTGACGCTGGGCGCCGACCTCGCCCTGTTCGTGCTCTACTCCTCCGCCTCGGCCACCCTCGGCACCGGCGGCCAGGCCAACTACGCGGCCGCCAACAGCTTCCTGGACGCGCTCGCCTCCTACCGGCGCGCCCGTGGACTGCCCGCCCAGTCCCTCGGCTGGGGCCTGTGGCAGCAGGCCAGCACCATGACCGGCCACCTCCTCGACGACGCCGCCCCGACCGGAAGCCGCACCGGCTCCACCCTGGGCACCGAGCAGGGCCTGGCGCTGTTCGACGTCGCGGTCGCGACGCACACCCCGCACCTGCTGCCGATCCCCCTCGACCTCACCCGCGGCAGCGAGGTCCCCGCACTGCTGCGCGGCCTGATCCGCCCGGCAGGCCGGCGCGCGGCCGGCCGGGACGACGAGAGCCACAACACCCTCGCCACCCGGCTGCACGGACTCTCCGCCGCCGACCGCCGCGACCTCCTGCTGGAGCTCGTCCGGGGCAACGCCGCCACCGTGCTGGGCCACGCCCGGGCCGACGCCGTCGGTGCCCGCCACGCCTTCCGCGACCTCGGCTTCGACTCGCTCACCGCGGTCGAACTCCGTAACCGGCTCAACTCCGCGACCGGCCTCCGGCTCCCCGCCACCCTCGTCTTCGACCACCCGACCCCCACGGCGCTGGCCGAGTACCTCAGCACCCGCCTCGG
>NZ_BHZI01000403.1 GCF_004305975.1 Streptomyces otsuchiensis
GCGTCAGCCACCGCGTCAGCCGCCGGCCCGGTCGGCACCCCCCTGGGCCGCCGCGCCGGCGGCTGACGCGGTGGCTGACGCGGCGGCTGAGGCACCCTCACGGAGCGGCGCCGCCCGCACTCCGACGCGCCGGGACGGCCCCGCGGGCTTGGGTGTGCCCCGGCGGCATGGTGTGGACTGGTGTCGTGCCCGCGCCCGGCGCGGACCCGACCATGCCGACACCGACGACGGGAGCCGCCCCGCATGTCCGCTCAGTGGGAGTACAAGGTGCAGACCTACAAGCTCAAGATGAAGGGCTTCGACTACGGCCAGATCGAGACGGAGCTGAACGAGCTGGGCCGCCAGGGATGGGAGGCGTTCAGCACGCTCGCTCCCAGCTTCGGCGCCGGTCAGGCCATCGAGATCACCGTGCTCCTGAAGAGGGCCACCGCGTAGGCCCACGATGACGGACGTCAGCGGAGCGCTGAACGGAACGTCCCGCCGCCGGAGAAGCCCGTACGAGGCAGACGAGGCAGACGACCACGACGCGGCGCGCCCCGGCCGGGGACGGCGTGAGGGGCGGCGGCCCGGTCGGCCGCCGCCCCTCATCCCACCGTCGTCGTACGGTGGTTCAGTCCTTGATCTCGCAGATCAGCGCACCCGAGGAAAGGGCGGCGCCGACCTCGGCCTTGAGGTCCTTGACCGTGCCGGACCGGTGGGCGTTGATGGGCTGCTCCATCTTCATGGCCTCCAGGACCACCACCAGCTCGCCCTCCTCGACCTGCTGGCCCTCCTCCACCGCGATCTTCACGATGGTGCCCTGCATGGGCGAGTTGAGGGAGTCGCCCGAAGCGGCGGAGCCGGCCTTGCGGCCCGCCTTGCGACGGGCCGGCTTGGCGCCGCCCGCGACGGCCGCGCGGGCCAGCGGCATGGCCAGGGTCGCCGGCAGCGACACCTCCAGGCGCTTGCCGCCGACCTCGACGACCACGGTCTCGCGGATGCCGGAGCCCTCTTCGTCCCCCGCGCCGGGCGGGGTGAACGGCGGCAGGTCGTTCGCGAACTCGGTCTCGATCCACCGGGTGTGCACGGTGAACGGACCGGCCGAGCCACCCAGTTCGGGGGCGAACGCCGGGTCGGCGACGACCGCGCGGTGGAACGGCACGGCCGTGGCCATGCCCTCGACGCGGAACTCCGCCAGCGCGCGGGCCGCGCGCCGCAGCGCCTGCTCGCGGGTGGCGCCGGTGACGATCAGCTTGGCGAGGAGGGAGTCCCACGCCGGGCCGATGACGGTGCCGCTCTCGACGCCCGCGTCCAGACGGACGCCGGGACCGGCCGGGGGAACGAACTCGGTGACGGTGCCCGGCGCCGGCAGGAAGTTGCGGCCCGGGTCCTCGCCGTTGATGCGGAACTCGATGGAGTGGCCGCGCAGCGGCGGGTCGTCGTAGCCCAGGGCCTCGCCGTCGGCGATGCGGAACTGCTCGACGACCAGGTCGATGCCGGTGACCTCCTCGGTGACCGGGTGCTCGACCTGGAGCCGGGTGTTGACCTCCAGGAAGGAGATCGTGCCGTCCTGGCCGACCAGGAACTCGCAGGTGCCCGCACCGACGTAGCCGGCCTCCTTGAGGATCGCCTTGGAGGCGCGGTACAGCTCGGCGTTCTGCTCGTCGGTGAGGAAGGGCGCCGGCGCCTCCTCGACGAGCTTCTGGTGCCGTCGCTGGAGCGAGCAGTCACGGGTGGAGACGACGACCACGTTGCCGTGGGTGTCGGCCAGGCACTGGGTCTCGACATGCCGGGGGCGGTCGAGGTAGCGCTCGACGAAGCACTCGCCGCGGCCGAAGGCGGTGACCGCCTCGCGGACGGCGGACTCGTACAGTTCGGCGACCTCGCCCAGCTCGCGGGCGACCTTCAGGCCGCGCCCGCCACCGCCGAAGGCGGCCTTGATCGCGACGGGCAGACCGTGCTCCTCGGCGAAGGCGACGACCTCGTCCGCACCGCTGACCGGGTCTTTGGTGCCGGCGACCAGGGGTGCGCCGGCGCGCTGGGCGATGTGCCGGGCCGCGACCTTGTCGCCGAGGTCACGGATGGCCTGCGGCGGCGGGCCGATCCAGGTCAGCCCGGCGTCGGTCACGGCCTGCGCGAACTCGGCGTTCTCCGAGAGGAAGCCGTAACCGGGGTGGACGGCGTCGGCGCCGGCGTCGGCGGCGGCCTTCAGCACCTTGGTCATGTCGAGGTAGCTGGTCGCCGGGGTGTCACCACCCAGGGCGAACGCCTCGTCGGCGGCGCGCACATGGGGCGCGTCCCGGTCCGGCTCGGCATAGACGGCGACGCTGGCGATGCCGGCATCCCGGCAGGCTCGGGCGACGCGAACGGCGATTTCGCCGCGATTGGCGATGAGCACCTTGCGCACGTTGGCTCCCTCCTTGGAACAAGGTGAGTTTAGATACACGCCACACCGCGCGCCGAGTCCCCTCCGCGCGTGAGTCATCCCACACGCATGGTGACGCGGCGCCGCGCCGAACGCATTCTCTCCCTGGTCTACACGGTACGCGGGCTGTGGCAGTTCTCTTCCGGGGATCGAATGCGGCCGGGTCGGCCCGGCTTTTTCTGTCCATAATCCGGGCACGCGTTGTGGAGAACCTCCAATGGGGGCTGGGATTATTTTTCTCTGGGGTCCCCTAAGGGGTTGTCTCCCGCGTGGCCTGAGCGGTCAGGGGTGGCGGTGTCGCCGGGGACGCCTCTCCCTTCGGGCGTGCGGGCGTGCGGGGCGTGTCGGCCGGGTGCTCCGGCGGGCCGCGGTCGTGCGCGATGTCTTGTCGGTCTCATTACCCGGCAGTAACGTGCTTTGTGTGAACCGGAGTAGGCAAGTCGTGGCCGCTGCGGCGGCGTTGACGGTGCTGGCCGAGGCGGTGGGGCTCGGCGGGATGCACTGGGTTCTCGGGCTGGCCGTGCGCGCGCAGGAGATGTCGCTGGCCGGTCTCTCCACATCGACGATGAGTGCATCGGTGTGGGTGGGCGGCGCACTGCTCGCGGTCTTCCTGCTGGCGTGCGCGGGCGCGCTCGCCCTGGTGGCGCTGCGGGACCGGCTGGGCGGCCGGTGGTCCCGGGCCCTGATCGTCGGTGCCCTGGTGACCCAGGCCGTGCTGGCGGTGATCGCGGTCGGCATGGTCGGCTGGTGGGCGTTCGCCGCGCTGATGGCCCTGTTCGGCCTGCTGCTGCTCACGCTCTGCTTCTCGTACCCGTCACCGGCGGGCGCGCCGGGACCGGTCGCCGCGTGACGCGGTGACCGGTCCCGGCGTGGTGGCGGAGGCGTCCCGCGCTCGGACAGCGCTCGGACGGCGCTCGGACGCTGGTGGTCAGGCGGCGGGCGGGGCCCACATGTCGGTGACCAGGATGCCCAGGCCGGTCAGCAGCTGCCGGAAGAGCGGCAGCGAGATGCCGATGACGTTGCCCGGGTCGCCATCGATCGAGTCCACGAACGGGGCGGCCAGCCCGTCGAGGGTGAACGCCCCGGCCACGTGCAGCGGTTCACCGGTGGCGACGTAGGCGGCGATCTCCTCGTCGGTCGGTTCGCCGAACCGCACCTCGGTGGAGGCGGTCGCCGACATCTGGCGTCCGTCGGCGGCGTCGATCAGGCAGTGGCCGGTCCGGAGCACGCCGGTACGGCCGCGCATCGCCTGCCAGCGGGCGACGGCCTCCTCCGCGTCGGTGGGCTTGCCGAGGGCCTCACCGGCGAACTCCAGGACCGAGTCGCAGCCGATGACCAGCGCGCCGGCCGCCTCCGGACGGCCCGCCACCGCCTGGGCCTTGGCCTCGGCCAGGGCGCGGGCCAGCTCCTCGGGGGACTCCGCCGTCAGGGCGCTCTCGTCGACTCCACTGACCACGACCTCCGGCGCGAACCCGGTCTGCCGCAGCAGGCTCAGCCGCGCCGGTGACGCGGAGGCGAGCACCAGGCGCCGCGCCGGACGTTCGGCGGGGGCCTGGGCGGGGTCGCCCGGGGTGGACGGCCCGGCGGCCAGCGACGGCCCGGACGCCTCGGGGG
>NZ_BHZI01000404.1 GCF_004305975.1 Streptomyces otsuchiensis
CACGGATGCTGGGGCGGGTTCGGGGACGTCGGTCCGGGCGGCGCTGCCGACGGGACCGTTGCGGTGGTTCACCTCCGGGTGGGTGTCGGCGGTGACGAGCGCGGCGACGGGGACCGGCGCGTCCGCCGGGGCGGCCGGGGTGGCGGCGTCCGCCGCGCCGGGGCTGTTGTCGGCACCGTCCTTGTCGGCGTTGTTCGGCTCCGGGTGTCGCAGGGCGAGCAGAGCGGCGACCGGGGAGGCGAAGGCGATGAGTCCGCAGAGGACCCAGGTGGCGGAGACGCCCAGCAGCAGCGACACGCTGGAGAACAGGGCGATGGAGACCGGGGCGGTGCCGATACCGGCGAGGGCCAGGGTGGACATCGCCGCGCCCATGCGGTCCGGCGGCGCGGACTGCTGGTAGACCGTGACCATCGCGGGGCCGTTGAAGCCGGAGAGCAGGCCGACCAGGCAGGCGACCACGCTGAGGCCGAGCACCGACGGCAGCAGCGCCATGGTGAGGATGCCGGCCGCGATACCCACGCCGGTCACCACCAGGCGGGCGAACAGCGATATCCGGTGGGCGAGTACGACGCCGAGAGCGCTGGCGACCAGGGCGCCGATACCGAAGGAGGCGATGACCACGCCGACGACCGAGACGTTCCAGCCGCGTTCGGAGACCAGCAGCGGAAGTGCCACCTCCAGCGGCCAGTTGAACGCCAGGTCCAGCGTGAACGCGGCGAGGAACATGTAGCGCAGCCGGGGCAGCCGTACCAGCAGCCGGATGCCGTCCGCGGAGCGCCGCACCATCGACTCGCTCTCGTCCCGCGCGGGCCGGGTCAGGCCCCGGGTGACGTACAGGAGGCACAGCAGCCAGGCGGTGCAGGTGCCCGCGGTGACGAGCAGGGCGTGGCCGAGGTGTCCGGTGGCGATCAGCAGGGCGCCGAGCGGGGCGCCGGCGATCGGCGCGAGCCGGACCACCATCGCGTAGAGGGAGTTGGCGCGCGCCAGGTGCTCCTTCTTGGCGAAGTGCGGCATCAGCGACGACGAGGCGGGGCCGCCGAGCCCGAGCAGGCTGCCCTCCAGCAGCGCGACGACGACCAGGGGCCACAGCGCGTCGACCGAGAAGACCAGCAGCGCCCCGCAGAAGAGGACCACCGCGCGGGCGGCGGTGGTGCGCAGCAGCACGTAGCGCGGACCGAGCATGTCGGCGACGGCCCCGCCGAAGATCAGCATCAGCGCGCGCGGCAGGGAGGAGGCCAGCAGCACCAGGCTGACGCCCGCGGTGCCGCCGAGCTGCACGGCGGTCCACGTCATGGCGATGATCAGTATGAAGCTGCCGCCCTGGGCGAGGGCCTGACCGCCGACCAGGAAGCCGACCCGGTCCCACTGGACCATCGGTGGCGCGGCGGGGCCCGCCGGTTCGGTTGAAGTGCGCATCGGGATGCCTGTTCTCTCGGGGGTCGGACGGACGGGAGGGGTCGCGGTGCCGCGGCGCCGCGTGGCGCTCGTTCGGGGGCGGTTCGGCCGGTTCGGCCGGTTCGGCCGGTTCGGTCAGGGCGGTACGGGAACGCGGAGCCGCACGCTGCGCGGTGTTCCGTCCCGGAGTGCGGCGGTCACCGCCCGCTCGGCGGCGTGGCGTTCCGCGTGGGCCAGGGCGCGGTCGAGTGCGGGGCCGTCCGCGCGGCCGGGCAGCACGGTGATGTCGAGGACCCCGCCCAGCTGTCCGCGCCCGCCGGTGGCCAGCGCGCGTGCGGCGGCCCGGGTCACCTCGGTGCCGCGCGGGGGCCGGACCGTCAGGACGGGCAGTTCCGAGGGCGTGAACCGTGCCACGACCAGGGCCACCGGCGCTGGGCCCGCCGGGCGGCAGCGCCGTACCGCGGCCGGCGCGGCGGCGGAGCGGGTGGGACATCGGCGCCCGGCAGCGGCTCGGGTCCGTCGCGGTCCGGCCGCGACACAGCGGCGGGTCATCGTGCCACCGCCGTGCGGTCCGTCGCCGCGCGCGGTCCGTCGTCGTCGCCGAAGTCGATCGCGGGCAGCGGGAGTCCGGGGGACGGCCAGGCGAACAGCCGCAGCGGCATGGGCGCTTCGCCGACGGTGGCCAGCGTCGCCACCCACCCGGCGGGTGCCGGCAGATCGGCCAACCGCATCCGGGCGTGCGCCAGTTCGCCGCGCGGGCCACCGGCCGCAGTGACCGCCCCGGTGCCGGCGACGGGCAGTCGCAGCCCTTCCAGGAAGCGCCCGCCGACCGCCTTCACGCAGGACTCCTTCCGGGAGAGCAGCCGGTGGTAGGCGCTCCGACGGTCGTACGGCGCGGGGCCGCGGGCCACCAGTGCGGCCTCCTCCGGGGGCAGGAACCGGGCTGCCAGGGGGAGCACCGCGCGGGCGGAGACGCTGATCCGCTCGATGTCGACCCCGACGGGTGCCGTGCGGGAGACGGCGAGCAGCGCGTGCGCGCCGGAGCGGCTCGTCGACCAGTGCCAGTCGCGGTGTTCACCCTCGAAGACCGGTTTGCCGTGCGGCCCGGTGGCCCAGCGCAGTTCGGTGCCGGGGCTGCCCAGGTAGCGGCCCAGTACCGAGCGGACCGCGCTGTGCGCGGCGACGTAGCGGCGGGCCACCGACGGGTCGCGGAAGGCGCGGGCGCGGCCCCGTTCGGCACGGTCGAGGCCGGCGGACCGGTCCGTCGCCGGCCCCGAGCCGGCGCGCGCCGTGGCGCGGGTTCCGGCGGCGGGGTCGAGCGGGATCAGCCAGACGTCGACTCCGGGCGGCGGTCCGGTGCGGGAGGGCGGGCGACGGTAGTCGGCCGCCCCGCCCCGGTCGCCGGTGTCGTCACCGGTCCCGCGCGCGCCGGTGACGGTCTTAGGCCGCGTGGACATGGCGGTCACGCTCCTGGAGGTAGCCCTGGGCCAGGTTCAGCCGCTGGATGTTGGAGGTGCCCTCCATGAACTCGAAGGCCCGCGCGTCACGCACCCACTTGTCGAGCAGCGGGTGGTCGAACCGGGCGCCCGGCCCGAAGGAGCGGGCGGCGCAGACCGTCAGCTCCTCGGCGAGGCGGGTGGCGTGCAGCTTGGCGGCGGAGGCCGCGGTGCCGCTGCTGGGGTCACGGTCGGCTGAGGCCGCCGCGGCGCCGACCATCGCCCGGACCCCGGCCAGCCGATCGGCGAACTCCCTTGCCAGGTAGCGGCGTCGGGCCTCCGGCGTGGGGCGCAGCTCTCGCTCGGCGTACTCGTGAGCGGCCTGCGCCACGCCCAGGGCGAGGGTGGCGACCAGCGGACGGAACCGGTTGAAGGTACGGACGGCGGCCCACATTCCGCGCCGGCTCGCCTTGCGCTGCCGGCCGAGGACGTCCTCCTCGGCGACGGGCACCCGCGCCATCCGCAGTTCGCTCAGCTCCAGACCCCGCAGCCCGAGGGTGTCCAGGCCGGCGCCGGTGAAGCCCGCACGGTCGGTCTCGATCAGCACCGCCGTCAGGCCCAGCGGCCCGGGGGCACGGCGGGCGAAGACCACGCCGATCTCGGCCCGGGCGCCGTTGCCGACGAACCGCTTGGTGCCGCTGAGGGCGAACCCGCCCTGCCCGTCGGCCGCCAGCGCGGTGCCCATGGATGCCGGGTCGGAGCCGTGCGCCGGTTCGGTCATGCCGAAGAACGTCCACACCGGGCGCCCCGAGGCCAGTCGGCCGTAGTAGCGCTCACGCTGCGCGGGGTCGGCCAGTTCCGCGATCATGAAGCCGGACATGGCCGGGCCCGGCAGCCCGAGTGCCACCCCGGCGTCGGCGCGTGCCATCTCCTCCCAGACCACGGCCTGTTCGGTGCAGGAGTCGGCGGCCACGCTCCGCCCGTCGAGACGGATCGGGGAGGTGTGGAACTCCGCCGGGAGGCCGGTGAACGACTGCCAGGGCAGCACCGAACGCACCAGGCCGGGCAGCAGCGCGGGATCGCGGTCCACGGCGAGCGCCACATCCCGTAGCGGGGTGGCGAGTTCCCGGGCGGCTGCACGCAGCCTCTCCAGGTACAGGGGGTCGTGGGCGGGGCTCATCACGCC
>NZ_BHZI01000405.1 GCF_004305975.1 Streptomyces otsuchiensis
GGGGCAGGGGCGGCGGCGGGCAGGTCCCGGCGTCGCTGCGCTCCGGCGGCCTGGACAACCGCCGCAAGGGCCCCAGCAAGGGCCCTGACGGCCGTTCAGACCGCCCGGGAGGCCCGTCGGGCCCAGGAGGGCGACCCAAGCCCCCGGCCGCCCCGCACGGGGCCGTCAAGCCGCCCGCCCCACCCAAACAGCCGTCGGCGCCGCCGGTGAAGCGGCCGGGTCCGGCGCCGAAGCCGGACAGCGGTCGCGGGACGTCCCCGAAGCCGCCCGCTCCGGCGCCGAAGCGGCCGGGACCGGCGCCGAAGCCCGACCCGGCGAAGCCGAAGCCGCCGGGCGGGACCGGCACTCCGACCGGCACCCGCAAGCCCGGGTCCGCACCGCCCGGGAGCAGCGCCCCGAAGCCGGTCGGCCCGAAGCCGAAGCCGGACCCGGCGAAGCCGAAGCCGGACCGCACCCGGGTCGATCTGCGCAAGGCGCGACCGAAGAAGGGCGCCGAGGAGCCGAAGAAGGGCGCCGAGGAGAAGACCGGGAAGGGCGGCGCCGGGGCGAAGAAGACCACCGAGAGCGACGCGAAGAAGACCAAGACGAAGGAGAAGGAGGGGTCGCCGAAGCCCGGCGGACCGCCGCCGAAGTCCGGCGACGGGTCCCCGAAATCCGGCGCCGTCCCGCCGAAGCCGGACGGCCCACCGAAGCCGGACGGCCCACCGCCCGGCGGGCCCGCCGGCGCGGGCGCGGCGCCCGGAGCCGCCGGTGGCGCGGCGGGCGGCCCGCCTCCCGGGTGGGGCCACACACAGGGCACCACCTGGACCGTGGAGCGCGACGACCCGCCCCGAACCGACACCGGCCCGAAGCCGAAACCGGCGGGAGCGCTGTTCACCACCGCCACCGCCCACCGAACAGGAGCACCACCCGTGGCCGACAGCGACCTGACGATCTACGACCTCATCGACGCCGACGCCGACATGGCCGAGGAGATCACCGCCGGAGCCGACACCGCGACGCAGACCGCCGCCGCGTGCGAGGAGCTGCGCAGCCGCCTGGACGCGCTACTAGCCGCACTGGAGGACGCGCACGTTCCCGGCATCCTGATCGGCCTGACCGTCGGGCTGATCGACAAGGCGGGCACGGTCCAGGCACGGGCGGAGGCCATCGCCGCCGCGATCCCCGGCTCGTCGGAGGCCATCGCGACCGCCGGGTCCAACGCGTCCGCGCGGCACAAGCCACTCGCGGACGCCGTCGCGGACGCCGGGCACGCCGCCCCGGCCGACGCCGACTACCACCAGCAGTAGGAGCACAGCATGTCTGAACTGGAACAGGGCCCGGTCGGGGGCGACATCGTGCCCCGCACCGCCACTGAGGTCCGGGTTCTCACCGAATCCGGCCGCGTCCGCTACGTCTCCGTCATCGCCCAGCTCGTCGCCGCCGGATGGGCACTGCGCGGCCTCTCCCAGCGGGTACGCGGCACCTACGACTACATCCAGGAGTGCTCGGAGTCGGTCGACCGCCTCGCGGACCAGGCCGCCGCCCTCGGCGTCGACACCGACACCGTCTCCGAGCACCGGGAGGCCGCCGCCGTGATGCGCGGCGTCCTGGACGACGCCGAGGCGATGGCCGCCGCCGCCGAAGACCTGGCCACCCTTTTCGCGGAAGCGTCCGCCGCGCACGAGGCTGACTACGGCTCGGTGCAGGAGGCCGCGAACACCATGGACGTCGACATGGCGAACAGGGCGTTCTACGGCAACCGCTGACACCCACCACCCGTTCACCGCCTCGGAGGCGGGACCGCCCGACGCCGGGCCGGTTCCGCCCCCGGCGCCTGTCCCCCGGGAGCACTGATGCACAGCCTCCGCGCCAGCCGAGGACCCCTGGCCGTCGCCCGCGACCGAACCGGCCGCCTCCTCACCGCCGCCGGCGCCCTCACCCTCGGGGCCGGCGCCCTCACCCCCGACCTCTACCCCCTCGCCGCAGCCACCGCTGCCGGTGCCGCCGCGTTCGGCGCCGCCTGGTCCCTCACCCTCCCCACCGGCCGGGCCCGCGACATCGCCACCGCCCTCTACATCGCCCCCGCCCTCACCCACGCCACCATCGCCACCACCACCCACCTCGTGCCCGGCACCCATTGGTGGGAGATCACCGCCGCCGCACTGTGGACCGGCGCGGTGTGGTGGGTTCGCCCCGCCCGCCTCGCCCGGATCCTCGTAGGCCGGGAGCCCTCGTTGGTCCCGGCCGCCATCGAGGAGGAGGACCAGGAGCAGCAGGAGCAGGCCGCCGCGGCCTGCCCGATCATCCCGGCCGGGCAGCACCCGGTCTTGACCTGGTGGCAGCAGCACGCCGCCACCGACTCCGGCCCCGCCACCGGCACCACCCTGGAAGACATCACCCAGCCCGCCCCCGGCACCCTGCGCGCCACCATCCGCGCCACCACCCCCGGCACCCCCGTGCCGACGATCTCCACGACCGCGCTGTCCGCGCTCATGGACATCCCCGAAGACGACATCCGGATCGGGCCCGTGCCCGGCCGCGGCGCCGGGGTCCGCCGCCTCACCGTCGGCCGCACCCCCACCACCACCGCCGACGACGGCCTGTCCCTCGCCGACATGTGGGAGCAGCAGATCGCCCCGAAAGGCATGCCCGGCACCGTCATCACCGCCGTCCGCGCCGTCCCCGTCCAGCCCGACGGCGCGCACGGCGCGCCCGCCGACCTCACCAAGACCCGAGAGGAGATCACCCAGTGAGCACCAGCACCGACGGCATGATCTACGAACTCACCGTCCAGGCCCCACCGGGCGACCTCATCACCTACGACCCGCAGCGCCTCGCGGGTGCGCTCGGCATCGACGACCCCGCCCGCCTCGCGATCGAGACCGACGGCCTCCACAACGCCCTGGTAACCATCTACCCCAGCGACCCGCTGGCCGACGTCGCGCTCCCCGCTGACCTCTCCCAGCTCGCCATGGACACCCAAGGCCGCATCCTCGTCGGCCGCTACCACAACGGCCGCCCGGCCAGGATGCAGCTCTACGACGCCGCCGGCGGATCCGCTCAGCGCGGCCTGATCTTCGGCACCACCGGCGCAGGCAAGAGCTCGGGCCTGCACATCGTGCTCGCCGCCGAGAAGCGCTCCGGCGTCGCCGTGTTCCTCTCCGACCTCAAAGGTGGCCAATCCGTCCCCGAAGCCCGCGACCAGGTCGACTGGTTCACCGTCACCCCGGAGGGCGCGATGGCGCAGCTCCGCACCGCGTGGCAGATCATGCAGGAGCGGCAGATCCGCTACTCCGAGATGGGCCGGAGCAAATTCCTCGTGGGCCGCCCCGATCCGTTGTTGTCCGTAAGGATCGACGAGGCGAACCGGTTGCTTGAGAAGGGCGCGCCCTATCGGAAGGAGGCCACCCACTACATCAAGGACATTGGGAGGACGGGCCGCTCGCTGGGGATCGGGATGCACCTGTCCGCGCAGGCCGGGCACCTGGAGGAACTGGGCGGCTCCGACACGCTGCGAGGCATGCTTAAGGACGGCGAAGTCGTCCTGCTGCGCTGGACGTCGACCATGATGCGGCAGCTCGTCTCCGACGGTCTCCTCGCACCCGGCCAGAGCATCGCCCCGATCCCGAAGTACGCCGGCGGCACCCGACTCATCTCGCAGTTCGAGGAGGCGGGCGACGAGGACCGGCCCCGCACCCAGGGCACCGGCTACCTCCTCTCCGGCTCATCGCCCACCTCGCGCTTTAGGTTCTTCCGCATCGGGAGCGCGACCCCTGCTGACGGCCTGGACCCTGAGATCCTCCGGCTCTACGGAGAGGGCCCCGTCCCCCGCCTCGAAGAGGCCAGCCACGACGCCGCCGGAGAGGCATACGCCGCACGCCTGGACGGGATCGAGGCCGCGCAGGCGATGTTCCCCGAGTGGTTCGAGGAGGCGGGCGATGAGGAGGGTGGTGGTGGTGCGGGCCGGTCCTCGAAGGCCGCTCGCCCCGGCCCCGCCGTCCCGGCCGAAACC
>NZ_BHZI01000406.1 GCF_004305975.1 Streptomyces otsuchiensis
CTCCTGGTGGCTCGTGGGGGTGGACGGGCGGGGCGGGGCTCAGGCGTCCGTCATGTAGGACAGTTTCTGGACCAGTTCGCCGTCCCTGAAGCAGAAGCGGTAGACCAGCGTCTTGTTGAGGTTGTCGGGCTGCTCGGTCGACATCAGGACCAGGCAGGTGGCGTCCTCCGGGCTGGGGGGCCCGTCGTTCACGGCGGCGTTGAGCAGAACCGAGGCGTCGGGGAGCTTCTGGCGCACGGAGTGCTCGCTCTGGCCCGTCCGGATCGACTCGTACAGCGCCGGCGAGACCTCCACCCGGCTGACCTCCCAGATCGCCCAGCCCACCAGCGCCACGATCCCCGCCGCGCAGAGCAGCGCGGCGCCGCAGCCGATCGCGAGGCCCTTTCTCCTGCGTCCCATGGCTCTGTTGATCTCTTTCTGCCGCTCCGGCGGACCGGTCCAGTCGATGACCGTTCCACCGTCGCCCCCGGGCGGTGCCCAGCGATGCCCCGGAAAGTCGTCGGCGGAGTCGACGAAAGGCTCGACCTCGCGCTCGGAGCCGGGCCGGTCCGCACTGGGCTGTCCACCGGACTGTCCACCGTCTGTGGACGGCGGCGGGGAGCCGTAGGGCAGCAGCGCGGCGACCCGGAAGCCGCCGTCGGGCGTGGGTCCGGTGTGCACCATGCCGCCGACCAGCCGCGCCCGTTCGCGCAGGCCGGTGAGGCCCTGGCCGCCGCTGACCACCTCGACGGGCGGCACGGCTCCGGCGCCGCGTCCGCCCACGCCCACACCGGCCGGGACCGGAACCGGACCGTTGGCGATCTCGACCACCAACGTGTCCGGCTCGTAGCGCAGTTCAACGGTGATCGGGGCACCGGGCGCGTGCTTGAGCGCGTTGGTGAGCGACTCCTGGACGACGCGGTACGCCGCCTGTCCCCCGGCAGGCGCCAGGGGCCGTTCCTCACCGCTGCGGCGCAGAGTGACGGACGCCCCCGCGTTCCGGGAGGACTCCACCAGGCCGTCGATCCCGGCTGTGCCCCGGGGTGTGCTGCTGCCGCTGTCCTGTCGGGGCTTCCCCGGCTCGCCCTCATGGAGCACGCCGACCGCGTCGCGCAGTTCCCTGAGCGCGGTGGAAGACGCCTCGCGCAGGACGGCGACGGTGCCGCGCTGCTCGTCGGTGAGCGTGGGGTCGACCTCCAGTGCTCCCGTCTGGAGGGCGAGGAGGGCCAGTTGGTGGCCGAGGCTGTCGTGCATGTCCTGGGCGATGCGCTGCCGTTCCCGCAACCGCGCGTGGGAGGCGACGAGTTCGCGTTCGCGCAGCAGTTGGGTGTTGTGTTCGTGCAACGCCCCCACCAGGGCCTTTCGTTGGCCCCGGTAGCGGCTGACGACACCCGGGAGCAGGGTCGTCGTCAGGAAGGTCAGCGCCGTGATCATGACCAGGCGGGGCAGCATGCCGCCCAGGTGCAGCAGCAGGCTGAGGACGCTGAACAGGACGCCGGAGGCGGTGAAGGCCGCGACCACGCGCCATGTTCCCTCGATGCGCCGGCCGGCGGACCAGCCCACCACCATCATCAGCAGCCAGAAGCTGGAGAACGCGCCGGTGGCGGCGCCGACGAGGACCAGCACCGTCGCCGGGAAGGCGCGCCGCAGCAGGCAGAGCACGCCGGCGAACACGGCGCCCGCCGCCATCATCGGCGGCCCGTACCAAGCCAGCCCGAAGGTCGTCGCGGACGCCGTCAGCACCAGCAGCGTCGCCTCCCCGGCGATCCGCCGGGCCGACCAGGTACGCGTCTCCGTCGCCACCGCGCGGCAGGCGCCGGCGACTCTTCTCGTCACATCCACCCGCTCACGGTAGGTCCCGTGCGGGGCCGTGACGGTACGCCTTCGTCTACGGGGACAGCGACCAACGGTGGACGGCTCCGCGCTCCCCCGGAACTCCCGGAGCCCTCACGCGGGGACGGGCGGCGGCCGGGCGGGCCGCCCGGCTCGCGTATCGTGAGCGCACGGTCCGCACCGCCCGCCGAGGGCGACGGTGCAGCGGCCACCTAGCCGAGCATCGCCGCCAGCCTCGCGGGAGAGCTGTGATCAGGGTCCTCATCGCGGACGACGAACCGCTCATCCGCGCGGGCATCAAGATGATCCTCACCTCGGCCGACGACATCGACGTCGTCGCGGAAGCCGGGGACGGCCGCGAGGCGGTCGAGCTGAGCCGCTCGCACGCGGTGGACGTGACGCTGCTGGACATCCGGATGCCGGTGATGGACGGACTCTCCGCGCTGGCCGAGCTGCGCCGCGTGGCACCCGCGGTGCGCGCGCTCGTGCTGACCACCTTCGGGGAGCGGGACAACGTGCTGCGGGCGCTCAGTCACGGCGGCGCGGGCTTCCTGCTGAAGGACGCGGCGCCGGGTGAGCTGATCCAGGCCGTGCGCGCCGCCGCGTCCGGGCAGGCGTTCCTCTCGCCCGGGGCCACCCGGCATGTCGTGGACTCCCTGGCCTCCGGCGGCTCGGCGTCGCGACAGGAGACGGCGCGCAAGCGGCTGGAGGTGCTGACGGCGCGCGAGCTGGAGGTGCTGGCGCTGCTCGGCGAGGGCCTGTCCAACGCCGACGCCGGGGCGCGCATCCATGTCAGCGAGGCGACGGTGAAGACCTACGTCAGCCGCATCCTGACCAAGCTGGACTGCGAGAACCGCGTCCAGGCGGCGCTGCTCGCCCGCGACGCGGGCCTCGGCAGCCAGTTCTGACTCGGCCGGGCCGGGCACGGCCTTAGCGCACCGCCGGTCGCGCGGGGCGCGAGCGAGGTCAGGAGGCCAGCGGCTCGGGTACGCGACGAGGCGGTCCGGTGGCTTCGGCTCCGTCGACCCCGCCGGTGCCGCCCGTCCCGTCGATCTCCTCGGCCCCGTCGGTCCGGTTGATCTCGGCCCACACCGCGTCCAGGGAGAGCCCCAGGACGGCGGCGATGGCGGCGATGGTCGGGAAGGCGGGCGTCGCCACGCGGCCCGACTCGATCTTCCGCAGGGTCTCCGGTGAGACGCGGGCGGCGAGCGCGGTGTCGAGCATCGAGCGCTCGCCTCGGGCGCGACGCAACAGGGCGCCGAGGCGTTCTCCGCGGGCGACCTCTGCGGGGGTGAGCGGCAACCTGACCATGAGCCGATTCTAGACCGGGATAATATGGCCGGTATAGTTATTGGTCGCAGGAGAAGGGCGCCGCATGATCGAGATCCTCAACCCCACCCAGCTGTCCCGGGCGAAGGAGTCCGGCGCCCTGGTCGCCGACATCCTCCACACGCTCAGGGGCCGCGCCACGGTCGGCACCAATCTGCTGGACATCGACCGGTGGGCCAAGGAGATGATCGTCGGAGCCGGGGCGCAGTCCTGCTACGTCGACTACGAGCCGTCCTTCGGTCGCGGGCCGTTCGGCCACTACATCTGCACGGCGGTCAACGACGCGGTGCTCCACGGGCTGCCCCACGACTACACACTCGCCGACGGCGACCTGCTGACCCTGGACCTCGCCGTCGCCAAGAACGGCGTCGCGGCGGACTCCGCCATCAGCTTCCTGGTCGGCGAGAGCGAGCCGCCGGAGAGCGTCGCACTGATCGACGCCACCGAACGCGCGCTGAGCGCGGGGATCGCCGCCGCCGGGCCCGGCGCCCGCATCGGTGACCTCTCCCACGCCATCGGCACCGTCCTCGGCGACGCCGGGTACTCGATCAACACCGAGTTCGGCGGCCACGGCATCGGCACGACCATGCACCAGGACCCGCACGTCGCCAACACCGGCCGCCCCGGGCGCGGTTACACCCTGCGACCGGGGCTGCTGCTCGCCCTGGAGCCGTGGGTGATGGCCGACACCGCCACGCTGGTCAAGGACGCCGACGGCTGGACGCTGCGCAGCGCCACGGGCTGCCGGACGGCGCACAGCGAGCACACCATCGCCATCACCGAGGACGGCGCCGAGATCCTCACCCTGCCGGAGCCGCTGCGGCGGTGAGGGGCAGGGCGAGCG
>NZ_BHZI01000407.1 GCF_004305975.1 Streptomyces otsuchiensis
CACCCTCCCCTCGGAGGCCGACCCCGCCTCCGACGAACAGACCCTGGCCCGTGCCGTCGCCCAGCTCTGGCTGGCCGGCGCCGACGTGGACTGGGACGCCTACCACCAGGGACGTGAACCGCGGAAGGTGTCCCTGCCGGGGTATCCCTTCGCCCGTGACCGGTACTGGATCGACCCGCCGGACAGCCCGTCCGCGGGCCAGGCGGGCCAGGCGGCCCTGGCGGCCCCGGCGCTCGCGGCACCGGGCGACCGTCCCGCCGGGCCGGCCGAACTGCCCGGCGAGGAGATCCTGCTCCCGCGCTGGACGCCCGAGCCGCTGGCCGCCGCCCCCGGGGCCACCGCTTCCGGCCCTCTGTGGGTACTCGCCGACGACGCCGGTGTGGCCGCCGCAGTCGCCGGCTCCGTGACCGCCGACGGGCGCGACTGCCTGCTCGTCCGCCCCGGCGACTCCTTCGAGGGAGGCGCCCACCCGGTCGTACGGCCCGGTGAACGCGCCGACTGGGAGGCCCTGCTGGCCACGGCCGGCGCTCCCTCCGCCGTGCTTCACCTGTGGGGGACCGACGCCTCCACCGAGCGCGATCCCGAGCGCGCCCTGCTCCTCGGGCACGGCGCTCTGTGCGCCCTGGCGCCGGTGCTGGGCTCCGCCCCGGCCCGGGTGGTCGTCGTCACCGACACCGCGCGCGCCGTCCTGCCCGGCGAGCGGCCGGTGCCGGCCCGTGCCGCCGTCCACGGCACCAGCCTCGTCGTGCCGCAGGAGTACCCCTCCCTCGACGTCCGTACCCTGGACGTCTCACTCGCCGCCGACGGCCCCCGGGCCGCCGCCGACGCCGCCCTCGCGGAACTCGGCGCGGACGACCGGCGCCACGCGCTCGCCGTCCGGGCCGGCCGGCGCTCCGCCCTCGACCTCGTACCGGCCGGCACGGAGGAAGGCGCCGAAGCCGCGCCCGCCCTGGCGGCGGGTCAGGACGGCGTCGTCCTCATCACCGGCGGCCTGGGGGAGGTCGGGCTGCTGCTGGCCGGCCATCTCGGCCGGGACGGCGCCACCGTCGTCCTCACCGGGCGCCGCCCGCTGCCGGCCGAGGACGGCTGGGACGCCCTCCTCACCGACGGCGACACCGACGCCGCGCTCGTCTCCCGTCTCCGGGGGCTGCGCCGTCTCGCCGAGCGGGGCGTGAGCGTCGAGTACGCGGTCGCCGACGTCACCGACGAGGAAGCGCTGCGCCCGGTGGTGAGCGGGCTGGTCGAACGCTTCGGCCGGATCGACGCCGTGGTGCACCTGGCCGCCGTCACCTCACCGGACCACTTCGGGCCCCTCGCCCTCCTCGACCCGGATGTCCGGGACGTCCACTTCACCGCGAAGCTGCACGGCACCGCCGTGCTGGAACGCGTCCTGGACGGGCAGCCCGTCGGACACTGCCTGCTCTTCTCCTCCGTCTCCACCGTCCTCGGCGGTCTGGGCTTCGCGGGGTACGCCGCCGCCAACGCCTGCCTGGACGCGGTCCCCTACCGGCACACCGGCTCCGCCACCCACTGGTTCACCATCAACTGGGACACCTGGGCGGCCACCGCGGCCGCACTCGACGGACAGGACGTCGGCGCCACCCAGGTCCAGCACTCCCTGACCGAGGAACAGGCCCTGGCCGCCCTCGACCGGGTGCTGGCCGCCCCCGCGCCGCGCACCGTGGTGAGCGCGGGCGATCTCCAGGCGCGTGCCGCCCAGTGGCTCGGCGGCGCCGGGCCCGACGTGCCGGGCGGGCCCGACGACCTCGACGACCTCGTGCGTCCGGCCGGGGACCGCTTTCCGCGGCCCGCCCTCGCCCAGGCGTACGTGCCACCGAGCGGTCAGCGCGAGCGCCGGCTCGCCGAGGTGTGGGAGGACGTCCTCGGCATCGAGGGCGTCGGCTCCCGCGACAACTTCGCCGACCTCGGCGGCACGTCCCTGATGGCGCTCCAGCTGGTCAAGCGCATCCAGAAGACATTCGGGATCGCGGTCTCACCGGTGTCGCTGTTCGAGGCACCCACCGTGCAGACCATGGCCGCCCTCCTGGACCGCACCGCGGGCACCACCGAGCCCGACGCCGCGCCGCAGACCCGGACCGTTCCCGCCGCCCGCACCCGGCCCCGCCGGGACACCCCGGAGGGCGAGCACGGAGGCGTGGAGCCGATCGCCGTCGTCGGTCTCGCCTGCCGCTTCCCGGGCGCGCCGGGCCCGGAGGAGTTCTGGCGCAACCTGGCGGACGGCGTGGAGTCCGTCACCCGCTTCACCGAGGACGAGCTGCGCGCCTCGGGCGTGCCCGAGACCGAGTTCCGGTCCCCGGACTACGTGCCGGTCAAGCCGGTGCTCGACGACATCCGGGGCTTCGACGCCGCGTTCTTCGGCTACAGCGCCCGCGACGCCGTGATCACCGATCCGCAGCACCGGCTCATGCTGGAGATCTGCTGGGAGGCCCTGGACGACGGGGGCTACGGCGCCGAGGAGGGCCGGGGCCGCGTCGGCGTGTTCGCCGGCTCCAACGTCAGCACCTACCTCGGCTCCCACCTCTCCGGCGGCGGCGCGATCGAGGGCGAGGCCGACATCTACGCCTCCCTCATCGGCAACGACAAGGACTCCCTGGCCACCGGCATCTCCTACAAGCTGGGTCTCACCGGCCCCAGCATGAGCGTCCAGACGTTCTGCTCCACCGCGCTGGTCGCCACCCACCTCGCCTGCCAGAGCCTGCGCTCCGGGGAGTGCGAACTCGCCCTCGCCGGTGGCGTGGCCATCCACGTCCCCGACCGCACCGGCCACCTCTACCTGCCCGGCGGCATGGAGACCCGCGACGGCCACGTCCGCACCTTCGACGCCGACGCCTCCGGCACCCTCTTCGGTGACGGCGCGGGCGCGGTGCTGCTCAAGCGGCTCTCCGACGCGCTCGCCGACGGCGACCACGTCCACGCCGTCATCCGCGGCTCCGCCGTGAACAACGACGGCTCGCTGAAGGTCGGTTACACCGCGCCCAGCGTCGTCGGCCAGGCCCGGGTGGTCTCCGACGCCCTCGCGACCGCCGGGGTCGAGCCCGGGGACATCGGGTACGTCGAGTGCCACGGCACCGCCACCGAACTCGGCGACCCCATCGAAGTCACCGCCCTGGCACGGGCGTTCGGCGACGACGGGCCACGCGGCCGGGTCCCCATCGGCTCGGTGAAGACCAACATCGGCCATCTGGCCGCCGCCGCCGGAGCCAGCGGACTCATCAAGACCGTGCTCTCCCTGCGCAACCGCTGCATCCCCCCGAGCCTGCACTTCTCCCGCCCGAACCCGGACATCGACTTCGCCGCCAGCCCCTTCCGTGTCAACACCGCGCTCGCCGACTGGACCGTGGAGGAGGGCCGCCGGCGCCTGGCGGGCGTCAACTCCCTAGGTATGGGCGGAACCAACGTCCACGTCGTCCTGGAGGAGGCGCCCGACGCGCCCGAGCGGGAGAGCGGCGACGACGGCACCGCACGCCGCCACCACGTCGTCCCCGTCTCCGGACGCACCCCCACTGCCGCCGACGAGGCCGTACGACGGCTGCGCGCTCATCTCGCCGACCCGCCGGGAGGCGCCGAACCGCCCCTGGCGGACGTGGCGTTCACCGCGCAGACCGGCCGCGCCGTCTTCGAGCACCGCCGGGCGATGGTCGCCGCTTCGACCGCCGGGGTGACCGGTGCGGACGGTTCCGACCCCGCGCTCGCCCTCGCCCGTCACGAGGCCGTCGTCAACCGTCCCGTCGCCTTCCTCATCGCCGGGGTCGGTGAGCAGTACCCCGGAATGGTCGGCGAACTGTACCGCCGCGAGCCGGAGTTCGCCGCGGCGGTCGACGAGTGCGCCGGGATCCTTCGGCCGCTCCTGGACACCGACGTCGTCCCCCTGCTGACCGGCCCGCGCCCCGCCCCCGCCGACCCGCGCACCCTCGCCGAACTCGCCCGC
>NZ_BHZI01000408.1 GCF_004305975.1 Streptomyces otsuchiensis
CTGGGAGATGTGTAAAAGAGACACCCCGTGAACACCGCCGCTCTCCTCCCCGCCGCCACCCGATCGGCCGGTCGTCGTCCGCCACGACCGGCGGTGACGCGGCGGGCAACGCCGTCCCCGCCCCGCTGGCGACCGGTGGCGGCCCTCCCCGGCCGCTGGCTACGCTCCCGACATGACCGAGAGCGCGCACACGACGGAGACCGGTGACAGCGACGCGGCCGGGCGCGAGACGACCGGTGCCGGGCACCGGGACACCCTGCGGGAGATGCCGCGCGGCTGGCAGCGGGCGCTCGCCGTCGTCGCCCACCCCGACGACCTGGAGTACGGCGCCGCCGCCGCGATCGCCGAATGGACGGCGGCGGGCAAGGAGGTCCGCTACCTGCTGGTCACCCGCGGCGAGGCCGGGATCGACGGCATCCACCCCGACGAGTGCGCCCCGCTGCGCGAACGTGAGCAGCGGGCCAGCGCCGCGGTGGTCGGGGTGGAGCAGGTCGAGTTCCTGGACCACCGCGACGGGGTCATCGAAGCCGGGCCGGCGCTGCGCCGCGACCTGGCGGGGGCGATCCGGCGGCATCGTCCCGAACTGCTGATCACCATGAACCACCGCGAGCACTTCGGGGACCGCTCCGCGCTCAACACGCCGGACCACCGGGTGGTCGGCCAGGCCGCCATCGACGCGGCCGGGGACGCCGGAAACCGCTGGATCTTCGCCGAACAGCTGGGTGAGGGCGGTCTGGAGCCGTGGAACGGCGTGCGCTGGGTGGCGGTCGCGGCCTCCCCGGAGGCCACCCATGCCCAGCCGGTGGGGGAGCCGGCGGTACGCGCCGCCATCGGCTCGCTGCTGGAGCACCGGGCCTACCTGGAGGGCCTGGGGGCGGAGCCGGAGCAGTACGCCCGGGACCTCATCACCGGCGGCGCCACCGCGGCGGCCGAGAGCTTCGGCGGACGCCGCTGCGTCACGTTCGAGCTCTTCCCGCGCTGAACCGCTGCCCGCCGCCCGACACCCGGCGCCCCCGCGCCCGCCCGACTCCCGCAGTCCGTGCCGGCCGCCCCTTCCCGGGGCGGCCGGCACGTTGTGTTCCGGGCGCGGACGCGCGGCGCGGCCGGGGGCATTCAGTCCCGAAACGGACGGCCCCAGGTCCCGCCGGAATTCCCTTCGGAGAAAGAGGTGTGTGACGTGGCCCACGGCGCTTTCGTCATCAACTAGAACGCTTAGCAGAATTCCGGGACCGAGGTCCGGGACCTTGGTCATGGGAGGGTCGGGAACAACGGACGGGAGGCGATTGACTTTCCCCTGGGCCGGCCGTGTTCTTCCGTCTCTCCGCCGGCCTGGCCTGCGCGGGCGGCCTCTTTCGAGGTGCGGTGACCGTGGGGTCCGGTCGCACTGGAAGGGCCTAAATTCCTTTCCGTGGCCCTACGGCCGGGCGTAGTAAAAAGCCTTCTTGAATCCTCCGGAAAGGCGCATTACCAATGTGGATATGGCGTTCGAGGGAACCGGCGCCGTCACCCACATCGGAGGTTTCACCGGAATGTCCAGCACCAACCAGTCCCGCGCACTTCTCCCCCGACTTCGCAGCCGGGCGGGAACCCTCACCATCGGCGCGTGCGCCGCGGCCCTTCTGGCCGGCGGCGGGGTCGCGCAGGCGACAGGCGGTAACGGCGACCTGTTCGCCTCTGGGCACGCCACCGAGCTGTCCCAGCACGCGAAGGTCCAGGCGGACCTGCAGCAGCGCTCGGTGACCGAGGACGCCAAGCAGGCGGTGGCGGCCAAGGCGGAGTCCGAGCAGGCCGTGGCGGAGAAGGCCGCCGCGGACAAGGCGGCGGCCGAGAAGAAGGCGGCGGCGGACAAGGCGGCGGCCGAGAAGAAGGCCAACGGCTGGGTCACCCCGATCTCCGGCGGCTACACCATCAGCGCCACCTTCGGCAACGACGGCAACCGCTGGGCGGCCGGCCACAGTGGCCAGGACTTCGCCGTGCCCACCGGCACCGCCGTGAAGTCGGTGCACAAGGGCACCGTGGTCAAGGCCGGCGGCAACGGTGCCGGCGACGGTCCCGCCTACGGCAACGCCGTGGTGATCCGCCACGCCGACGGCCACTACTCGCAGTACGCGCACCTGTCCACGGTGCAGGTCTCCGTCGGTGACGAGGTCAAGGCGGGCGACCAGATCGCGCTGTCCGGCAACACCGGCAACAGCAGCGGCCCCCACCTGCACTTCGAGATCCGCACCACTCCCGACTTCGGCTCCGCGGTCGACCCCGCCAACTTCCTGCGTGACAAGGGCGTCGACGTCTGATCGCACCGCCCCGCACCGCCCGCGCAGTACCGGGCGCACACGCCACCGGCCTCCCCCGCACCCGCGGGGGAGGCCGGTGGCGTGTGGGGCGACCTGCCGGGCCGCCCTGGGCGCCCGGGCCCGCGCGAGGCGCCCGGCTCAGAACATCGGCGCGGGAAGCACCCCCTCCAGGGCCAGCAGCGTGCGCTTGGTCTCCAGCCCGCCCGAGAAGCCGCCGATCCCGCCGTCGGCCGCCACCACCCGGTGGCAGGGCACGATCACCGGCAGCGGATTGGCACCCATCGCGGCGCCCACGGCGCGGGCCGCGCCCGGCTCGTCGAGACGGAGCGCCAGCTCCCGGTAGCCGGTGACGGCCCCGTAGGGCACCGCCGCCAGCAGTTCGCGCAGCACGCGACCGGTGAATCCTGGCGCCAGGGTCCAGTCCAGCGGCACCGTGAAGCGCCGGAGCGCGCCGCCGAAGTAGGCGTCCAGCTCCCCGGACGCGGTCAGCAGGTGCCCGGTGGGGTCGCCGCTCGCCGTCCCGCCGCCCGCGGTGGGACGGGAGAGAACGGAGCCGGTCACCGCCTCGTCGGCGTGGAAGACGACTCGCGCAAGCCCGCGGCCGGTCGCGGTGAGGAGCAGCGGGCCGACCGGGCTCGCCCGGAGCGTCCAGAGCGTCCGCCCGTCCGGCGCGGTGCGTACCTCGGGAGGGGAGTCCGACATGGCGCCAGCCTACGAGCCGGCGCCGGCACCCGCCGTCGCGAGCGCGGAACCGGACGGCTCCGTGCCGGCCTCCGGCTCCGTTCCGGCCACCGACGCCGAGCCGCCGGGGCGCAGCGCGGCGCGGATCACGTCCGGCACGTCGGTGATCACCCCGTCGACCCCGAGCGAGGCCAGCGCGATGGCGGTCGGTCCGTCGTTGACGGTCCAGACGAAGACCTCCAGCGGACGCCCGTGCGGCCCGCGCAGCGACTGCACGGCCTCGACGTACTCGGCGGTCACCGAGGTGTGCCGGGGATTGATCTGGTCGGCGTAGCGGGCGTGCCACGGCAGCTCGGCGACCGGCGGCGACCCGAGCAGGCCGGTACGCACCCGGGGGTCGAGGCGGTGCGTGGTGCGCACCGAGGCGGAGTCGAAGCTCTGCACCACCAGCCCGTCGCGCAGCCGTCGCGGAGTCAGCCAGCCGTGCGCGCGCAGCTCGGAGATGATCTCGGCCTCGATGCCCGGGTACAGCTCCGGTGACTTGACCTCCAGCAGCAGCTTCTGCCCGTTGCCGTCGATCCTGTCGAGGGCCTGTCCCAGCGTGGGCACCGGCTCCCCGGCGAACTCGGGCCCGTACCACGATCCGGCGTCCAGGCGGGTGATCTCCTCGTGCGTGAACGCCGACAGCTCCCAGGGAGCGCGGTCCGGGTAGATCTCGGCGGCGTCGGTGGTCCGGTCGAGTGTGACGTCGTGGAGGACGACCAGCTCGCCGTCGGCGGTGCGCTGGACGTCGATCTCCACCCAGTCGATGTGCAGCGCGGCGGCCGCGTCCACCGCCGCGAGGGTGTTCTCCGGGGCGTGGCCGGAGGCGCCGCGGTGGCTGACCACGGTGACGCCGGGGCCGGAATCCGGTGCGGGAGCGCCCATGACGGCGGGGGAGGGGG
>NZ_BHZI01000409.1 GCF_004305975.1 Streptomyces otsuchiensis
GGGCGGCGGGGGAGCGGCATGCCGCGGCGCGGCGGGCTGTGCGACCGGGCGCTCGCGCCGCTCGTCGGCCGGGGTCTCCCGGACGCCGGACCGGCGGTTGGGCAGCTGCCGGGCGGTGTCGTGCTGGAGGGAGCCGCGCCGGGAGGGTTCCTGGCGCTCGGGTGCGGGCGCGTTGTCCTGCGGCCGGCTGACCAGTTCCTGCGGGATCATCATCAGCGCGCCGGTACCGCCCCGGGCGGAGGGCCGGAACGAGACGGACAGCCCGTGCTTGCGTGCCAGGCAGCCCACGACGGCCAGGCCGAGACGGGTGCCGGAGAGCGTGGTGAGGTCCAACGGCTCGGCGGAGACGGCGCGCTGGGCGCGGCGCAGGGCGACATCGCCCATGACCAGGCCGCTGTCCTCCACGGTGATGACGACGCCGGCGGGCACTTCCTCGACGTAGACGTGGACTTCGGCGGTGGGGGGCGAGAAGCTCGTCGCGTTGTCGAGGAGTTCGGCGAGCGCGTGCATCACGCCCTCGGCGGCGTGGCCGGCGACCGCGACGGCGCTGGTGGAGTGCAGCCGGACCCGCTGGTACCCGGCGATCCGGCCCATGGCGCCGCGCAGGATGGACTCCATGACGATGGGCTTGGCCCAGCGGCGGCCGGACCGGGCGCCGGTCAGCACGGCGATGGAGTCGGCGATGCGGCCCGCCTGCGCGGTGCGGTGGTCCAGGTGGAGCAGGTCGCCGAGGACGTCCTCGCTCGCGTGCCGGTGTTCCATCTCACGCAGGTCGGCGAGCATGCTGGTGGCCAGGGCCTGCATCCGGCCGGCGGCGTTGGCGCAGGCGGCGGTGGCGGCGGCGCGTCCGGCCTCGCCCCGGCCGACCTCCTCGGCGAGCTGCGCCATGACGGTGCGGTAGGCGGGGTGGCCGGGGTCCGGGCTGTTGGCGAGCGCGGTGTCGGCGGAGTCGCCCTCCCGCAGTCGTTCCACGAGCGCCGGCACCGTGCGGTCGGCCAGTTCGGCGGCCTCGGCGTCGCGGCCGTGCAGCAGCCGGCGTGCCTGCTGGGCGGCGAGCCGCTGGTAGGCGGCGTACGGGGCCGCGGCGCACAGCAGCAGCGCGCCGGCGCCGATGCCCCAGGCGAGGGGCACTCGGAAGCTCACGGGAGCGGCGTACACGCCCCACAGGCAGGCGGCGCCGCTCACGGTGACGGCTATGAGCAGGACCAGCAAGGGCTGACGCAGTGGGGGACGCTCCGCCCTGCGGTGCGCCGAGGCGGTGTGCGCTGTCATCAAAGGGGTCCTTGAGGGCGGATGGTGGCCGGGAGCGCGAAGCTGGTCAAGCCGCGTCGATAACGCTGCGCTCATGTTCAATTCGAGAACACTATAGGAGAGTTATCGATCGTAAGCGCCACGATCCGATGAAGTATTCGGTCGCCGCTGATCAGGAACGGATGACGGCCCGTCAGTTCAGTCTGCCGGAGGGCCCACCGGGGCAGTTGGTCAATTCTTCAACCGTCTGACGCGGGGTTCGGGGGCGGTTCGGTGGTGATGATCGGGCTCTTGGGTGCGGCCCGCATGTATTCGTTTTCCGACTATTGGCGACCGCTTTCGACCGTGCGGGCATCCTTTGCTGTCCCTTTGCCCCGGACTTCCCCATTGTCGCCGGAATCAGCGCCGCGTTACGGTGCGTTACCACCGGCGGGAGGTGGCGCACCGGCCGGCACACCCCCGCCCGGCGCCGCAGCGCCCCGCCCGGCCGCCGCCGCACCGCCCGCTGGCAGCCCGCACCGAACGGGGCCACGGCACGCCGCCACGCGGTGCGTCGCCCCGCGCACAACCCGCCCCGAGCGGGCAGGCTGGACACATGGCGAGTCACACGGACACCACGGAACTGGCGGAAGCGCTGCGCGAGGCGGTCCGCGGCGAGGTCGCGTTCGGCCCCACCGACCGCGCGCTCACCACCATGGACGCCTCCAACTACCGGCGCGTCCCCGACGGCGTCGTCACTCCGCGCGACGCCGACGACGTCGCGGCGGCCCTCGCCGTCTGCCGCGACCGGGGCACCCCCGTCGTCGCCCGGGGAGGCGGCACCAGCATCGCGGGCCAGGCCACCGGGACCGGCGTCGTCCTCGACTTCACCCGTCACATGAACCGGATTCTCACGCTCGACCCCGAGACCCGCACCGCCGTCGTCCAGCCCGGCGTGATCTGCGACCGGCTGCGCGACGCCGCCCTCCCGCACGGCCTCACCTTCGGCCCCGACCCCTCCACCCACAGCCGCTGCACCCTCGGCGGCATGATCGCCAACAACTCCTGCGGCTCGCACTCCGTCGCCTGGGGCACCACGGCCGACAACGTCCACGACCTCACCGTCCTCACCTACCGTGGCGAACGCGCCCACCTCGCGCCCGGCGGCACCGGCGTCCCGGCCACCATCCGTGCCGAGACCGACCGCCTCATCGCCGGAAACCTGGCCCTGCTGCGCACCGGCATGCCCGAACTGCCCCGCCGCATCTCCGGTTACGCCCTCGACGCGCTGCTGCCCGAACGCGGTAACGACTGGGCCCGCGCCCACACCGGCAGCGAGGGCACCCTCGGCCTCCTCACCGAGGCCACCGTCCGGCTCGTCGAAGCCCCACGCGCCCGCGCCCTCGCCGTCCTCGGCTACCCCGACGAGTCCGCCGCGGCGGAGGCGGCGCCCGGCCTGCTGCCGCTGCGCCCCCTCACCGTCGAGGGCATGGCCGCCGACCTCGTCGGCGACACCGCCCGCGCCCACCTGCCGCGCGGCGCCGCCTGGCTGTTCGTCGAGACCGGTGGCGACAACCCGGCCGAGGCCGAGGCCGCAGCCCGGGAGCTGTGCCGCGCCACCGCCGGCACCACCACCGGCGACACCGTCGTCACCGACCCCGCGGGACAACGCGCACTGTGGCGGGTCCGCGAGGACGCCTCCGGCACCGCCACCCGCACCGCCGACGGGCGCGAGGCATGGCCCGGCTGGGAGGACTGCGCCGTCCCGCCCGCCCGACTCGGCGCCTACCTGCGGGAGTTCAGGGCGCTGCTGCGACAGTACGGACTCCAGGGCCTGCCCTACGGGCACTTCGGCGACGGCTGCATCCACGTCCGCATCGACTTCGACCTCCTGACAGCGCCGGGCATCGAACGGTTCCGGGCCTTCTCCCGAGACCTCGCCGACCTCGTCACCGCCCACGGCGGCTCCCTCTCCGGCGAACACGGCGACGGACTCGCCCGCGCCGAACTCCTCCCGCGCATGTACGGAACAGAGATGGTCGACCTCTTCCACCGGTTCAAGGACGTCTGGGACCCCGACGGCGGCCTCAACCCCGGAGTGCTCGCCCGGCCCGCCCGCATCGACGATCACCTGCGGTTCGCCCCCCTGCCCCGCGGCCCGGTCCCCGTCACCTTCGGCTACCCCGAGGACGGCGGCGACTTCACCGCCGCCGTCCGGCGCTGCGTCGGCGTCGCCAAGTGCCGTGACACCACGCCCGGTTCCTCGGTGATGTGCCCCTCCTACCGCGCCACCGGCGAGGAGAAGCACTCCACCCGCGGCCGTGCCCGGCTGCTCCACGAGATGCTCGCCGGCGAGATCGTCACCGACGGCTGGCGGTCCCCCGAGGTCCGCGACGCCCTCGACCTCTGCCTCTCCTGCAAGGGCTGCCGCTCCGACTGCCCCGTCAACGTCGACATGGCCACCTACAAGGCGGAGTTCCTCCACCACCACTACCAGGGGCGGCTGCGTCCCGCCGCCCACTACGCCATGGGCCGGCTGCCGGGCTGGCTCCGCCTGACCGCCGCGCTGCGGATGGCTCGCCCGGCCAACGCCCTCGCCTCGCTCGCGCCGCTCGCCGCCGTCGCCAAGCGGCTGGGCGGACTCACCCCGGAACGCCCGATCCCGCCGATCGCCCCGGC
>NZ_BHZI01000410.1 GCF_004305975.1 Streptomyces otsuchiensis
GCGCGGTGTCCAGCAGCCGGGTGGTGACGCCGGGGTACTCCAGCGGGACCACCAGCGCCGGACCGACCAGGGTGGCCGCCTCGGGGCGGACCTCCGCGGCGTCCAGCACCGGGTGGGCGCCGGAGGTCACCAGGTCCAGGGACCAGTTCTCCAGACCCAGGTCACCGGCGGCGTGGGCGAGCGCCACCAGGGTGTGCAGGCCCAGGGCCACGGCGGCGTCCGCCGGGTCGGCTCCGTCGCCGGACTCCTGGAGGGTCCACAGATGGACCACGCGCTCCAGTTCGAGGCCGCGTCCGCGCAGGTCACGCAGCATCGCCTGGGCGTCGGCGTGGTCGCCGGGCCGGACGGTGTAGCCGAGCTGGCCGCCGTCCGGGCTGGCGGTGAAGCCGGTGCCGGGCCGGACCGCGCTCACCCGGGCCCCGGGGCCGGCGGCGGCCCGCAGCGCGGCGAGGACCTTCTCGGCCGCCTCACCGTCGGCGTAGACCAGCCAGTGCGCGGGCTGTGCGCCGTCCGGGGCGGGCGCGGCGGTCTGCCGCCACACCGGCTGCCACAGCCACTTCTCCTCCGGCAGCCGCGGTACCCGGTCCAGGTCCTCGAAGGACGTCGGGCCCTCGGGCAGCGCGTCCGGTGCCGCCGTGGCGGGGGCGCCGGAGGCGAACAGCGGGGTCGGCTCGATCCAGTACCGCTGGCGCTGGAACGGGTAGGTGGGCAGCGGCACCCGGCGCGGCTGGACGCCCCGGTGCGCTCCGGCGGTGGCGGCGCCACGGCCGTGGTAGGCGGCCCAGTCGAGCTCCACGCCGGTCAGCCAGAGCCGGGAGACGCACTCGGTGAGCACCTCGTCCGAGGGCCGCGGGTCGCTCTGCGCGGGCAGCGTGGCGGTGATCAGCGGCCAGCGCTCCGGCGGACAGCCGGCGCCGCGCACCATCGCGCCGAGCGAGGGGCCGGGCCCGATCTCCACGATCGCCAGCTCCGGGTTCTCCAGCAGTCGTCCGACGCCCTCCGCGAACCGCACGGTGCGGCACATGTGGGTGGCCCAGTAGGCGGGATCGCGGACCAGGGCGGCGTCGGCGATGTCGCCGGTGACGTTGGAGAGGTAGGGCAGGGACGGCGGGTTGAGCGTGATGTTCTCCGCGACCCAGGTGGTCAGCGGCTCCGCCAGCGGTTCCAGCATCCGGGAGTGGAAGGCGTGGGTGGTGCGCAGCGCGCGGGCGGGCACCCCGTCCCGCTCCAGCACCGCGATCAGCTCGTCCAGCGCGGCCTGCGGTCCGGCGACGACCACGGCGGCCGGGCCGTTGACGGCGGCGATGTCCAGGCCACGGGCGTCCAGCCGGTACCGGCCGCGGAGTTCGTCCGCGCCCAGCGGCACGGCCGCCATCCCGCCGCGCTCCGTGCCGGAGATCAGGCGGGCGCGGTGCGCCACCAGGGCGACGGCGTCGGGGAGGGAGAGGACCCCCGCCAGGCAGGCGGCGGCGTACTCGCCGAGGCTGTACCCCAGCATCAGCGCCGGGCGGACGCCCCAGGCGATGAAGGTGCGGGCCAGCGCGTAGTCGACGGCGAACATCAGCGGCTGGACCACCTCGGTCCGCTCCAGTTCGGCGGCGCGCGGGTCGTCGCCGCCGCCGGTGGCGCGGCCGAGCAGCGCGGCGAGGTCCATGCCGCCCCCGCCGCCGGGGCGGTTCCCGGTGAGCAGACCGGCGAGGTCGGTCTCCGGCAGGTGCGGTGCGAGGAGTTCCAGCACCGCGTCGAGTTCGGCGCGGAAGACCGGCTCATGGCGGTGCAGGTCGGCGACCAGGCCCGGGTACTGCTCACCGACTCCGGCCAGCAGCAGGGCCACCGGCCGGCCCGAGGCGGTCTCCACCCGCCCGGCCAGGGCGGTGCGGTCGTCGGTGCCGGCGAGCACGGCGGCGGCGTGTCCGACGCCGGAGACCACGGCGGCCCGGCGGTGCTCGAAGGTCTTGCGGCCGACGTGGAGGGTGTGGGAGATGTCGGAGATCCGGTGCGTGGTGCCCTCGGTGAGGAAGGCGGCGAGGTCGCGGACGGACTCCTCGGCGGCCGCCTCCGTGCGGGCGGAGAGGGCGACCACATGGTGGCGGCGGGTCTCCGGTCCACGCGCCGGCGGTGCGGGCGGCTGCTCCACGACGACGTGCACGTTGGTGCCTCCCATGCCGAGCGAGTTGACGCCGGCGATCCGGACACGGCCCTCGTCCCCGGGCCACCGGCTCGCGGCGGTGTTGACGCGGAACGGGCCGGCCGCGAAGTCGATCTGCGGGTTGGGCCGGGTGTAGTTGAGGGAGGCGGGGATGACTCCGTCCCGGACGGTGAAGGCGGTCTTGATCAGCCCGGCGGTGCCCGCCGCGTGGTTGAGGTGGCCGACGTTGGTCTTCACCGCGCCGATCGGGATGGTGCCGGGGCCGTCCCCGGCGCCGTACGCCTGGGTGAGCGCGGCGACCTCGATCGGGTCGCCCAGCTCGGTGGCGGAGCCGTGCGCCTCCACATAGCCGATGTCGGAGGCGGTCACCCCGGCGTCCGCCAGGGCCTCACGCACCGCGGCGGCCTGCCCGGCGACGCTGGGCGCGGCGTAACCGGCCTTCAGCGCACCGTCGTTGTTGAGCGCGGAGCCGCGGATCACGGCGTGCACGGTGTCGCCGTCGCGCAGCGCGTCGGAGAGCCGCTTGAGGACGACCACGGTGGCGCCGTCGCCGAACATGGTGCCGGTCGCGTCGGCGTCGAAGGAGTGGACGTGCCCGTCGTGGGAGTCCATGCCGCCGGGCTGGCGCAGGTGCCCCTTGCGGTCCGGCACCCCGATGGAGACTCCGCCGGCGAGCGCGACCTCGCACTCCCCGGCCCGCAGGCTGCGGACCGCGGTGTGCACCGCGACCAGCGAGGTGGAGCAGAAGGTCTGCACCGGCACGCTCGGGCCGCGTAGGTCGAAGAGGTAGGAGACGGTGGTGGTGAGGGCGTCCTTGTCGTTGGTCATGATCAGCTCGTAGGGGCTGACGTCCACGCCCCGGCCGAGCTGCGGGACCATGCCGAGCAGGTAGGTGCTCAGGTTGGAGCCGCCGTAGACGCCGACCCGCTCCCGGTAGGACTCGTCCGCGCAGCCCGCGTGCTCCAGCGCCTCCCAGCAGACCTCCAGGAAGAGCCGCTGCTGGGGGTCGGCGAGGGCGGCCATGCGGGGGCTCATCCCGAAGAACCCGGCGTCGAACCCGGCGATGTCGTCGAGCACGGGGCGGGCCCGGACGTACTCCGGATCGTTGACCAGGTCGGGGTCGACGCCCGCCTCGATCAGTTCCTCCGGCGTGAAGAAGCTGATGGTCTCCACGCCGCCGAGCAGGTTCTGCCAGAAGGCGCCGACGTCGCCCGCGCCCGGGAAGCGGCCGGCCATTCCGACCACCGCGATCTGCCGGTCGTCCTCGGGCACCTCCCCTCCCCCGGTGTTCACCGCGCTGACGGCGTCCACGGCGGGCGCCGGGAGTGGAGCGGGTACCGGGAGCTGAGCGGGCGTCACGCTCGGCTCCCGGAGCGGGATCTCCCGCGCGGCAGGGGCCGGTGCGGGAGCCACGGCCGGGGCCGGGGCCGGGGCCGGACGGGCGGCGTCGTCGTCGAGCACGGCGGCCAGCCGCCGCACGGTGGGCGACTCGAAGAGCGCCACCGCGGGGACGGTACGGCCGAAGCTCCGCCGCACGGTCGCCAGCATCTGCAGCGCGGAGAAGGAACTGCCGCCCAGGTCGAAGAAGTTGTCCCGGGTGCCGACCGGCGCCACGCCCAGCGTCCGCGCCCACAGCTCGCACAGTTCGCGCTCGGTGGCGGTCAGCGGGGAGACATAGGGCTGGGGCAGCTCGGGCCGGGGCAGCGCGGGCGCGGCGGGTTCGCCGGAGGCGGGCTCGGCGGGCTG
>NZ_BHZI01000411.1 GCF_004305975.1 Streptomyces otsuchiensis
GCGCCCGGGAACGGGCGGCCGGGGCCGGCCGCCCGTTCCCGGGCGCTGCTGGCCGCCGTCGTCCTTCCGCCCCTGCTGGTGGTCCTGGTCCTGACGCATCTCGGGCTGGGCGCCTCGGGCGTGGGCACCGGCGACATCCTCGCCCTCCTGCTGGGCCGGGGCGACGACTTCACCGAGAGCATCCTGCTCGGCAGCCGGCTGCCACGCACCCTGACCGGGCTCGCCGTCGGCATCGCCCTGGGTGTCTCGGGCACGCTGATCCAGGGCGCGACCCGTAACCCGCTGGCCGCGCCCGACACGCTGGGCGTCAACGGCGGTGCCTATCTGGCCGTCGTCCTCGTCGCTTTCACCGGGGTCAGTCTCGGGCCGCTGCCCGCGGGCGCGGCGGCGTTCGCCGGTGGTGTCGTGGCGATCGGCGTGGTGTACCTGCTCAGCAGCGGCGGGGTGATGACGCCGGGCCGGGTGCTGCTGGCCGGCGCCACCGTCGCCCTGGCTACGACCTCCGCCGCCGCGTTCCTCCAGATCCTCGACAGCCAGGCGACCCAGGGGCTGTTCTTCTGGGGCAACGGCACGCTGATGCAGTCCGATCTCTCCCGGCCGCTGTTCCTCGGGGCGGTCATCCTGGTGGTGGCCTGCTGCGCGCCGCTGCTGGCGCGCCCGCTGGACCTGATGGCACTCGGCGACGAGACGGCCCGCGCCATGGGGGTGCGGGTGGAACGGGTGCGGCCCGGCGCGTTCCTGGTCGCGGTGCTGCTCTCGGCCGCCGCGGTCTCCCTGGCCGGCCCGATCGGCTTCATCGGGCTGATCGCCCCGGTCATCCTCCGCACGCTCGGCATCCGCGCGCACGCCGCGCTGATGCCGCTGGCGGCCCTGCTGTCCGCGGTGGTTGTGCTCGCCGCCGACTCCGCCGCGCAGCTGGCGCTGCCGCCGTCCGCCGGCTACGGCGAGATCCCCGTCGGGGTGGTCACCGCCCTCATCGGCGGTCCGGTGTTCATGGCGCTCGCCCGTCGCATCCGGACCGGCGACGCCGACACCGGCGCCGCCGTCGCGGTCTCCCGCGACCGTCGCGCGCCCGCCTACGCCACGATGCTGGCCGGCGGGCTGCTCGCGCTCACCGCGGCCGTGTTCGTCGCCCTGCGGATCGGTGATGTGGCCATCGGCTGGTCGGACATCGGGGCCTTCCTGGTCGGCGCCGGCGCGCCGGACACCGAGGCGGTCCTCTCCTACCGCCTGCCCCGCGTACTGGTCGCGGCACTGGCGGGCGCCTGCCTGGCGATGGCCGGAACCGCCGTCCAGGCCGTGGTGCGCAACCCGCTGGCGGAACCGTCGCTGATCGGCGTGACCGGTGGCGCCTCCCTCGGCGCGGTCTTCGTGATCGCCGCCGTGCCCACCGCGCCGCTGGTCGCGCTTCCCCTGGCCGCGGCGATCGGGGGTGTCCTCGCGCTGGCGGTGGTGGTCGTGGTGGCGCGGGGGCCGCGGGACCGGCGGCGCCACGGGCTGGACCCCACCCGGGTGGTCCTGGTCGGGCTCGGCGCGTCCGCGACCGCGACCGCGTTGGTCAACATCCTGGTGGTCGGAAGCCAGATGAACATCTCCGCCGCCCTGACCTGGCTGGCGGGCAGCACCTACGCCAAGGGCACCGCCACCCTCGGCTGGCTCGCCGTTCCCGCCGTGGTGGCCGTGCTGCTGGTGATCGCGGCCCGGCCGGTCGACCTGCTGGCGCTGGGCGACGAACTGCCCCGCTCGCTCGGGCTGGACCTGGGCCGGGCCCGGGCGCTGGTCCTTGCGGCCGCCGCCGTGATGGCCGCGGGCACGGCGGCGGCCGTGGGCGCCATCGGCTTCGTCGGGCTGCTCGCCCCGCATCTGGCGCGTCGTCTGGTCGGTGGGAGCACGGCCCGGATGGCGCCGATGGCGGCCCTGCTCGGCGCCGTCCTGGTGGTCACCGCCGACGCCCTCGGCCGGTGGCTGCTGGCCCCGGTCGAGATCCCGGTGGGCATCGTGACCGCGATCATCGGCGCGCCGTACCTCATCTGGCTGTTGCGGCGCACCCGTTCGATCTGAGCGCGCGGGCCGCCACCGCCGGGGGTGCCGGGCCGCCGCCGGGGTGCCGTGCCGTCGGGGTGCCGTGCCGTCACCGCCGGGTGCGAGCCGCCTCCACGGGGTGCGCACCGGGCGGCCGGGGTTCGGCCGGAGCGGTCCCGGTGGCGCCGTGCCCGAGCAGCCGTGCCCCGAGGGCCCCCGCCACGCAGACGGCCGCCGCCGCCAGGCACACCGTCGTCATGGCACCGCCCACGGCGGCCTCGGCCACCGGCCGCACCGACGGCGCGAGCTCGCCGAGCCGCCCGCTCTCGGTGGCGGCGCGGTCCTCCGCGCCGGGCACCTCCCGTCCGATCCGCGCGGTGAACAGGGCCCCGAACACCGCCACCCCGGCGGCGGTCCCCAGCGGGTAACAGGCGTTGGTGATCCCCGAGGCCATACCGGCGCGCTCCGGGGGCACCGCCGCGACCGCGACGCCCATCAGCGGGGGGAAGACCAGTGCTCCGCCACAGCCGAGGAGGACCATGCCGGCCGTGGCGACCACCCACCCGGTGTCCGCCCCGGCGGCGGCCAGGGACAGCAGACCGGCGGCCTTGAGCGCGAACCCCGAGCTCACCAGCGCGGCCGGGCCCGCGACTGCCTGGAGGCGGCCGACACACATCCCCATCACCAGCAGCGAGCCGGTCAGCGGCAGCAGCGCCGCGCCCGTCCTCATCGGCGTCAGGTCACCGGCCCCCTGGAGCCACAGGGCGATGAAGGCCAGCGTCCCCAGCCCGGCCATCCGGCCCAGGAAGCCCAGCGCGGCGGCCGAGAGGAAGGCGGGGCGGCGCAGCAGCGCTAGGTCGACCAACCCGTCCCCGCGCCGCTGGGAGAAGGCGAACGCGAGCCCCAGCAGCACCGCCGCGGACGCCGACCCCACGACGGTGCCCGAACTCCATCCGGCCTCCGGCACGGAGGCGAGCGCGAGGTTCAGCGCCAGCAGCGCGGCGACGGCCAGCAGCGCGCCACCGGGGTCGACGCGACGCCGGGCGCCGGGCGACGCGGTCTCCGCCATGCGCCACCACGTCCCGGCCACCACGAGCAGGCCGAACGGCACATTGACCAGGAAGACCCAGCGCCAGCCCAGTAGTTCGACCAGCACCCCGCCGACCAGCGGTCCCGCGGCGCCGGCGGCCGACGCCGCCGCCGCGTAGGCGGCGATCGCGCGGGCCCGGCGCTCCGGCGGGTAGGCGGCGGCCAGCAGCGCCAGGGTCGGGGCGAACGCCAGCGCGCCTCCCACCCCCTGGACGACGCGCGACGCGATCAGGAACTCCACCGTGGGAGCCAGCCCGCACAGTACCGAGGCCGCGGTGAACAGGCTCATCCCGGCGAGGAAGACGGCTCGGCGGCCGATCCGGTCGGAGAGCGCCCCCGCCGTCAGCAGCAGTGCTCCGAAGGCGAGCGAGTAGCCGGAGACCGTCCACTGGACGCGGTCGAGTCCGGCGCCCAGGTCGTGCGCCACCGGGCCGAGGGCGACATGAAAGACCGTCACGTCCAGCGTCATCATGCCGCCACCTGTCGCGACCAGCGCGAACGTCCATCGTGGCGCGCGCTCTCCGGTCACCTGCTGCCTCCTCGGCCGGGTGCGGAACGGGGGTGGGGAGGACTCCCGTGGGCCACGCCGGCGAGCCCGGGGGAAGATCGCGAACTGTCGTCCTCCGAGTGCGCAGTGTTGCATATTTAGGCAAGGCTTGCCTAAGCTCTGCCGAGTGCCTGCCTACCACGCAGACCCCACGCGTCACCCGTCACACCCCACACCCCACCGGCCTGGAG
>NZ_BHZI01000412.1 GCF_004305975.1 Streptomyces otsuchiensis
GAGTGGGGAGGGTCGAGCGTGGGGGAGCGGTGCGTTAAGGAGGTCAGGCCGCAGCACCGCCGCGCGGGAGGGCCCGGCCGGCGTTCCACGCCGCCAGGAGCTCGGTGTCGTGGCCGGTGAGGTCGGCGACGGTCAGCAGCGAACCGGCGGCCACGTCCCGGGTGAGGGTGGCGTGCGCGGCCAGGTACAGCGGCGCGGCGTCCTCGGGCGCGTCGTCGGTGTCGAGCAGGACGGGGGCGACGCCCTCCACCTCGTGGTGGTGGCCGCCCATGGTCAGGACGGTGCCGGCGGCGAGGTCGCGGGTGGCGCGTCCGCCGAGGACGACGTGCTGGCGCGGCGCGGGTGAGCCGGCGGGTACGCCGCGCAGGACCGCGTCGAGGAGCGTGGTGGGGGTCTCCACGCCCATCAGGTGGTACGGCAGGTACAGGCAGGCGTAGCGGCCGTCGCGGCTGACGACGTGTCCCTTCTGGGCCAGCGTCTGCCAGGTGACGGGGTCGTGGGTGCGGACCACCGCGAAGACGCCACCGGCGAAGCTGGCCTCCTCGGGCAGGCGCAGCACCGAGAAGACGTCGACGATGCCGTCCCGGGTGGAGACGCCGCCGTGCTCGCGCAGGGCGTAGACATCGGCCAGTTCGGCGACGCGGGCCACCGGGTAGTGCATGGCCTCCACATCGGCGGTGAAGCCGGTGGAGGTGGCGACCACGGCCATCTCGCAGTAGTCGGCGGCCGCGCTGCGCTTGAGGGAGGCGACCGCCTCGGCGCGGGCCGCGAGCGTCTCGCGCACGTCGGTGCCGAGCTTGAGCAGCGCGCCCAGCTCCGGTGCCTTCACGGTCTCGCCGAGCTGGGTGACGGTGGCGTCCTCCGGGTCGTAGATCAGGTCGTACTCGCCGGACTTGCCGATGGCGACGATCGACAGCCCCAGTCCCCGCGCCCAGTCGAACCACTGGATCAGGTTGGCGGGCTGGTCGCCGGTGGCGGTGGTGTAGACGACGCCGTGCTCGGCGGCGACGGCGGCCAGCCGCACGCCGGAGACGGAGTCGACCTCCTTGCTGACCATCGCGACGTGCCGGCCGCCGGTCAGTGCCTGGAGCGCCGCGCGGTAGCCCACGGCGGGGCTGCCGGTGGCCTCGACCAGGATGTCGAAGCCGCCCTCGGCGAGCAGCGCGGTGTCGGCGACGACGGCGGTGCGCCCCTCGGCGACCACGGCCGCCAGCTCCCGGGCGTCACCGACGGTGACCAGCTCGTCGGCGGCGTATCCCAGTTCGGCGCACATGCGGTGGACACCGTCGGTGTCGAGGTCGCAGAGGACCGCCGCACGCAGGTTGTCCATCAGCCGCGTCTGGGCCAGCAGCGTGCGGGCGAAACCGCCGCAGGCGCCGGTCAGGGCGTAGGTGACGGTGCGGTGGTCCGGCTGGGAGCCGGCCTGCTGGGCGTTCATGCGGTGCCCTCCTGGAGCTCTGCGGGTGACCCGGGTGTTCCCGCCTCTTGGAGCGCGAACGTAACGTCAATTAACATGAGCGTCAACTGTAGTAACATAAATTCACAGATCGGCTCGGTAGGGTGCGCGCCGATCATCGGGATACGTACCAACGGCGTAACGGACGGTGACAACGGATGGCGGCAGCAATGGTCAGATGGGGCGGCGTGGCCGACGACTTCACCGGGGCCACCGATCTCGCCACCAACTGGGTGGCGCGCGGGCTGCGGACCAGCGTGACCCTGGGCGTCCCCACCGACGAACAGCTGGAGGGGCTGCGTGACATGGACGCCGTCGTCGTCGCGCTGAAGTCCCGCACCGCCCCGGTCGCCGAGGCCGTCGCCGAGTCGGTCGAGGCGCTGCGCGCCCTGCGCCGACTGGGCTGCGAGCGCGTCTACGACAAGTACTGCTCCACCTTCGACTCCACCCCGGCCGGCAACATCGGGCCGATCGCCGACGCGCTCATGGCCGAGCTCGATACCGACCTCGCCGTCGTCGTGCCGTCCTTCCCCGCCACCGGCCGCACCGTCTACCAGGGCCACCTCTTCGTCGGCCGCCAGCTGCTGAGCGACAGCTCCATGCGGCACCACCCGCTGACCCCGATGACCCGCTCCGACGTCACCGAACTGCTCACCCCGCAGACCGGCCACCGCGTCCTCTCCCTGCCGCTGCAGACCGTGCGGCGCGGCGCCGACGCCCTGCGCGCGGAACTGGACGGGCTGCGCCGCGCCGGAGAGCGCGTCTACGTCGTCCTCGACGCCGTGGACGAGAGCGACCTGCGGATCATCGCCGAGGCCACCGCCGACCACCCGCTGGTCACCGGGGGCTCCGGCCTCGCCCTCGGCCTCCCGGAGACCGACGCCCCCGCCACCGCGGCCATGCCCGTCGCCGAGGGCCACCGCGCGGTCCTGGCGGGCAGCGCCTCCTCCGCGACCCGCGGCCAGATCGCCGACGCCCGCGCGACGCTCCCCACCCACAAGCTGGACCTGGCCGCGCTGCGCGCCGACCTCCCGGCCGAGGTCGGACGGATCACCGCCTGGGCCCGTGAGCAGTGGTCGGCCACGCCAGGCACCGCCGTCCTGGTCTACGCCGTGGACTCCCTGGACGACATCGAGCCCGCCCCACCCGCCGGCGGCCGCCCCGCCGGTGAGCTGGTCGAGGAGGCCCTCGCGGGCTGCGCCACCGCCTTCGCCGCCGCCGGGGCCCGCCAGTTCCTGGTGGCCGGCGGCGAGACCTCCGGCAGCGTGGTGCAGGCCCTGGACGTCGCCCGCCTGGAACTCGGCCCCGCCCTCGCCCCCGGCGTCTCCTGGGCACACGGCACCGCCGCCGACGGCAACGGCTACAACCTGGCCCTGAAGTCGGGCAACTTCGGCCGCCCCGACATCTTCACCGCGGGCTGGCAGGCCCTGCGGTGAGATCCAGCCCGGCGGCCCCCGGCCGCGGCGGGAGGGACGCCGTAGCGCGGCACGGCCGCCCCGCCCCGCGCCAGGAGCGTGCCGCCCCGCGCCAGGACCGCCCCGCACGACGCCCGCACGGCACCTCCCCCCAGCGACTGACCCGCCGCACGGCGGAGACCATCAGGCAAGGAGCCCAGATATGAGCGACCCACGCACCGACCTCGTGGCGGCGGGACGTGAGCTGACCGCCGCCGGGCTGAGTCCGGGCGCGTCGGGCAACCTCAGCGTGCGCGTCGGCGACCGCGTCTACATCACCCCCACCGGCACCCGGCTCGACGAGCTGGACCCGGACGGCCTCGCCGTCCTGGACGCCGAGGCAGACGTGCGCACGCCCCTCGAACGCGCCCACCTGGACGGCCCCCGGCCCTCCAAGGAGTTCCCGCTGCACCTGGCGCTCTACCACCGCGACCCCACCGCGACCGCCGTCGTCCATCTGCACAGCGCCCACGCCGCCGCCTACTCCTGCCTGCCCGCGTGGTCCCCGCGCAGCGCCGTGCCGCCGCTGACCCCGTACTTCGTGATGCGCGTCGGCCAGACCCCGCTGGTGCCCTACGCCCAGCCGGGCGACGCCGACCAGGCCGCGGGCCTCGTCGACCTCGACTTCCCGTTCCGCGCGGCGCTGCTCCAGAACCACGGCCCGGTGACCAGCGGCGCCGACATGGCCGCCGCCACCGACGCCGCGATCGAGTTGGAGGAGACCAGCAGGCTGCTGCTCCTGCTGAACGGCCGCACCCCCCGGCTGCTCACCGCCGAGGAGGCCGACGTCCTCGCCCGCCGCTACGGCACCCACTGGGACGCCCACGCCGGTGCCGGAGCGGCGCCCGCTCCCGCGTAGCGCCGCACCACCGCCACCGGCGTCCACCCCGAACCGGGCCGGGCCCCCGCCACCCCCGGGCCCGGCC
>NZ_BHZI01000413.1 GCF_004305975.1 Streptomyces otsuchiensis
TCCCAGAACGTGTCCGGGTCCAGCGCGCCGGGCAGCACACAGCCCCGGCCTCCGGCCTGTCGTGAAGTGAGCCCGCATGCGTTTCGAACCGATCGCCGTCGTCGGCCGGGGCTGTGTGCTGCCCGGCGCGCTGGACCCGGACACGTTCTGGGAGAACGTCGCCGCCGGCCGCACCAGCCTGTCGGCCGCCCCGGCGGACCGGTGGCGGCTGCCGCGCCGCTGGGCCATGGGCTCGGTGGACGACCACCTCGACCGCACCTGGAGTGATGTCGGCGGTTACGTCCACGGGTTCGAGTCCGTCTTCGATCCGGGCGACTTCCCCGTGGAGCCGGAGCGGATCGCCGCGCTGGACCCGCTCTTCCACTGGGTCCTCCACGGGGTGCGGCAGGCGCTCGCCGAGGCGGGCCACGCGGGCCCGCTGCCGCGCGGCGGGCTGGTGCTGGGGAACCTCTCGTACCCCACATCCGGCGGGGCTGCCTTCGCCGAACACGTCTGGCTGTCAGCGCAGCGCCCCGCGGTCCGTGACGCCGTGCTGACGGGTGAGCGCCGGACGCGTCCCGACGCCCGCAACCGCTTCTCCTCCGGGCTTCCCGCCCGGCTCGCGGCCCGCGCGCTCGGGCTCGGGGCGGGGGCCTGGTCCCTGGACGCCGCCTGCGCGTCCTCGCTGTACGCGGTCAAGCTGGCGTGCGACCGGCTGCACGACGGCACGGCCGACCTGATGGTGGCCGGTGCGGTCAGCCGCCCCGATCCCCTCTACCTCCACGTGGGGTTCTGCGGGCTGTCCGCGACCAGCCGCACGGGGCGCAGCCGCCCCTTCCACCGGGACGCGGACGGGCTGGTGCACGGCGAGGGCGCCGGGTTCGTCGCCCTGATGCGGCTGTCCGGGGCCCGCGCGGCCGGCCTGCCCGTGCTCGGTGTGATCCGCGGCGTGGGGCTGTCCAACGACGGGCGTGGGTCCGGGCTGGTCAGCCCGTCGGAGGAGGGCCAGGTACGCGCCATGCGGCTGGCGTACGACATGGCGGGCGTCGCTCCCGAGTCGGTCTCGCTCATCGAGTGCCATGCGACGGGGACGCCGGTCGGGGACGCGGTGGAGGCGCGCGGCATGGCCCGGGTCTTCGGGGCGGGCGAGGACGTGCCGATCGGTTCGGCGAAGTCGAACGTCGGGCACCTGCTGGCCTCGGCGGGCGTGACGGGGCTGCTGAAGGTACTCGGGGCGATGCGTGCGGGGGTCCGCCCGGCGACGCTCGGCGCCGAGCAGCCGCTGGACGTGCTGGCGGGCACGCCGTTGCGGGTGCTGGCCGCGCCGGAGGAGTGGGCGGGGCCGCGCCGGGCGGCGGTCAGCGCCTTCGGGTTCGGCGGAACCAACGCCCACCTGGTCGTCGACGCTCCGGAGGGTGCTCCCGGGTCCGCCGTGCCCGGGTCGGCGCACCTCCCACTGTCCGTCGCACCGCGCGGCGGGCCGGCCGCCCGGACGCCGGAGCAGGCTCCGGAGCCTGGTCCGGCTCCGGCAGTCGACGCGCCGGGCACGCGTACCCCCGTCGCGATCGTCGCCGTCGGCGCCCGGGTCGGCGAGGGAAGGTCCACGGAGGACTTCCGCCGGGCGGTGCTGGGCGGCGAACGGCGCGGCCCCGTCGCGGAGATCGCCGTGGAGCTGACGGACCTCTGTTTCCCGCCGCTGGCCCTGGAGCGGACCGTGCGGCATCACCTGCTGGTGCTGGAGGCCGCCCGCGAGGCCGCCCGGACGGTGACTCTGCCCCGCGAGCTGACCATGGTGGTCATCGGCACGGGGGTGGACCCCGAGGTCGCCCGCGCGGGCGCCCGCTGGCGGGTTCCCCACTGGCTCGAGCAGTCGGGGGCGCCCGTCACCGCGTCGTCGGCGGACCTCGCCCGGGACGCCTTCGCCCCGCCCATGACGGCGGAGTGTGTGGTGGGCAGCATGCCGAATCTCGCGGCGAACCGCGTCAGCACCCAACTGGATCTGGCCGGACCGGGGTTCACGGTCTCCGCGGAGGAGGCGTCCGGGCTGGTGGCGCTGGGGATCGCGGCTCGGGCCATTCGGTCGGGAGAGGCCGAGGCCGCCCTCGTCGGCGCCACCGATCTGTCCTGTGAAGTGGTCCACCGGGCCGCCCTGCGGGAGCTCGGCGGCGGGGAGGAGGCCGGGGACGCGGCTGTCGTTCTGGTCCTCAAGTCCCTGGAGGCCGCGCGCAGGGACGGCGACACCGTCGTCGCCCTGCTGGACGAAGAGGCCACTGACGAGCCCGACATGGTCATCGGCGACGGCCCCGGCGCGGTCTTCGATCCGGTGTCCGCCTTCGGGCGGGCCCATGCCGCGTCCGGGCTGGTCTCCGTCGCGGTCGCGGCGCTCTCGCTCCAGCACCGCGCGGTGCCCCGCCCCGGCGGGCCGGCGGACACCGGGGCCGTCGCCCACACCGCGCGGGCCGTGGTCACGCCGCTGGAGGGGCCGGCCGCGAGCGTACGGCTGCGCGCGGGGGACGCCCGGCCGTGGCTGCGGGGCCCGGCCCCGCGCCTGCAAGTCTTCTCCGGGGCGGACCGCCAGGAGGTGCTGGCCGCGCTGGAGGCCGGCAGACAGTCCTCGGACGGCCCGGCCCGGCTGGCCCTCGTCGTGGACGGCGACACCACGTCGGCGGAGCGCGGGGAAGCGGCCCGCCGCTGGCTGACGGAGGGCGGGGTCCGCCCGGCCGATGTCCTGTACCGGGACTCGCCGGTCGTCGGGCAGACCGCCTTCGTGTACACGAACGGCTCGGCCGCCTACCCGGGGATGGGCCATGAGCTGGCGCTCGCATGGCCGTCGCTGGGCGAGACCGTCCGTGAGGAACACCGGTCGATCGGCGCACGACTGCGGTCCGGGGCGGAGCCCGGAGTACTCGGGCAGATCTGGGCCGTCGCCGAACTTGCCGTCTTCCACACGGTCTTCAGCCGCGAGGTGCTCGGGCTGCGGCCGGACGCCGCCATCGGCTACTCCTCGGGCGAGTCGACGGCGCTGGTGGCGCTGGGCGCCTGGCCGGACGCCTCGGGGCTGTACGAAGCCACCCGTGACAGCGGCCTGTTCACGACCGAGCTCGCGGGTGAGCTGCGGGCGGTCCGGCGCTACTGGCGACAGCGGGGTATCCCGGGCTCCCGGTGGTCGAGCCATCTGGTCGCGGCCCCGCTGGACGCCGTCCGCGCCGAGCTCGCCGGCGAGGTCGCGGTGCATCTGATGGCGGTCAACGCGCCCGGGGTCTGTGTCATCGGTGGCGAGTCCCGGGCGTGCGCCGCCGTCGTGGCCAGGATCGGTGCCGACCGCGCTATCGAGCTGGACTACGACATGGCCGCCCACGCCCCGGAGTTGGCCGAGGTCAGCGAGGTGTGGCGCGAGACCCACCGTCGTCCCACGGTCGCGGTGCCGGGGGTCCGCTTCTACAGTGGGGCGAGCGGCCGGGCGTACCGGCCGACGGCCGAGCGGGCCGCCGAGGCGCTCACCGCTCAGGGACTCGGCACGATCGACTTCGCCGCCACCGTCGAACAGGCGTGGGCGGACGGCGTCCGGATCTTCGTGGAGCACGGGCCGCGCACGCTGTGCACCGGCTGGATCAAGAGGGTGCTGGGCGACCGGGAGCATGTCGCCGTCGCGCTGGACAGCCCGGGCGACACCAGCCTGCGGCAGCTGTGTCTCGCGGTCGGCGAACTCGTCGTCGCCGGAGTGCCCGTGCGGGCCGACGCGTTGCTCGCCCGGCTCGCCGAGGCCGCCACCCGGCTCCCGCGGCCCGGCCCCACCGTCACCGTCGCCGTACCCCCCTCGCCGGCGCTGCCGCCCCTGGAC
>NZ_BHZI01000414.1 GCF_004305975.1 Streptomyces otsuchiensis
CCGCCGCCGTCCGCGGCCCGTGCCCGCCGGCCGTTCGGCCCCCTGCGGACGGGCCGCGGACGGCGGCGGCTGCGGCGACGGCTGCTCCGGGGCGGGCGGGGCCTCCAGCTTGACCCCGACGCCCCGCAGGGTGTGGAGGTAGCGCGGCCGGGCGGCGGTCTCGCCGAGTTTGCGCCGCAGCCACGAGAGGTGCACGTCGATCGTCTGGTCGTCGCCGTAGGACTGGCGCCAGACCTCGGTCAGCAGGTCCTTCCGCGCCACCACCACCCCCGGACGGCCCGCCAGGTAGGCCAGCAGGTCGAACTCCCTCCGGGTGAGGTCGAGTCCGTTGCCGTCCAGCTGGGCGGTGCGCCGCTGCGGATCGACGGTCAGGCCGCCGACCCGCAGCACCGCGTCCCGTTCCGCCGCCGCGCCCCGGCCTCCTCCCGCGCGGCGCAGCACCGCCGCCATCCGGGCCGAGAGGTGCTCCACGGAGAACGGCTTGACCAGGTAGTCGTCGGCGCCGTCGTTGAGCAGCCGGACGATCTCCCGCTCGTCGTCCCGCGCCGTCGCGATGATCACCGGGACCTGGGTGACGCCCCGCAGCATCTTCAGCGCCTCCGCGCCGTCCAGATCGGGCAGCCCGAGGTCGAGGACGACCACGTCGAACTCCAACTGCGCGACCTCGCGCAGCGCCTCCAGGGCGCTCCCGACGCTGCGCACGGTGTGCGCGGCGTCGGTCAGGTGACGGATCAGCGCCGACCGGACGAACGGATCATCCTCAACCACGAGCACATGGGCCATGCGCGGCACCGTACCCCGTGTGTGCGGGGGCAGTTGAGTCCGTGGGCGGTACCGGATCGGAGCCGGACCGCACCCGGACACCGTCGGCCGCGCGACGGGCGCCCACGGATTGGCGCGAAGAGGCGGGCCCCGGGACACCGGGACGTGGGCGGGCCGGGGCTCTGCGTAATGTAGCTGTATGCGACGCCAGTTGATGATCGTCGCGGTGTGGGTCGGGGCCACCGGCGCCGCGGTCACGCTGACGTGGTTCGGGGTCGGTTCGGTGATCAGGGGCACCGCGTACGACGCGCCGCGCGCCCTGGCCGTCACCGGCGCGCCGTCGGCGTCGGAGAGCGCCCCGGAGCCGGACGCCTCGTCCACCCAGCGGCCGCCACCGGCCACCACCGAAGCCGGGGACCGGGAGCACGTCGGCGAGGACGGGAACGGCGGCGAGCCACCCCGGCGCTCCCCCGCGCCCGCGGGTTCGGCCGAGGACGGCGAGCCCCCGGGCGAGACCGGTCCGCCGCCGGGTGAGGCCGGCGACAGCCCCGGGGACGGGGGTGACGGGGACAGCGGGCTGGGCACGGTGGAGACCGTGTCCACCGACGGTGGCCTGGTGGCGTTCGACATGGGGCCCGACTCCGCGGAGCTGGTCTCCGCGACGCCCGCGGCGGGCTGGGAGATGCAGGTCTGGACGGAGGAGGGCTTCATCCGGGTGACCTTCTCCGGGCACGGCCGCGCGGTGTCGGTCTTCTGCGTCTTCAACGGGCACGCGCCCTACATCGACCACCACGAGGAGTGAGCCGCGCGCTCCGGGGCGCGCGTGACCGGCACCGTCGTGCGCGTGAGGCGCGCACCTGTGCCGCACGCGCCCTGCCCGCATCCCGCATTCCTGCGGACTCAGTCGAAGGTGCCCTCCGGCGGCGCCGGGGAGTCGGTGGCGTCCGCGTCGGTGACCACCGGCGCCCCGCCGGTGAAGTCGGTGAGTTCCCGGCCGGTGAGCAGCCGGGCGGGGTGCGGGTCGCCGGCGGCGCGACGGGTCAGCTCAGCGGTCGGCAGTGGGCCGTCGGTGGCGACCAGGACGGCGTTGCCGAACCGGCGGCCACGCAGCACGGCCGGGTCCGCGATCACCGCGCACGCCCCGAACCTGTCCCCGAAGGTGGCGAGTTGACGCCGCAGATGAGCCAGCGGGGGCCCGTCGGTGAGGTTGGCGGCGTACCAGCCGCCGGGGCGCAGCGCGCGCCGGGCCAGGTCGAGGAACTCGCCGCTGGTGCAGTGGGCGGGGGTTCGGGCACCGGCGAACACGTCGGTGACGACCAGGTCCGCCTGGCCCTCCGGCAGACGTTCCAGCATCCGGCGGGCGTCGCTGCCGCGGACCTTGATCCGCCCGTCCGGCAGGGGGAGCCACTCCCGGACGAAGGCGGTCAGCCGGGTGTCGGGCTCGGCGATCTGCTGGGTGGAGCGGGGCCGGGTCGCCACGACGTAGCGGGCGAGGGTGAAGGCGCCGCCGCCCAGGTGAACAGCGGCGACGGGGGCGCCGGGTGGTGCGGCCAGGTCGATGATGTGGCCCAGCCGTCGCTGGTAGGCGTAGCCGAGCCAGGCCGGGTCGTCGAGGTCCACGTGCGATTGCGGGGCGCCGTCGAGGTGGAGCTCCCAGCCGCGGGGGCGGTCGGGGTCGGGCACCAGCCGCGCCACGCCCCCGTCCACCGGGCCGCTGGGCGCGGCGCGCCCCTGTCGTCGTCTGTTCCGGTCGACCATCGGCCCAGTATCCCCGCACCGGCCCCACCGGGCGCACAGGGCGGTCCGGCCCCACCGGGCGGTCCGCCGCTCCTTTCGCCCCGGGGCGAGCCGTCCGGCGCCGCGACCGGGGCGAAACGTTCCTGCACTGCTGTCGCGACGTACGACGGATGCCGTGACGGCGGCGGGAACGAGCGGTGACAGGCGGTCGGCGCCACAGTGGCCGGGCCTGCCGGGGCGAGAAGACGCGGGTGGGGCGTGGTGGGGGGTGGTCGCGGACGGCGGCGGTTCAGCGACAGCAGCGGTCCAGTGCGGCGAACGTGCGGGCGGCCTCACGCAGGGCGTCCCGCAGTCGGTCCGGATGGGTGGCGGCGGGCCGGGTGTCGGCCGGCGGCACCAGCCACCGCGAACCCGCGACCGGGAGCTGGTGCGAGCCCGGCGGGGTTCCGTAGGTCTGGATGCAGGCACTGCCGGGAAGGTTCCACCCCTCGGCGGTACCGGGCGGGACCAGGAAGCCGAGGGTGTCGCCCTCCCGGTCGTGCAGCACCGGGCCCGCGCCGCCACGCAATCGCAGGATGTCTACCGCCTCCAGCCCTTCCCGGGCGGGTACGGTCACCAGATCACAGGGCGGTTCGGCGGGGCCGGGGCGGCCGTGGTGAGCCGTGTGGCCGGCTGTGACACGGTGGCGCGTCACGGCCGTGGCCCTCTCGATGTCCAGCATGGGAGTCCTCCTCCGCTGTCGGATACCGGGTTCAACGCGATTGCACTGTCAAGAGGTACGGCCGGGGACAGCCGCAAAGGGTGGCAGTTCATGGCGGATCACGGGTGAGATATCCCGTTTGTACGAAACCGGTCGCTGTGTCCTTCGGCGCGGCCGGTACGGTCCCGCCATGACGTCGACATCCGCGTCAGCGGGAGCGCCGGAGCCCACCGGCCCACCGCGTCCCGGCCCCGGCGCCGCGGACGCCCGGCCCAACACCGTCTTCCGGAGACTGCGCGGCGATCGGTCGCCCGGGGAGTTCGCCGCTGCCGTACGCAGGGCGGCCTGGGAGATCGGCGAGCGGGTCGCGTGCGACGCGCGCTACGTCGGGCGGGTGGAGGCCGGCGAGATCCGCTGCCCCAACTACGCCTACGAGCGCGTCTTCCGGCACATGTTCCCCGGACTGTCGCTGACCGCGCTCGGGTTCGAGCCACGGGACGCGGTCCGCGGCAGGCCCGGGCCGCGCACGCGTCAGGCGCGCGGCGACGACCCCGCGCCCCGCGACACCCCCGCACGCCGGGCGGCCGGACCCCCCGGGGCCACCGATGTC
>NZ_BHZI01000415.1 GCF_004305975.1 Streptomyces otsuchiensis
CACCCCCCACACCCGATGACCACGTCCCGCCTCGAATCGGCAGCGACGGCAAGAGCCGGCTTCTCCTCCGGGGCCACACTTCGTTGAGATCATCCTGGTGAGCGGCCCTCGCGTGATCCCTGCCCCGGCACCACCCTTATCGCGAGTACGGTGCCGTCCGGCCGGAAGGAAGTCGCACCCCAGTCGTCGACATCATCCGGCTCTGGCCAGTCGTGCCGCCGTTCATATGTCCGTCGGCGGTACTCCTCGGCCTTGCCCTCAGCGAGCAGGTCGTAGAGATCAGCTGCCACGCCGGAAAACGCTTCGACCCGCGTGCCATTGATACGAAAGACCTGGTCAGTGCCGACGTATCGTTCCCCGGCGAAACAGGCTTTCGCGTCGTGGACGCTGGCCGTGCCAGCGTAAGCGGTTTCACTGAAGTGTTTGCGGCCCTGCTCGTCGATCAAATACCGGCCGACCGTTCCACCTCCACCGGCCAAGGCGAGCTGTCCGGCGGCATGAGCTCGGGCGACGACGCGGCCGAACCACGAGAGTTCCTTCTCAGGGATCAAGAAGGCGTTGTGCCGTTCTGCCCCCCGTTCCGCAGGGAGCGCCACCGAGTCCACGTACCGCAGAGCGCGGCGGCCGATGGCCACATCGGCCGAATCCGCACCTGATACCGGCCGTACTGGAAGCTCGAGACCTCCGCCCGTGTGCAGGACATGCACCGTCACACCGGCGGTCGCCAGGAATTCGGTCGAGGTCGTGAGCGTGGGAGTCGCGCTCCGCTGCCCCACATGGAATCGCTGCACACGCTCATTGCCCCGGGCCAGCTGCCTGTACGTCGTGCGAGAGCTTGGGGAGGTCTTCTCTCTCACCGCTTGGTGGTTGCCGTTCACGGTCACCACGAAGATTCGGGAGCCTTCACCAGGACGCCATGCCTCCAGCAGGAAGTCCGGCCGCGGCCTGGCGCCGAGAGTCCCGGCCGGCTTGGGTCGGGCGAAGCCGGGAAGCAGGACGGTTTCAGCGTCGACGATGCTGATCAAGTGGTCCGGATATCTCTCGCGAAGCGCCCGTTCAGCGACGGCGAGCCCGAACGCTCGGCCCAGCTCCCTTGCCTGCATGGCCCGATAGGATAGTTCGGGGGCTTTCCCCTCATCGGTGAGGCGCAGGCTCCCGTGCCGGTCGGCGGCGAAGGCGCGGCAGTATTTCAGCCCTTGCCAATGCTCCGCCAAGCCCCTGCCTCGTCCTTGCCGTGCTAAGGCCGTACCGCGCGCGAACGTCGCCAGCAAATCCCATGGAGTCACCCATAGGGGACCGCGCTCGGCCCGAGGTAGTGGGAGCAGGCCCAGCTTGCGAGGGCCATGACCTTCGGCTGGGGTTTTCTTTTTCGCCCGCTCGCGGTCAACGGCACCGGCCGCCTTCCCGACTCCGGTGATGAGTTCGGGCGATGAGTTCACCTGCACGGTCAGAAGGTCACCGAGACGCCTGATCACGTCGAAAGCCGTGGAGTCCATGCAACGGGACGGTACGAATCCCCGATACCGACGACAAGAATACGATTCAAGCCAGAGCGGTGCGGCCGACCGACGCCGTGAGAGTAACTGGACCAGCTTCTTCTGGTTGCACGCCGCAGGTACGCGGCGATCTTCCGGTATCCCACGGTGCACGGCCCGTGCGAGCCATGGCGAGCGATCTGCTCACTGGGGCGCTGCTGTCAGCTGCCCGGAGTCGTCCCCGCACGGGCTCGTGCACCTGCGGCGGCACCGCTATCCGGTGTCGAAGCCCTCTGGACAGGGAGGCGCGAGGTCCCTCAGCCATGGCAAGGAGCCGACGTTGCGATACAGACCGCTCCTCTCTGGCTGCGCGTCGGCCTGGGGAGCCGCCCGCCCGAAGCCGGCTCCCAGAACAGGGCCGCACAGCAGGTCAGGCCCGGTACTGATTTCTCAGTACCGGGCCTGACCTGGTGTTGCATCAGTCGGGGTGGCGGGATTTGAACCCACGACCTCTTCGTCCCGAACGAAGCGCGCTACCAAGCTGCGCCACACCCCGATGCGATGTGGGATTAGCTTAGCCGACCCGCGCCCGTACGCGAAATCCGATTCGGTGGGGCCGCTCCCGGCCGGTCCGGCGACCCCGCTTCAGGGCGTTCCCGCAGGTCAGCGCGGTGGGTGGCGCCGTGGGGGTCAGGGGCGTTCGACGAGGGTGAGGAGGGTGGCCTCGGGGGGGCAGGCGAGGCGGACCGGGGTGTAGCGGTTGGTGCCGCAGCCGGCGGAGACGTGCATGTAGGAGCGGTGGCCGCCGGAGTCGTGGTGGGAGAGGCCCTTGACGCGGCGGGTGTCGAGGTCGCAGTTGGTGACCAGCGCGCCGTAGAAGGGGACGCAGACCTGTCCGCCGTGGGTGTGCCCCGCGAGGATCAGCGGGTAGCCGTCGGCGGTGAAGGCGTCGAGGACGCGCAGGTAGGGCGCGTGGACCACGGCGAGGGCGAGGTCGGCGTCGCGCTCGGGCCCGCCGCTGACCTCGGCGTAGCGGTCGCGCTTGATGTGGGGGTCGTCGAGGCCGGTGAGGGCGATCTCGACGCCGGCGGTCTTGATCCGTCCCCGGGTGTTGGTGAGGTTGACCCAGCCGGCGGCGTCGAAGGCGTCGCGCAGCAGCCACCAGGGGTTGCGGGGCACCGCGGTGGCTCCGGCGTTGCCGTTGAGGCCATGGCGGCCGGTGACGCGTTCCAGCAAGTACTTGGCAGGGTTGCGCAGTTGGGGGGCGTAGTAGTCGTTGGAGCCGAAGACGTAGGCGCCGGGGAACTCCATGAGCGGGCCGAGCGCGTCGAGGACCTCGGGGACGCCCTCGGTGTCGGAGAGGTTGTCGCCGGTGTTGATCACCAGGTCCGGCCGCAGGCCCGCCAGGGACTGGAGCCAGCGCTGCTTCTTGCGCTGCCCGCACACCATGTGGATGTCGGAGACCTGGAGCACCCGCAGCGGGTGGGTACCGGGCGGCAGGACCGGCACGGTGACGCGCCGGAGCCGGAAGGAACGTGCCTCCACCCCCGCCGCGTACCCGAGGGTGGCCGCGCCCGCCGCGGCGACGCCGGCGGCCAGGCCGAGGGGAACCGAATAACGCGTACGCATCCCCCCATCGTTGCAGACCCCGGCCTGACACAATGACCGCATGACCACGCTGAAGGCCCAGTTGCACAACGACCTCACCACCGCCATCAAGGCGCGGGACGAGCTGCGTTCCGGCACCCTGCGGATGACGCTCGCCGCCATCACGAAGGAGGAGGTCTCGGGGAAGACCGCCCGCGAGCTCTCCGACGACGAGGTGCAGAAGGTCATCGCCCGTGAGGCGAAGAAGCGGCGTGAGGCGGCCGAGGCGTTCGAGAAGGGTGGCCGTGCCGAGCAGGCCGCGCGGGAGGTCGCCGAGGGCGAGCTGCTGGCCGAGTACCTGCCCGCGCCGCTCGGTGACGACGAGCTGGACGCGCTGGTCGCGGACGCGGTGGCCGAGGCGAAGGCGAACGGCGCCGAGGGCCCGCGCGCCATGGGCGCCGTGATGAAGCTGGTGACGCCGAAGGTCGCCGGCCGGGCGGAGGGCGGACGGGTCTCCGCCGCCGTGAAGCGCGCCCTCGCGGAGGGCTGAGCCGCCCGCGACGGCGCCGGATGACCGGGCGGCTGAGGCGGCTGAGGCGGCCGGATCGGCCAAGGGCGTGAACGACGACGGCGGGCGGGTGGCACACCCACCGGGGGGGCACCCCCCCCCCCCTTTTTGTGTGGTTTTCTGTGGTGTGGTGTGGGGGAAGGGGGGGCGGGGGGGGGG
>NZ_BHZI01000416.1 GCF_004305975.1 Streptomyces otsuchiensis
GAGCTCGGCATCGAGGGCGTCATCCGCGGACAGCGCCGCCGCACCACGGTCCCCGAGCCGACCGCCCCGCGCCCGCCGGACCTGGTCAACCGGCGCTTCACCGCCGAGCACCCGAGCCAACTGTGGCTGGCGGACCTGACCTACATACGAACCTGGTCGGGCTGGGTCTACGTCGCCTTCGTGCTGGACGCGTACTCGCGCCGGATCGTGGGCTGGCAGGCCGCCACCCACATGCGCACGGACCTGCCGCTGGACGCGCTGGAGATGGCGCTGTGGCGGCAGAAGATCAAGAAGGACGCCGATCTCATTCACCACAGCGACCGAGGGTCGCAATACGTATCCATTCGGTACACGGAACGTCTCGCCGAGGTCGGCGCCTCGGCGTCGGTCGGGTCCGTCGCGGACAGTTACGACAACGCGATGGCCGAAGCTCTGAACGGCACATTCAAAGCCGAGCTGATCGAGCATCAGGGGCCTTGGCGGGACTTCGACGAGGTCGAGCGGGCCGTCTTCCAGTGGGTCGCGTGGTACAACAGTGAGCGACTCCACTCCGCCCTGGGCTACGTGCCGCCCGACGAGTACGAGCACACGTACTGGGCCCAACTCGAGGAAGTCCCGCAGACCGCTTGATCACACGATCGCGGACTCCACGGAACTCGGGGCAGCTCACGCCTTCGCCGTATCACTCGCGCGCCGGAATACAGCTCTCGACCTGATTCACCCGGGCTTCGTCGTGCTCGACACTCCGGTCCTCACCTACCGCCGCCCCGAAGACCCGCACGAAGACCGTCCCGAACTGATGAGTGCCGACGTTGCCGAGAACTTCTACGGCGATCTCCTGGAGAACCCGCCAGGCCAGGTCATCGTGATCGAGAACCCGACACCGCCTGCCAGCATCAGAGGACGTGCCACCGTCCACACATTCAGCGTGGACGGCTCGGAACGCCAGGGATTCTTCCCACCCCGAGAAAGGCAGTGAGCACCAGCCGCCCACCGCGGGCAGCCGTGGGTTCCGTGGTCAGGCCCAGTCCATGCCCAGCTTGACGAGGGCGGCAAGCTGATCAGCGTTCAGCCGGTCTCGTCTGGCGCGGGTGTTGGAGAGCCATGCGCCGAGTCGTACGGGTACCGGCTCCGCCTCGCCGTCAACCTTGACCTCGATGACCGCGCCGCGGGGTACTGGCCGGTCGGCGCCCTCCCGCTCGACCCACTGCGCAAGGGCCCCTAGTCCCCGTTCGAAGGCCTGCTGCGCCTTGCTCGGCCCCTTTCCCGAGGCCGTTGCTGGACGGGTTGCTGCCGGGGCGGTCTCGGGGAGCTCGGCGGCCTTGATGCCGAGTTTGGCGAGGCGTTCGCGCTGTTCGGGCATCAGCTGCGCCCGCACCCCGGCTTTCTGTTGTTGCCATCTCCAGGTGCCGATGTCGTCGCCGTCGAAGAGCACGCCGGGTGCGATGTAGGGGAGGGCCCCGGCGGCGTCGACCAGGTCCGCGAGGACCCGGTAATGGCGTTGCCAGTTCAGCGGCCAGGGGCAGTTCCAGTCCTCGTCGATCGCCGCGAGCTGCTCCGCGCGCCGTGCCGCCCGTTCCGGGTTCTTGCCGAGGCCGCCGGTACGGCGGAGGTTGGCGAGGTGCTGCCCGATCGGTACGGGGCTGCCGCCGGCCGGGTCGTCCCACACCGCGTCCTGCCGCGGTGCGAGGTGCCCGGTGGCCCGCCGGTAGGACCAGAGCACAGCGAGTTTGCTCTCCCACGACTGCTCGTCCGGCTCCCTGACCATCCCGGCCTCCGGCGCGTCCAAGACGCCTCCTGCGCCGCTCCTCCAGCTCCGCGGCACGCAGCGCCCTCCGCTGCTGCTGGACCTCACGGCCGAGGGGGAAGTCCCGAGTGCTCGGCGGCTCTCCTGCACCACGGGGTGTGCAGGGTTCGGGACCCGGGCGGTGCTATGTGCGGAGCCTGAGGCGCATGTGCAGCCGTTGCGGGCTGAGTGTGAGGGCCAGGGCGGGGCGGACGGGGCGGCCGGGCAGGGGTTCCAGGCGCCATCGTGCGGCGATCGTGGCCAGGATGATGACGGTTTCGGTGATGCCGAATTGGTCGCCGATGCACTTGCGGGCGCCTCCGCCGAACGGGATGAAGGAGCCGTCCGGTGGGTTGAGGTGGCGGGAGCTGCTCCACCGGTCGGGGTCGAATTGCTCGGGGTTGTCGTACTGGTCGGTTCGGTGGTGGATGAGATAGGGGCTGAAGAAGACGGCCGTGCCGGCGCGGACGGGGTGCGTGCCGAGGTGTGTGTCGGTGGTGGTGGTGCGGCTGATGAGCCAAGCGGGCGGATATTGTCGCAGGGATTCCATGAGGACGCGGCGTGTGTATTCCAGCCTGGGCACGTCGTCGAGTGTGGCTGCGGCGCCGGCGAGAACGCTGTCGGCCTCGGCGTGGAGCTGTTCTTCGATGTGGGGGTGCTGGGCCAGGGCGTGCAGTGCCCATGCCAGGGTGGCGGCCGCGGTCTCGATGCCGGCGAAGAAGAAGGCCATCAGCTGGTCGATGATCTCGGCGTCGGAAAGGTTCTGGTCATGGCCGTCTTCGGGGGAATCGGGGCTGCCGAGGAGTACGGACAGCAGGTCGTCGTGGCCGGTGGCGGCGGAGCGGCGGTCTGCGGTGGCGTGGGTCATGGTCTGGCGCAGGCGGGATTGGGCCTGGTAGTAGCGGCGGTTGCCGGGGGTGGGGAGCATGTTCAGGCGCGGTGGTGTGATCATGCGCCGGAAGATGCCGTTCGTGATGGTGCCGAGGTCCTCCAGTACCTCGGTTATGGCGGTGGGGTTGAGGGTGTCGGCGAACATGGTTGCCACCAGGCCCTGGGCGACGATGTTCTGCATTTCGGTATAGGCGTCGATGGTCTGGCCGTCGGTCCACGAGCCGGTGATGGTGTCGGTCTGTTTGGTCATCAGGCGGGCGTACGCGGGCAGGCGGGCGGGGTGGAAGGCGGGCTGGATCAGCCGTCGCTGGCGGCGGTGGTCGGTATGGGGGCAGAGGGGCAGGCCGTTGCCCAGGACTTCCCTGCCCTGGTCGAATGCCGGGCCGCCTTTGTCGAAGGTGCGGTCGTTGACCAGGACGTGGCGGGTCAGTCCCGGGTCGCACACCAGGAGGGCCTTCATGGGGCCGATTCGGATGTGGACCAGGCCTCCGCGGGCGGGCAGTGAGGTGAGGAATTTCAGGGGGTCGCGTACCAGTGGCAGGAGGTGGCCGAGGAGAGGCAGCGCTCCCGGTGCCTGGCTGATCGGAACGTCCGTTGTCATAGCTGTCCACTCTCCGGTCGGCGGTGCGGTGGATGAAGCGGGGACGCGGGGTGCGCGGAACGAGTCGCAGACCTCCCGCGCTTTCGGGCTGTTGGCGATCATGCCCATTTCCTATACCCACGCCTGGGTGTGCTGCTGGGCGCGGACTTCGTGGGAGTGGAGCGTGGACGGCAGATCGAGGCGGAGCTGAAGGACTGCGAGATCCATGATCACTCCCTCGTTTCTGTCCTGACAGTGGCGGGGCAGCGGTCCGCCGGTTCCTTTCCTTTCAAGAGAGCCAGTCCCACCCCAGGAAGGGAAGGTCTCGGTAACCAAAAGGGCGTGAACCTGTTGAACGGTCCTGTGCCGGCGAACCAGGGGGCGGGCCAGATGAAGGCCCGCTAGGAGAAGCACCCTGAGGGCGGGGG
>NZ_BHZI01000417.1 GCF_004305975.1 Streptomyces otsuchiensis
TGATCGAGGGCGAGGGTGCCGGCCCCACGGGGCGGCAGGGTGCCGTGCGGCGGGAGGGTGCCGTGCGGCGGGACGGTGCCGTGCGAGGGGACCGCCGGCGAAGGGCGGTGCGGCGGTGGCGCCTTGGGCCGTGCGGTTGCCCCCGGTGGGAGCGGCGGCTTGCTCATGTGCGGCACGGGCGGACCGGCGGGACGCGGGCGGTGGGCCGCGTACGAGCCGTGCTCGGTGCTCATCCCTCTGCCCCCTGCTCACCCGTCACCGGCTGTCAGCCTCCGCGGCTGTGGTCACTCTACGGTCGAACGTTCACACATCGGTACCGGGCGTTTCCCCGGTGGCGGGACGCACGCCCTCGACCAGCGCCTCCATCAGGGGCTGACCGGGGCCGTCGGCGTCGGCGCTCCAGCCGAGGCGCAGCAGCAGCATCGTCCCCGAGCCGTCGGGGGCGGGGAAGGCGACCGTCTCGGCGTACGCCTGCGTCCCGGCGCCGGTCTCCAGCCAGCGGCGGACGCGGTGGCCGGTGGTACCGGCGACCGTGACCTCCTCGGAGAGTTCCTCGCGGTGGTCGGTGATGCCGCCGTAGGCGTCGTCGGGAAAGGAGACCTCGGTGTGTTCGATGACGTCGCGGTGCGCGGCGGCGCGCGGGTCGCTCTCGGCTCCGCCGGGGATCATGAAGGCGCCGGCGCGCACGCAGGTGCGTTCGGAGTCGTTGGGGCAGGGGTACTCGGCGTCGGTCACGGAGACCCCGTCGATGGAGCGTTCGGTCCATCCGTCGGGTACGGGCAGGGTGGCTCCGGCCAGGCCGGTGCTGGTCCAGCGTGTGAAGTCGGTTCCGGCGGCGGGCGGTTCGTCACCGTCCGGCCGGTTCTCGTCCTCGGCGTCGTCGTCGCTGCCGGTGTCCTCGTCGGCGCCGTCGGTGGACTCGCCGGTCCGGTCGGCGGGATCGGCGGCCGAGTCGTCCGGTGCGGTGGTGCCACCCATCAGCAGCGCGGCGATGACGAGGGCGGCGGCCACCGCGGCGCCGCCGGCGACGGCCGCGGTGCGACGGCGCGACGCCGTCCCCGCCGCTCCCGCGTCCTTGGTTCCGGAGGCCGGGTCCTCGCCGGGGGCGGGGACGTCGGTGGCGGGCGGATCCGGCGCTGCGGGCGCGTCCCCGGCCGCGGTGTCCCGGGTCTGCCCGGTCCAGTTGGTCCCGTCCCACCAGCGTTCGGGCGCGGGCCCGTTGCCCGCGAACCCCGGGTCGGGGTACCAGCCGGGAGGCATCGTCATACTCACCCGTGCAGCCTAGCGGCGGAGCCCGGTGTGTGTACCGGTACCGGCCGGTGCCGGCCGGTACCGGTACTCCTGCGGCGGTTACAGCGGAGTGACGTAGGCGCCCGAGATCCCGCCGTCGACCAGGAAGTTCGAGGCGTTCACAAAGCCGGCGTCGTCACTGGCGAGGAAGGCGACGGCGCCCGCGATCTCCTCGGGTTCGGCGAACCGGCCGACCGGAACGTGCACCAGGCGGCGCGCCGCGCGCTCGGGGTCCTTGGCGAACAGCTCCTTCAGCAAAGGGGTGTTGACCGGCCCGGGGCACAGGGCGTTGACGCGGATGCCCTCGCGGGCGAACTGGACGCCCAGTTCCCGGGACATCGCCAGTACGCCTCCTTTGGAGGCGGTGTAGCTGATCTGCGAGGTGGCCGCGCCCATCACGGCGACGAAGGAGGCCGTGTTGATGATCGAGCCGCGGCGCTGTTCGCGCATGTAGGGCAGCACGGCCTGGCAGCAGAGGTACACCGAGGTGAGGTTGGTGAGCTGCACCCGCTCCCAGGCGTCGATGCCGGTGGTGAGGATGGAGTCGTCGTCGGGCGGCGAGATCCCGGCGTTGTGGAAGGAGACGTCGATCGAGCCGTAGGTGCGGTGCGCGGTCTCGAAGAGCGCCGCCACCTGCTCCGCGTCGGTGACGTCGGTCCGCACGAACAGCCCGCCGGTCTCCCGCGCGGCGGCCTCGCCGGCGTCGGCGTCGATGTCGGCGCACACCACGTGGGCCCCCTCGGATGCGAACCGCCGGGCGGTCGCCAGTCCGATGCCGCTGCCGGCTCCGGTGACGACGGCGGTGCGGCCCACCAGCCGCCGGCAGACGGGCTGCCGGTCACCGTCCTGGCCGTGGTCGGTCGGCTCGCCCGTCGGCTGGTGGTTCGGCTGGTCGGTCACGAGGGCTCCTCGGTGCTGATGAAGACGTTCTTGGTCTCGGTGAAGGCGGTGAGGGCGTCGGGGCCGAGTTCCCGCCCCAGCCCGGACTGCTTGAAGCCGCCGAAGGGGGTCGCGTAGCGGACGGCGCTGTGGGAGTTGACGGAGAGGTTGCCGGCGGCGACCGCCCGGGACACCCGCAGCGCGCGGCCGACATCCCGGGTCCACAGCGAGCCGGCGAGGCCGTAGTCGGTGGCGTTGGCCTGGCGCACGGCGTCCGCCTCGCCGGTGAACCGGGTGACGACGGCCACCGGCCCGAACACCTCCTCGGTCAGGGCGCGCCGGGGAGCGCTGTGCGCCTCCAGGACGGTGGCCGGGTACCAGTAGCCGGGGCCGTCGGGGACGGCTCCGCGAACGGCGGCCGGGGTGGTCTCGGGCACCAGGGCACGCACCCGTTCACGGTGCCCGGCCGAGATCAGCGGGCCGAGGTCGGTGGCGGGGTCGGTCGGGTCTCCGGCCCGCAGTGCGAGGACGGCTGGCTCCAGCAGTTCCAGGAACCGGTCGTAGCAGCTGTCCTCGACCAGGATGCGGGTGCGCGCGCAGCAGTCCTGGCCGGTGTTGTCGAGAAAGGAGCCGGGGGCGGTGGCCGCGGCCCGTTCCAGGTCGGAGTCGGCGAAGACGATGTTGGGGCTCTTGCCGCCGAGTTCGAGGGTGAGCCGCTTGGTGGTGGCGGCGCAGCGGGCCATGATGCGCCGGCCGACCGCAGTGGATCCGGTGAAGACGATCTTGGCGACGCCGGGGTGGTCCACCAGCGCCTCACCGGTGACGTCGCCGGCGCCGGGCAGGACCTGGAACAGGTCCTCGGGCAGCCCTGCGGCCAGGGCCAGTTCGGCCAGGCGCAGCGCCGTCAGCGGGGTCGTCTCGGCGGGCTTGAGCAGGACGGCGTTGCCGGCGGCGAGCGCGGGGGCGCTGCCCCAGCCCGCGACGGGCATGGGGAAGTTCCAGGGGGCGATGACGCCGACGACCCCCAGCGGTTCGGCGAAGGTGAGGTTGACGCCACCGGCGACCGGGATCTGCCGGCCGGCGAGTCGTTCCACTCCCCCGGCCGCGTACTCCAGCACGTCACGGACGTTGCCCGCCTCCCAGCGGGAGTTGGCCAGCGGGTGGCCGGCCTCGCGGGTCTCCAGCGCCGCGAGTTCCTCCAGGTGGGTGTCGACCTCGGCGGCGAAGCGGCGCAGCAGCCGGGCGCGGTCGGCGGGCGCGAGCCCGGCCCAGCGGCGCTGGGCGGCGGCGGCCCGGGTGACGGCGTGGTCCACCTCCCGCGGTGAGGTCTCGGGTACGGTGGCGATCGTCTCCTCGGTGGCGGGGTTGACCACCGGGTGGGCGCGTGGCCCGGGGTCGGGGGTGTGGTGCGGCACGGGTGGCGGCTCCTGGTGGTGCGT
>NZ_BHZI01000418.1 GCF_004305975.1 Streptomyces otsuchiensis
GACCCCCGGGTCTCACCGCCCCCCGCCCGAGACCTCCGAGATCACCCTCCGGCTCGCGCCCGAGGACAGCCTCACCCTCCAGCAGATTCGAGACGCTCTCGTTCCAGTCGAGACCCGGCAGGTCTCTTGGTGGCGCCGGGCCCTGTCCGCCTCCCGCCCCTGGACCACGTTCATCGGTCTCGGACTCGCCGTCGTCCCCGTCCCCTGGACCGGGTACAGCGCGGCCACCACGTGGGCCAGCTGCGTCTACTACGCCCGCGAGACCGGCGGAGGCGCCATCGGCTACGGCCTCGCCATCGGCGCCCTCGCCTTCTCCTCGATCCTCATCGCCCGTGCCCGGACCTACCCCCAGATCCTCATCTCGCGATGCGCCCTCGGATGCGCCGTCGTCGGGGTCTGGCAGGTCGTCCACCCCTGGGACTTCATCCAGGCCCTCACCGGAGTGACGCTGTGACCCTCGCCGCCTTCTCGATCGCCATCGCCACCCTCGCCACCTTCCTCTTCGTCTGGTGGAGAAGCGGACACAAGGTCAAAGACCTGATCTGGCAGGTCATCGCCCCCATGTGCATGGGCATCCTCATGGGCGCCTGCGGCGGCCTCATCGGCAAGGCCGCCGGGTTCCTCGGGTCCGCCCACGATGTCGCCGGCGGCCTCGCCGCTGGCGGCACCGGGGTCCTTCAGGGCCAGATCGCCACCACCAGCACCGGTTCCCTCACCCCCGGCGGAGCCGTCGTGACCGTCGCCCTGCTCGCCATGGCCACCATCTCGCTGATCGCCGCCGCGAAGGCCGGCGGCGGGAAGAAGGCCGTGCAGCTCGTGCTCCTCGCAGCAGCCGGGATCACCCTCTACGCCACCGTCGGCGGGTCCGGCTGGGGCGACGCCTCCGTCATCGCCGCAGTGAACGCGATCGGGGAGCCGCTGCTGGGCTGGGCGAACGGCGGCTGATGTGGAGCTGCTGAAGCGCGCCGGCTGCGCAGTCTTGCTCCTCGCCGCGCTGCTCCTCGCCTACCTGTCCCTGATCGTCACCGCGTGCGTCGCCGCTGCGGGAGTCGGATACGCCGCCTCCCGAAGCTGGGACGCCGCCCGTCGAACCCGGAAGGACCGTCACCGTGACCAGTGAGCCCCGCGAGCGGCCGATCCTGGACTTGGCGCATCGAGCCGTCGACGGCGCCGACGTCATCATCCGCACCCTCCCGAGCTGGTGGACCGCCTACCTCGGAACCTGCCCCGTCGCCGGACGCGGCCGGGCGGCCCGCTGGACCGGATACACCGTCTGGGGAACCGCCGCCGCGGCCCCCGCGATCGCTGGACTCCTCATCGCCGCCACCGCCGGGCCGCTCGTCTGGATCGGCTGCTGGACGGCGGCCGTCGGGGCCTGCCTCGCGGCGGCGAAGGAGGAGTCGGAGGAGGACGAGGAGGAGGCCCCCGAGGAGACCGCGACCGAGCCCCCTCGGGAGGCGCCGGCGACCACCCCCGAGGACGTCTCTGTGCAGGCCCTCCGATGGGTCCACCAAACCATCGGTGACCGCCCCGGGATGCACCTCTCCGAACTGCTCTCGGCGGGGCACTCCGAGGGCCACTTTCGGGACCTCCCCGAGGGTGACGTCGGGGGCCTCCGAGCGGCCCTGGAGGGGTGGGGAATCCCGGTCGAATCACAGCTGAAGGTGGGCGGCGTCAACCGGGCCGGGATCAGGCGCTCCAAGCTCCCCCCGATCGCCGCCCCCGGGGCGCCTACCGGCAGCCCTACCCGGGTCCCTACCGCCGTCTGACCTGCGGAACTACCACCAGCCCTACCGGCGCCCTACCCGCCCCTACCGCCCGCATCTACCCCGTCTACCGCCTGCCCGTGGCGCCCCGGAAGGGGCCCCGCCGGGAGCCGGGCAAGCCGGACTCCACCCATCGGGAGGAACCCCCATGCGTCTGCGAGACAAGCTCCGCGCCGGCAAGGTCATCACCCAGGCGGACCTCCGCGAGGAGAAGGAGACGGAGATCCGCCTGCTCCGCGCCAGCCTCCTCCGGACCACCCCCGGGTCCAAGGACGAGGCCATGGTCCAGGGCCACCTGGACGACGCGGTTGACGAGTACAACAAGCAGTTTGTGGGCCGCGCCTGATGTCCGCCGAGATCTGGGATCTCCTGGCCCGCGCCGAGCAGCTGCCCCCCGGCGACCCTGAGCGCCAGCGCCTCCTGGACGAGGCGGAGCGACTCCTGAGCGAACAGAAGTAAGTCACGACCTGCTACGGCCCGGGGCGGCCTTGCCTGCCAGCACCCGCCCCGGGCCACCCATCCCATCCCTGAGACAGGAGAAGCCATTATGCCGATCACCCCGAAGCGCCCGATCGACATCCGGCCTCGGCCGATCACCGACCCGCCCAGCGAGGGCGAGCGCGTTTACGACCCCAAGCGCGGCGGCTGGTACCCCACCACGAAGCGAGGGTGACATGAACGACCACCCCGACGCCTGCGGCGAGTCCGGCTGCTACTGCTCCTCACCAGGCCCAGAGCACGCCGACTGCGTGTGCGGCTGCGACTGCCCCCGCTGCTGGGACTGCCAGCAGAAAGCCGACAACTGCACCTGCTGACACACGAGAGCGGCCCCCATCCCGCCAAGAACCGGGGCCGCCCTCACCAGACCACCTGAATGGAACTGGAGGTTCCAGCATGACACCTTCACCGTGCCCGCCGCTGCTGGCGGCGGCACTGGACTGCGCCGCTCGCGGATGGCCCGTCTTCCCCCTGCGGCCCGGGAGCAAGCGACCCACCGGCCACCCCGCCAGCAACTGCCCCCGCACCGGCCGTTGCGCCGCCGGGCACCGCACCCCGGAGCAGCGGGCCACCACCGACCCCGAGCTGATCACCCGCTCCTGGGCCACCGTCCCGTACGGCATCGGGTTGGCGACCGGCCCGGCCGGGCTCCTGGTGGTCGACCTCGACAAGCCCAAGGACAAGAGGGACGCGCCTGGCGGCGCGGCGACCTTCCAGGCGCTCTGCGAGCGCGCCGGACAGGCCGTCCCCACCACCCGCACGGTCCGGACTGCGGGCGGGGGGAGGCACCTGTACTTCACAGCCCCGTCGGGGAGCAGGTTGCACAACACCCAGGGCCGGGTCGGGCCGCTGGTCGACACCCGCGCGTGGGGTGGATACGTCCTCGCCCCCGGCACCACCCTCCCCGCCGGGCGGTACGAGCTGGCCGACGAAGCGCCGGTCGCACCTCTCCCCGACTGGCTGCTGGCTCTGCTCGCGCCACGGCCCCGCCCGGTGGTCGTGGCGGCGGGTCCGGTGTCGGGGCGGGTTCCGGCGTACGTCGCGGCGGCGTTCCGCAGCGAGACCCAGGCGGTGGCCACCGCTCCCGAAGGTGCGCGGAACGCGGCGCTGACGCGGGCGGCCCGGGCGTTGGGGCGGTTCGTCGCCGCCGGGCAGCTCAGCCGGTCGGAGGTTGAGGAGGCTCTTAACGGGGCGGGGCAGAGCGCCGGCCTCACCCCCAGCGAGACGCGAGCAACGGTCACCAGCGCGCTGAACTGGTCGGTCGCCAACAACCCCCGCTCGCTGGTGGTGAACGGATGACCGCGCCGCCCCCCGTTAAGAGCCCGACCC
>NZ_BHZI01000419.1 GCF_004305975.1 Streptomyces otsuchiensis
CCACGCCGCCGCCGCCCACCGACCTGCTGGCCCCGTCCTGGTTCGTCGAGAACGGCGACCTCGACACCGGCACGGCCGTGGGGCTCACCCAGCTGGACCGGGACGGCAACCCGCGGCGGGACGCGATGCGCACCGAGGTGATGGGCCTGCTCCAGGGCGTCGACCGGAACATCTTCACCCCCGGCACCCTCGGCTACAGCCGCAACCTGCTGACCGCCGTCTCCTGGCTGACCAGCCAGGAGACGCTGGAGTCACTGCCCGGCCGGGGCGCGCAGGGCCACTCGCTACGCTTCGTCCACCAGCAGGACGGCAGCACCCGGCTGATCACGGTGCACGTCCGCGCCGAGCTCGACGCCGGCGCGGCCGCACGCGAGGCACTGCGCGGCCGCCCCGTGGCCGGTTCGCTGGACCAGCGGAACACCGTCACTCCGGAGCAGCTGACGGTCGAGGAGACGGACTCCCTGATCCACCAGCTGACCTTCAAGTGGATGTCACGGTTCCTGACACAGGACGAGGGACGGATGCCCCCCGAGATGAGGGAGCTGCGCGGGCTGCTGACACAGCGCATGGGCGGTGGCGTCACCGGCTTCACGGCCCAGGCCGGCATGCTCACGACGCTGACCGAGGCGACCGACACCTCCTGGCTCCGGAGTGCGGCCGTCGGTGACTTCGGCGGCGTCCCGTTCACCCTCGTCGCGACCCTGACCAACACCTCGGCACACAACCTGCCCACCAACCTGCCGGGAACCCTGCTGTGGACCACCCACGAGGCGATGCGCCCGGCCTGGAACGCCCTGACCCATCTCCTCGACAGCGGCAGCGACACGCCCGACCGGACCGACGCCGTCGAGATGAGGACGCCGGGGGACACCGGGCCCACCGGCCGGAACACCACGCGCCCGGGCGGCCCGGTCACGGTCCCCGCCGAGGCCACCCTGCGGTTCATCGGCACCCGTCCCGACGACGGGCAGCGCCCGGCGGGTCCCGTCGACCCGCAGGTGCTGCACCGGCACCCGGCCCGGCTGAGCGACTTCGCGGGCCGGTTCGACGTCCCCCAGCCCCTGGCCGTCCACGCCGCCTACTTCTGGTCCTTCAACGCCGACGGCATGCTGCTGCGGGCGCTCCGGGAGGTCCAGCCCGACTGGTCACCGTCGCGGCTGCTCTCGCCCGGGAACTCCGAGGGCGGCACCCCCCTGCACCAGGTGAACGTGCTCCTGGCGTCCCTGGTCGCCGACCGTGCCACACGCGATGGACAGGCCCTGCCGAGCCACTTCTCACTGGGCACCGTCCCCGGCGCCTTCCCCGGTGACGGTTCGGCCGGCACCGGAGCCACGCCACAGGTGCGCCTCAGCTTCCACAACATCCGCCACGAACCGGGCCACCCCGGCATGGTGATCGACCACATGTCGAGCCGCTCCAGCTCCGCGCAGTCGAGCAGCGCCCACAACCGCGGGTGGCAGGGGCTGTGGGAGTTCCGGCCCACCAAGGGGCCGGGACACCACGGAGTCTTCACCCGCCCGGTGCCGCCCCCGGGCGCCACGGACCACCGCCACGGCAAGGCGAAGACCACCGACCACTACTACAGCAACCGGTCCGCGCTGCTCCCCGGCGCGGCGACGGACGCGCCGGCGACGGACGGCGCGGCGAACGACGGCGCGGCGCGTGGCGGAAACGCCCCCTGGGTGGACCTCTCACAGACCGTCAGCGCCGATCTGCTGATCGAGGTGTCCGGCAGCAAGGGCAAGCGCTGGGTGGTCGGCACCTCCCGGGTCTCCCTCAACCCGCAGGACCTCCTGGGCCTCGGCATCCTCGACGCGGGCCCCCACGGCTCCGACCTCGACCTCCGGTCCGCGCTCGCTCCTCGGACGGCGGACGGTTCCACGCTGCCCACGGACTGGCACCAGCAGGACCGCGCGGCGGACGTGGCACGGATCGCCGGCCAGGTCGCGGCATCGGTCGCCCCCGGCGCGACCGCGCGGCTGTGGTTCTCCCTCGGCCGCTCCGACAGCGCCGAACTCCCCCGGGTCCTCCACCTCGCCGGTGCGGTGGCGAGCGGCGCCGGCCGCCCCGTCGACCTGGTCCTGCGCACGGCCGACGGCACCCAGCACGTCTCCTTCGACGCCTCCGGCGCCCTCACCCGCCCCGCCGGCGGGGCCACCCACGCGGCCCTCGCGACCGTGGAGACGCACACGGCGGCGGTCCGGGCCGATCTGGACGCCCAGCGAGCCGCCACCGAACACCTCAGCGCGCTCCCGGCGGCCCGCCAGGCCGTGACGGACACCAGCACCGCGCTCGAGCGGGCCACGCGCGCGGAGGCCACCGCCGCCGACGCGCTGACGGCCGCCCGCGACACCGCGGCACGGAACGACCGCGCGGCACAGACCGCCGTGGACCGCGCCGAGGCCGCCGTGACGAACAGCCGCGAACGGATCACCCGGCTGGAGACGCAACTGGCCCAGGCGACGGCAGCGGTCCGTGAGGCGCAGCAGCAGGTGGAGCGCGCCGCGCAGCAGAACCGGGGCCGCGGCGGCAGCGGCGCCGGGCGCCGGTCCACCGACTCCGCCCGCCTCGCGCAGCGACTCACCACGCAGCAGACGGCCCAGGCCGACCTCACACGACAGCTCGACGGAGCACGCAGCGGCCACACCGCGCTGGAGACCACGCTGCGCGAGGCGACCCAGGCACGCGACACCACCGCCAACACCGGTCGCGCCGCCGTCGCCGACGCGACCACCGCGCTGAACACGGCCCGGCGGGATGTCGCCGACCGCCGGGAGCAGCACGAGAGCGCCGAGGCCGAGCTGACCACGACCCTGGGCGACCTGGCGCGCGCCCGCTCCGACAGCGACGCCCGCACGGCGGACCGCGTCGCCACCCTCGACGCCGTGCGGCAGGCGGCAGCCGCTGTCCACGACTCGATCCCGGGCCTGCCGGAACCGCTGCCCCAGACCGCCACCCGGACCACCCCCCAGGTCGTCACCCGTGATCTGGTGACCGCGACCCTGATGGCGCTGACGCCTGCCGCCGAACCGCCGGCGGCGGCAGCGCCGACCGTCGACCTGGGCGACCGGCCCCGCCGGCCGGGCGCCGAGGAGCTGACCACCACCGTGGCGCCCCCCGCGGACGCGGAGCGCTCCACCACCGTCCAGCGCTTCGGCCGGCGCGCCCCGGGAGCGGACGAGCAGACGTTCTTCCACGCCAACCCGGACGGCACGCTGGTCCTGCCCGACGGGCGTCCGCTGCACCCGGCCGGATGGGTCCGGTACGGCGCCGACTTCGTCCACGACGCCACCGGCACGGTGCTGCGCGGCGACACCGGGTGGATCGGCACGGCGAAGAGCCTGGACGCCTTCCGCGACGCCACCTCCGGCCTCGGGCCCGACGCCCACCACCGGCTGGTCGTCACCGACGCCGGACTGCACCTGGTGGGCGGAGACCCCGTCCGCTCGGTGTTCTTCCCCTTCCGCCTGCCGGGGGCGGCCGGTTAGCCCGCCCGCACCACCGCGCCACCGTCCGCTGCCCCGTCCCCTGTCTCACCGCCCCAC
>NZ_BHZI01000420.1 GCF_004305975.1 Streptomyces otsuchiensis
GTTGTGGCGCACGGGCGTGCGCACACCCCGCCGCGCTCGCCGCCCGCCCGTGCGCCACAACCGTCAAACCGGCGTTTCCCGGCCCCTGGGGACCACCCTCACAGAGCCCGGGACCCGCGACCACGGCCCGCATTACAGTAGGTGCCGGGGACCCGCGTCACGCCAGCGCTGACGTCCCGGTGCCAGACCACCCGGAACCGAACCACCAAGGAGCGCGCGTGCGGCCCGTTGGCAGTAAGTACCTGCTCGAGGAACCGCTCGGACGCGGCGCCACCGGGACCGTGTGGCGGGGCCACCAGCGGGAGGAGGCGGGCGCCGAGGCGGCGGTCACCGGACATCCGGGCGAGCCCGTGGCCATCAAGATCCTCAAGGAGGAGCTGGCCCAGGACCCCGACGTGGTGATGCGCTTCCTGCGGGAGCGCTCCGTGCTGCTGCGTCTGAGCCGCGACAGCCACGAGAACATCGTCAGGACCCGCGACCTGGTCGTCGAGGGCGAGCTGCTCGCCCTCGTCATGGACCTGGTGGACGGCCCCGACCTGCACCGCCACCTCTACGACAACGGCCCGTTCTCCCCCGTGGCCGCGGCCCTGATCACCGCGCAGATCGCCGACGCCCTCGCCGCGGCCCACCAGCGCGGTGTGGTGCACCGCGACCTCAAGCCCGCCAACGTGCTGCTGGCACGCGAGGGCGAGGACAACGAGCTGCTGCGGCCGATGCTCACCGACTTCGGCATCGCGCGCCTCGCCGACGCCCCGGGCGTCACCCGCGCCCACGAGTTCGTCGGCTCCCCCTCCTACGTCGCGCCCGAGTCCGCCGAAGGACGCGAGCAGACCTCCGCCGTCGACATCTACAGCGCCGGCATCCTGCTCTACGAACTGGTCACCGGGCAGCCCCCCTTCCGCGGCGGCAGCGCCCTGGAACTCCTCCAGCGCCACCTCACCGAACAACCGCGCCGGCCCGACGGTCTCCCCGAGCCGCTGTGGACCGTCATCGAGCGCTGTCTGCGCAAGAACCCGGAGGAGCGGCCCGGCGCCACCCGGCTCGCCGCCGCGCTGCGCACCGTCGCCGCCGGGATCACCGAGCACGCCGGGCCCGAGCAGCGCTCGGCCGCCCTGGGAGTCGGTGCCCTGCTGCTGCCCGACCACGCCCCGGTGCGGGTGCCCGGCAGCGGCATCAGCCCTCCCGGCGCCGCGGAGCCGACCCAGGCCCTGCCCGGCGGCTCGGGCGGCGGGGTCTCCGGCGTACCGGGTGCCGCCGGTCCCGGTTCGGGCCCTGGCCCCGGCTCCGGTGACGCGGGCGGTGGCCTGGACGCCACCCGTGCCATGCCCTCCCAGCCACCTGCCACTCCGGACGGGCCCCACCCGTGGGAGAACCAGATGCGGGCGGCGCGTGACCGCAACGAACAGACCCAGGTCCAGCCGGTCGACCCCGCGCACGACCCCCTGTACCGGGCGCCGCAGCGCCGCCAGCAGCCCCGTGACCCCGAGCACGGCCACCCGCAGCAGGGTTACGGCCAGCAGGGGCAGGGCTACCAGGGACAGGGCTATCAGCAGCCGTCCCGCCCCTACCAGCGGCAGTACCAGCAGCCGCATCCGCAGCAGTATCAGCCCGAGCCTCAGCCTCAGTACCAGCAGCCCCAGCCCCGGGAGCGGTCGCAGCCACGGGAGCGCCCGCAGCCCAGGGAGCAGCGGCAGCGAGAGCGCCGCCCGCAGCGTCCGGCGCCCGAACCGCGACGTGAGCCGCGCGGCCGCAGCGGCAGCGCCAACCCGATGCGGATTCCCGGGCTCGGCTGTCTCAAGGGCTGCCTGTTCATGGTGCTGATCCTGGCGGTCATCGCCGTCCTGGTCTGGAACTTCACCCCTGTTCCCGACTGGGTCGCGGAGGGGAAGGGCTTCTGGCAGGCGGCCACGGACTTCTTCGACCAGGTCCGGGAATGGCTCGGGCTGGTGGACAGCGCCCAGCAGCAGATGGACGACGTGCGGGACAACATCCCGCAGGGTCTGGGTAATTGACATCGCGCGGTTGAACGACGCGGGAACATTCGGCCGACTCGGCGGCGGTCTCCGGTGGGTAACCCCCGAGGCCGCCGGCATCGGAGAATGCGCCGGCCGGGTAGTCCGCCGTACGTTTCGACTGCCCGCGCATTGAAGGAAAGTGACAAAATGTCAACAGTGGATGCGGTGTGACTCCGGGGATTTATCGATTTATCCCAGGGATTTGATGGCTGACCTTCTTCACCAAATCCGGTCATTCCCTCCGCATTGCGCGGATGGTGGGTGCGGCCACGTCGTAGCCTGCCGCCATGGCACGCAATATCGGTAGCCACTACACCACGGAGCGCGTACTGGGCCGGGGCAGCGCCGGCACGGTGTGGCTGGGGGAGGGGCCCGAGGGCCCCGTCGCCGTCAAGGTCCTCCGTGAGGACCTCGCCGCCGACCCGGAGCTGGTGGAACGGTTCGCCCACGAACGGCACACCCTGCTCGGACTGGAACACCCGCACGTCGTCGGTGTCCGCGAGCTGGTCCTCGCCGAGGACGGCAAGGACCTCGCCCTGGTGATGGACCTGGTGCGCGGCCCCGACCTGCGCACCCACCTCACCCGCGCCCGAAGACTCGCGCCGCACGAGGCGGTCACCGTCGTGGCCGGCGTCGCCAGTGGCCTCGCGGTCGCGCACGCCGCCGGCATCGTGCACCGCGACGTCAAGCCGGAGAACATCCTGCTCGACACCTCCGGGCCCGAACCCGTCGCACTGCTCACCGACTTCGGCGTCGCACAGCTGATCGACGAGCCCCGTCAGGGCACGGCGGGCCGAGTGGTGGGCACCCCCGACTACATCGCCCCCGAGATCATCGAGGGCCTTCCCTCCCGGGCACCGGTCGACATCTACGCCCTCGCCACCGTGCTCTACGAGCTGCTCGCCGGCTTCACCCCCTTCGGAGGCGGCCACACCGGGGCGGTGCTGCGCCGCCACGTCACCGAGACGGCCGCGCCGCTCCCCGGCCTGCCGCCGGAGCTGTGGGAACTGCTCCAGCAGTGCCTGGCCAAGGCGCCGGCCTCCCGGCTGCGAGCCGCCGAGCTGGCGTCACGGCTGCGCGAGATCCTGCCCGCCCTCGACGGGCTGCCGCCGCTGGACATCGAGAGCGACCACGAGCCGTCGCCGGCCCCCGTCGAAGAACCGGCGGAGGAGACGCCCGCGGACCACGACGGACCCCGCGGCGCCGTGCCCCTGGTGCGCGGCGCGGCACCGGACTCCGAGCGCGTCACCCACACCAGGATGCGGGTGCCCGACGCCGAGGAGCTGGCCGGCGGCGCACACGGCACCGCGCGGCTGCCCCGCACCCCCGGCCAGCTCCGGGCCGGATCGGCCCGGCACGGCGCCGCCGAACGCCGGCGCCGTCTGGCGATCACGGTGAGTGCGGCGCTGCTCGCGGTGGCGCTGCTGGTCGGCGGCTGGCTGCTCCTCGGCTGAGCTCCTGAGCAGGGGCCTGAGTAGGGCCCTGGGCGGGGGCCTGCGTGGGGGCCTGAGAGGG
>NZ_BHZI01000421.1 GCF_004305975.1 Streptomyces otsuchiensis
GTCGGGCGTGCCGCCGCCTCAGCCGGCGGCACGCCCGACACCACCACGACCGCCCCGGCGCCCCCCGCCGTCCCGTCCGACCTGCGGCGCCTGCTCGTCTTCCGCGCCCATGGCGCGGTCCGGCTGCTGCTGGGCTGCCGGGCCCGCATGGAGGACATCGAGGGCGCCGTCGCCGCGGGCCAGCGTGAGACCGCGGTGCTCATGGCGTACGAACTCGTTCAGCTGTCCCTGTCCGTGCGCGGGCTGCGCACCGTGGGGGAGCTGACCTACGGGCGGGACGAAGCCGCGTTCGACCCCTTCGCCGGAGTGCCGGACGAGGAGGTCCGGGCCGGGCTGCGGCTCGCCGCCGACGGCGGCGACGCCGTGGGGGAGCGCGCCGAACCCTGGCTGGCGCGGCTGCGCGCCCACGTCCAGGAGACCGAGGCGCAGCTCGACTACGCCGAGCCGCTGCCCGACGTCCGCTCGGGCAGCGGCATGATCAAGGGCTTCAAGCTGGCCCGTACCTGGGAGCCGCTGCTGCGTGAGGCGTCCCTGCCGGACCTGCTCCCCGACGCCTGGAAGCGCCGTGCCGACTGACACCACGCCGGCCGCGCCCGGCGCCCCGGCCCTGTCGCTGCGCGGCGTCCACAAGCGGTACGGCGACACCACCGCGCTGCACGACGTGGACCTGCGCATCGCCGAGGGCGAGGTCGTCGGCCTGCTCGGCCACAACGGCGCGGGCAAGACCACCCTGATGTCCCTGACCGCCGGACTGCTGCGGCCGGACGCGGGCGACATCGAGATCTGCGGCCACTCGCTGCGCGCGGAGCCCCACCGCGCACGCCGGCACCTCGGCCTGGCTCCGCAGGAGCTCGGCGTCTACCCGCCCCTGACCGTGCGCCAGAACCTGCGGTTCTTCGCCGAGCTGTCCGGCCTGCGGGGCCGCGAGGTGCGTCGCCGCACCGAGGAACTGGCCGAACCGCTCGGCCTGGGTGATCTCCTGGACCGCGGGGTCGGCCGTCTGTCGGGCGGCGAAAGGCGGCGCGTGCACACCGCCGTCGCCCTGCTCCACCGGCCCCGGCTCCTGATGCTGGACGAGCCCACCGCCGGGGTCGACGTCGAGACCCGCACCCGGCTGATCGACTTCGTCCGTGAACTCGCCGCCGACGGCACCGCCGTCTGCTACTCCACCCACTACCTCGCCGAGGTCGAAGCGCTCGCCGCGGACGTCGCCGTGCTCGACCAGGGGCGCGTGATCGCCCGGGGGACGCTCGACGACCTGGTGCGCCGGCACGGCGTCGGCTACGTCGAACTCACCTTCACCGGCCCCCCGCCCGCCCCGCGGCTGCCCTGGCCGGTCACCACGGAGGCACGGACGCTGCGGGTCCGCGTCGACCAGCCCCACCTGGCCGTGCCCGAGATCCTGGCCGCCCTCGGCGACGCCGCGCCGCAGCTCCTCAACCTCGACGTCGTCCGGCCCAGCCTGGAGAGCGTGTTCCTGCGCCTGACGGGGCGGCGGTACGTCGCCGACGCCCCGCCCGGTGGCGCGGGCGGGCACCCACCGGAACCCGGCCGTCCGGGCGGGCAGCCGGCGGAGGTGAGCGGCCATGGGTGAGGGAACCCTCCGCCGCGTCGCCGCCCTGGTCCGGCAGGACGTCCGGCTGCTGGCACGCGACCCCGCGCCGCTCGTCATCCGCGCCGTCATGCCACTGCTGATCATGGCCTTCATGCAGCCGCTGTTCCGGGCGGCGCTGCGCGCCGACGGCGAGCACGACGCCAACGGCGCCGAACAGGGCGTGCCCGGCATCGCGGTGATGTTCCTGTTCTTCATGGTCACCCTCGTGGGTTTCGCCGTCTTCCGGGAGCACGGCTGGAACACCTGGGACCGGCTGCGTGCCGCGGGCGTCCGCTCCGGCGAGCTGATCGCCGGCCGCGCCGTGGTGCCGCTGGTGGTCGCCGTCCTGCAGCTGGCGGTGGTCTTCGGCGCCGGCGCGATCCTCTTCGACCTGCGGGTACGAGGCTCCTGGGTCGCCCTGTTCGTGGTCGCGGTGCCGCTGGCGCTGTGTGTGGTGATGATCGGCATGGCGCTGGTCGCGCTCTGCCGCACCATCGCCCAGCTGAGCGTGCTCGCCAACCTGCTGGCCCTGTTCTTCGCCGGGCTCGGCGGTGCGCTGACCCCGCACTCGGCGCTGCCCGAGTGGGCCCAGCCCCTGGCACCCGGAGTTCCCAGCTACTGGGCCATGCGCGGGTTCAGCACCGTCATCCTCGACGGAGGCGGCGTCGCGGACGTCCTGGTACCCGCCGGGGTGCTGTGCGCCTTCGCTCTCGCGCTGGCCGCGCTCACCGCGGCCTTCTTCCGGGCCGACCACCGCAAGCTCTCCTGGTCCTGAACCGCCGCCCACCACCGCACCGGACCGGGGGCGCCTCCCGCCCGCACCGGGAAGGGCCGGTACAGCCCCACCGCACCCGCACCCGCACCGCACCGCACGTCATGCCGGCAGACCCTCCGGCTCCGAGAGAGAGGGCGCCCATGCCCAGCGTCGTGGTCTTCGACTGCTTCGACACGCTCGTCACCTCACGACCGCTGCCCGACGCCGAGACCTGGCCCGCGGTCCTCGCCGAAACCCTCGACCTGGACGCGCGCGACTCCGGCGCCGTCGTCCGCGAGGTCTTCGGCACGCTGTACACGGCCATGTCCGACCGGTCCGCCACCCAGCCGGCCACCCTGCACCTCCTGGAGGCGGCACTGCGCAAGCGCGGGCTGACCCGCGACCGGCCCGACCAGGAGCGGGCGCTGTGGCGGGCGCTCGGCTGCGACGACCCGGGCCAGTACCAGCTGTGCGCGCCGGTCGCCGAGGCCCTGCGCCGCGCCGCCGACGCCGGCCACACCGTTCGGCTGCTGTCCAACTGCTACCTGCCCGGCTCCCAGATGCGCCTGCTGCTGGAACGGCTGGGCGTCCCCCCGGTGTGGGAGCGAGCGCTGTTCACCGCTGACGGGGGCCCGAAGAAGCCCGACCCGCGCGCGTTCGGCCGCGTCGGCGACGGGGACTTCCAACGCCGCGTCATGGTGGGCGACTCCGCCGAACTCGACATCGTGCCCGCCGCCGCCCTCGGCTGGGAGACCGTCCACATCGACCCGGCCGCCCCCGACCCGGCCCCCCTGTACGAACTCCTCGGCTGCTGAGACCTACCTCCGGAGCCGCCCGGTCGGGGGGCTCGCGCCCGCGACCGGGGGCGTGCCGGGCCGCCGGGATCCAACCGGCGTTCCGCAGAAAGAAACACCTGCTGAATTCCAGCAGTCGTCCTCCTAACGTTCCTGGTGGTGCCGCTTCCGAGCGGCCGTGCGTCCCCTCTCGGACGCCACCGCCTCCCCGCGTGGAAGGAGCCGCCCGTGCACCTGTCCAGCACACCGCCGGTACCCCGAATCCCCCCTGGCACGGCGGCCGTATGACCC
>NZ_BHZI01000422.1 GCF_004305975.1 Streptomyces otsuchiensis
GACGCGGACCGCGCCGGAGCCGCCTCCGGAACCCGAGCCCGAGCCGGCCCGCGAGCCGCAGCCGGAACCTGAACCGGAACCGGAACCGCCGCCGCAGCCGCGCCCCGAACCGGTGGACGTCACCCTCGCCATGGTCCCCGACCCCCCGACCGCCGGCGCCGAGCCACGGCAAGGCGGCTCGCTGGTCGGCCGCACCCTGCTGTTCCTCGCCCCCGCCGTGCTGGCCGCGGCCGCGCTCCGTCCCCGTGCGGGCGGCGGACGCTCCCGTTCGACTTCCTGAGGGAGAGCCCCATGTCCAACTGGCTGATCCTGACGCTCTGCATCGCCGGGACCTGCGCCGTGGTGCTGTTGTTCGTGTCGCTGCCCCGACGCCGCGGCGCCGGAGGGGACACCACCGAGACGCCGGACGTCATCGAGTACATGACCATGATGATCGGCGTCGTGTACGCGATCGTGCTGGGTCTGGCGATGGCCGGAGTCTGGGAGGAACGTGGCGCCGCCGAGGACTGGGTGCGCGCCGAGGCGCAGGCGCTGCACGAGGTCTCCACCCGCGCTCAGGCGTACCCGGAGGAGGTGAGCGAGGACATCCGGCAACAGGTGGACGGCTATGTCAGCCATGTGCTCGACGTCGAGTGGCCGCACATGGTGGACAACGCCGAACTGACCGAGGAGGGCGACGCCCTGCTCGCCGGGCTGCGCAGCACCATCGCCCTGCACGAACCCGCCTCCACCCTGGAGGCGCACGGCTACCACGGGCTGATGGACCGGGCGGCCGCCGTCGACGAGGCGCGTACCGCCCGTGCCCAGGCCGCCGAACCCACCATGCCGGGTGTCGTCTGGTTCGGCCTGGTCGCGGGCGGACTGGTGGCGATCGGGATGGTCTTCGCCCTCCAGATCCAGCGCTCGGCCCGCGAACTGCTGCTGGTGGGCCTGTTCAGCGCGCTGATCGCGTTCCTGCTGTTCCTCATCTGGCACTTCGACTCGCCGTTCGCGCGCGGTATCGGCGAACCCACGGAGGCGTTCGAGATCCTCTTCCCCGCACTCGGCGGAGGCGGCTGATCGCCGCTGCGGGCGTCGCTATACCCGACGGAACCACACATCTCATCACGCGGACATGTTCCTGCCAATAGCAAGTCGGGTAACCCTGCCGTAACGCCCCGGTACCGCCGGGCAGAACAACTGAATGCGCTTCGCCGACGCGAATCAGCCGCGCCCGTGACCAACGGCACACCAGCTCCTCGCCGTTCGCCCCCACGGGGCGATGGGCGCCGGACCGGTCCGGCCGGGCACCGTAGCAGCAGCAATGATGGCCGTTCATCGCCCCCTCGGTTTCTGTGGGCGATGCACGGTCGCTATTGTCTTGACTCCCCCACAAGATCTACGTCAATTTGTGTGAGCGCCTACTGCCTGTTCACACCGCCTCCCTAGGGGGATCGTTGATATCCACTTTCACCGTCCGGGCTGTCGGCCTCGGAGCGGCGGCCGGACTGCTCGTCGGGTGCTCGGTACTCTCCCCCGGTTCCGACGACCGCGTGCTCGAGGTCTGGATGATGAACCACAGCGTCGGGGAGGCGTTCATCGACAAGGCCGTCGCGGAGTTCGAGGACGAGAACCCGGGCGTCGAGGTACGCGTCACCATCCAGGAGTGGGGCGGCATCGGAGAGAAGGTCACCGCGGCGCTCACCAGCGGTGACGGCCCCGATGTGATCGAGGTCGGGAACACCCAGGTCGCGCAGTACGTGACCACCGACGGCCTCGCCGACCTCACCGGCCAGGTCGTCTCCCTCTCCGGCGACGACTGGGTGCCCGGCCTAGCCGACCCCGGCCAGGTCTACGGCCACCAGTACGGCGTGCCGTTCTACGCGGCGAACCGGGTGGTGATCTACCGCACCGACCACTTCGAGGAAGCCGGTATCGAGTCCCCGCCCGAGGACCGCGAGGAGTGGCTGAGCGTCACCGAGCAGCTGGACGAGGTCCCCGGCCGGCAGGGCATCTACCTGCCGGGCCAGAACTGGTACGTGCTGGCGGGCTTCATCTGGGACGAGGGCGGTGACCTCGCGGTCGAGAGCGGCGGGGTCTGGCAGGGCGCCCTGGACACCCCGCAGGCGGCGGCCGGCATGGAGTTCTACGAGCAGCTCCAGCGGCTCGGAGACGGTCCGATCGACGCCGACGAGGCCAATCCGGCGCACGAGGAGGTCTTCGCGCAGAACGAGGTCTCCCAGCTGATCACCACGCCGGGGTCGGCGCAGGCCATCGTGGAGGCCAACCCACAGCTGGAGGACAAGCTCGGCTTCTTCCCGGTTCCGGGCAAGGAGGCGGGCACTCCCGGCGCGGTCTTCACCGGCGGCTCCAACCTGGTGATTCCGGATGCCACCGACGACCTGCGGCTGGCGTACGAGTTCGTCAAGATGCTCACCGGCGACAAGTGGCAGACGGAGCTGGCCAGTTCGCTGAGCCTGGTGCCGAACCGGGTCACGCTCTCCGACGCGGTGCAGGACGACCCCGGCGCGGTCGCGATGGTGGAGGGCGCCCGCAACGGCCGGGCGACTCCGCAGTCCCCGCACTGGGCCAGCGTCGAGGAGGACAACCCCATCAAGGAGTTCCAGACCGCGGTCCTGCGGGGCGCCGACCCGGAGGTCGCCGGCACCGCGGCGTCCGAGGCGATCACCGCGCGGCTCAGCGGCCGCGGCTGAACCGGGCCGCACCCGACCGCACGTCACCGACGGGCGGGGCCGGACGCACTTGTGCGTCCCGCCCCGCCCGCCGGTGTGTCAGGCCCCGGGTGCCAGCCCCTGGCCGGCCAGCCACTCCAGCTGGCGTTCCCGCTGCGCCGCGCGCCCGCCGGTGTGCTCCCCGAAGGGCCAGACCGCGATCTCCGCGGCGCCGCCGTAGCGGTGGTAGGCGGCGAAGACCGTGGACGGCGGGCACACCGGGTCCATCAGCCCGACGCTGAAGAGGGCGGGCGCGGCCGCGCGTGGGGCGAAGTGCAGCCCGTCGAAGTAGTCGAGGGTCGCGAAGGTCTCCTCGGGGTCGGCCATCAGCCGATGGCCGAGGTAGTGGCCGAGTTCCGGATAGGGCCCGGCCGAGGCCAGCTGGGCGCCGCGCCGGAAGTGGCACAGGAACGGCACGTCGATCAGCGCGGCGGCCACCGCGTCGCCGCGGAGACCGGCCGTCGCCAGTGCCAGCCCGCCGCCCTGGCTGCCGCCCGCCACCACGATCCGGCCCGGGTCGACCGCCGGATGGGCGCGCATGGCGTCCACCGCGCGGGCCGCGTCGGTCATCAACCGCCGGTAGTAGTAGGTGTCCCGGTCGGTGATGCCGCGGGTCAGGAACCCCCGCGGCGGCTGGGGCCCGGGCGCGGGGTCGGGGTCCGGGGTACGCGCAC
>NZ_BHZI01000423.1 GCF_004305975.1 Streptomyces otsuchiensis
GGCGTATCGGCGGCAGGGGACGGCGGGTGCCCGGCGGCACGCCGGGGGCCGCCGGGCGGGTACAGGGGCGCACGTCAGGGACGGGGACGCACGTCAGGGTGGTGACACGGGACACTCGTTCGGGTTAGGTTGCGGAGGGTCCAGACCACTGGACGCACCGCCCCTACTCGGATCGTCCGGCACGTTCCTGCCGGTGAGGGAGTACATCAGCCATGGCTACGGTTACGTTCGACAAGGCCACCCGGGTCTACCCCGGCTCGGAGACCCCGGCCGTCGACCAGCTCGACATCTCGATCGCCGACGGCGAGTTCCTCGTCCTGGTCGGCCCCTCCGGCTGCGGGAAGTCCACCTCGCTGCGGATGCTCGCGGGCCTGGAGGACGTCAACGGCGGCGCCATCCACATCGGCGACCGCGACGTCACCCACCTGCCGCCGAAGGACCGGGACATCGCCATGGTGTTCCAGAACTACGCGCTCTACCCGCACATGACCGTCGCGCAGAACATGGGCTTCGCCCTCAAGATCGCCGGCATCAACAAGACGGACATCCGCACCAAGGTCGAGGAAGCCGCGAAGATCCTGGACCTCACCGACTACCTGGAGCGCAAGCCGAAGGCGCTCTCCGGTGGTCAGCGCCAGCGCGTGGCGATGGGCCGTGCCATCGTGCGTGAGCCGCAGGTGTTCCTCATGGACGAGCCGCTGTCGAACCTCGACGCCAAGCTCCGTGTCCAGACCCGTACCCAGATCGCCGGCCTGCAGCGCCGCCTGGGCGTCACCACCGTGTACGTCACCCACGACCAGGTCGAGGCCATGACGATGGGCGACCGGGTGGCGGTGCTGAAGGACGGCCTGCTGCAGCAGGTCGACAGCCCGCGCAACATGTACGACAAGCCGGCCAACCTCTTCGTCGCGGGCTTCATCGGCTCGCCGGCGATGAACCTGGTCGAGGTGCCGATCACCGACGGCGGTGTGAAGTTCGGCAACAGCGTGGTGCCGGTCGAGCGCGCCGCGCTGACCGAGGCGACCAACCAGGGCGACACCACCGTCGTCGTGGGCTGCCGCCCCGAGCACTTCGACATCGTCGAGAACAACGGCACCGAGCTCAAGAAGGACGACCCGAGCGACACCGCCGGCCTGGCGGTCACCGTCAACGTCGTCGAGGAGCTGGGCGCCGACGGCTACATCTACGGCACCGCCGAGGTCAACGGCGAGACCAAGGACCTCGTGGTCCGCGTCGGCGGCCGCCAGATCCCGGAGAAGGGCGCCGTGCTGCACGTCGTGCCGCGCGCGGGCGAGACCCACGTCTTCGCCTCGGGCAGCGGTGAGCGTCTCTCCGACTGACGTTCGCCGGGCGGTACCAGCACGTATCGCACCCTGATCGGCCGACGCGGGCCGTATTCTCGCCGGAAGCGAGGGTACGGCCCGCGCTGCTGCGGTACGTGCGTTCCGTGGTGGCGTCCGGCCCGCTGTCCGGGTCGTTCCGACGCTTGTCGAACTGCCCCCGAACGGCGGTAAATACCGATAAGAGCATCAAATTCGATCTCTGTTCGTCAACGCCATACCGGCGAACTTCTGTCCCGACGTCGCCCTAGAGGGTGACAAAATGTCGCCAGATCACTACACCTCGCTACGATCGCAGTCGTCCCCCAGGCCACTGCAACCGACCGCAACCAACGTCACGCGAGGAACACACCAGTGAACCAGGCAGCCCGCCGCATCGGCCGCACACTCGCCCTTGTCCTCCCGGTCGTCCTGGTGCTCTCCGGGACACTCGCCGTCGCCCGGGTGCCCTGGGCCGAGCCGCCCACCGACAGCGCCGTCGTCAACGCCGGTGCCGAGCGCGCCGCCCAGCAGGAGCGCACCGAGCAGGAACCGCTCGCCCCGGAGGACGAACTGCTCGACACGCTGCTGGTGGAGATGTACGCCACCGACCCGGGGACCGCGCTCACCAGCCTCCAGCGCGAGATCGACCTCGACCCCTCCCTCGCCGGCCACTGCGCCGACATCGCCCGCGCCCTCGGCCAGGCGGCCGTCCGGCAGTACGGCGGCACCGTCGCCCAGGAGCACGCCCGCCCGGTCTGCGACACCTCGTTCGCCGCCGGCGTCGCCGACTCCGTCTGATCACGAGCGGCCCTCACCCGCCACTCCCCCGCCGCACCGGTACGGGCCCGCCCCGTACCGGTGCGGCGCGCCGTCGCCCGGCCCGTCGAGCGGGCCGGGCGATCCCGTACGCTGCCGACCATGACTGACGTTCCGCAGCCCACCCAGGCCGTGGTCCTGGCGGGGGGCCAGGGCACGCGCCTGCGCCCGTACACCGACGACCGCCCCAAGCCCATGGTCGAGATCCCGGGCACCGGCACCCCGATCATCGGCCACCAGCTCGCCTGGCTCGCCGACGAGGGCGTCACCGATGTCGTGATCTCCTGCGGCCACCTCGCCGAGGTCCTCCAGGACTGGCTGAACGACAACGATCTCCCGCTGCGCGCCACCACCGTGATCGAGACCGAGCCGCTGGGCCGCGGCGGCGGCCTCAAGTACGCCGCCGCCGCGCTGCCGCGCCCGGAGGAGCCGTGGTTCGCGACCAACGGCGACATCTGGACCCGCTTCTCGCTGCGCGAGATGGCCGAGTTCCACCTGGAGCGGGACGCCGTCGCCACTCTCGCGCTTGCGCGCCCCCGCATTCCGTGGGGCGCCGTCGCCACCGACGAGATCGGCAACGTCACCGACTTCATAGAGGCACCGCCGGTCTCGTTCCAGATCAACGCGGGTGTCTACGTCTTCTCCCCCGGCTTCACCGCGCTGCTTCCCGACCGCGGCGACCACGAGCGGACCACCTTCCCCCGCCTGGCACGCCAACGACGCCTGGCCGGCTTCCCGTTGCCACAGCGCGCCTACTGGCGGGCCATCGACACCGCCAAGGACCTCAGCGAGGCCGCGAAGGAACTCAACGGCGGCTGACCACCTCGGTCCCCGTACCCGGCAACCGGCCGGTGGCAGCGGGCGCTTCGGCGCCCCGGTGCCACCGGCCGTCTCAATGCGTGGAGTCGGCGCGGGGATTCAGCGGGCTCGGGTCCGTCTCCGCCTGCGCCAGGCGCAGTTCGTAGCGCGTGCCGGGCTGTCCAGCCAACTCCACCGTGCCCACGGGCCGGAAGCCCAGCCGCGTCAGTACCCGGCGCGAGCCCGCGTTGGCGAGCGCGGCGGAGGCCCGCAGCCCGGTCAGCCGGTAGTCGGACACCGCCCGCGCGCACAGCTGCCGTGCGCCCTCGGTGGCGAGGCCACGGCCGGCCGCGTGCTCGGCCACCCGGAAGCCGAGTTCGGCCCAGCCGTCCTCGACCTCCACCAGGTTGAACCTCCCCAGCACGGCGCCCGCCCCGCCACCG
>NZ_BHZI01000424.1 GCF_004305975.1 Streptomyces otsuchiensis
CGCGTGCCGTGACCGTGCCCCCGCCCCGCGGCGGGGGCACGGTCACGTCACGCGCCGGTCCCCTCCTCTTGACGAAATCCTTCATCCGGAGTGCAATATTTCGCATGCCGGTTCCAGAGCGTCGAGGTCTTGTCAGCCGATCCCTCCTGCGGGAGGACGCCTACCGGGCGATCCGGGACGCGATCGTCGACGGCACGCTCGCCCCGGGCGAGCGGCTGAACGACACCGACCTGGTCGCCTGGCTCGGAGTGAGCCGCACCCCGGTCCGCGACGCCCTCGGACGGCTGGAGCAGGCCGGGCTGGTGCACACCAAGCCCGGCCGGCACACCATCGTCAGCCCGCTGGACGTGCGGGCCGTGCACCACGCCCAGTCGGTGGTGGCCGCCATGCACGAACTCGCGGTCCGCGAGGCGGTCCCCCACCTCGCCGCCACCGAACTCGACGCGATGCGCGCCGCCAACGCCCGGTTCGCCGCCGCGCTGCGCGCCGGAGACGTCGCGGGCGCGCTGGACGCCGACGACGCCTTCCACGGCGTGCCGGTGACGGCGTCCGCCAACCAGGCGGTGCACACGGTGCTGGAGCAGTTCACGCCGGTGCTGCGCCGGGTGGAACGGCTGCGGTTCTCCTCGCTCGCGGGCCGCGCCTCTGTCGCCCAGCACGAGCGAATCGTCGACCTCTGCGCCGCCGGGGACGCCGAGGCCGCAGCGACGGCGTCGCGGGAGAACTGGCAGACGCTGACTCCGCTGCTCACCACCCCGGGCCCGGACGGCGGCGAATCCCCGAGCCTTGCGGGCCCCTGAACGCGCCCCCGTCCCACACTCGCCCCGCACTCGCCCCGCACTCGAACGGCCCCACGCCCGACCCCCAACGGAGGCACCGTGTCCCTCGACGACTTCGACCGTCACCCGCTGCTGTTCGGCCCCAGCCCGGTGCACCCCCTGGACCGGCTCAGCGACCACCTCGGCGGCGCCCGGATCTGGGCCAAGCGGGAGGACTGCAACAGCGGCCTGGCCTTCGGCGGCAACAAGACCCGCAAGCTGGAGTACCTCGTCCCCGACGCGCTCGCCCAGGGCGCGGACACCCTGGTGACCATCGGCGGGGTGCAGTCCAACCACACCCGGCAGGTCGCCGCCGTCGCGGCCAAGCTGGGGCTCAAGGCCGTTCTGGTGCAAGAGAGTTGGGTGGACTGGCCGGACGCCGTCAACGACAAGGTCGGCAACATCCTGCTCTCCCGCGTGATGGGCGCCGACGTGCGGCTGGTGCGGGCCGGCTTCGGTATCGGCTTCAAGGAGAGCTGGAACCAGGCACTGGAGGACGTTCGCGCGGCCGGCGGCACCCCCTACGCCATCCCGGCCGGTGCCTCCGACCACCCGCTGGGCGGGCTCGGCTTCGCCAACTGGGCCCGGGAGGTGGAGGCCCAGGAACGCGAACTCGGCGTCTTCTTCGACACCGTCGTGGTGTGCAGCGTCACCGGCAGCACCCACGCCGGGATGATCGCGGGCTTCGCCGGGCAGGACCGGCCGCGACGCGTGATCGGCATCGACGCCTCGGCCAAACTCGCCGAGACCCGCGCCCAGGTCGAGAAGATCGCCCGTGCCACCGCCGAACGAATCGGCCTCGGACGGGAGTTGCGGGAGGACGAGATCACCGTGCTGGAGGGCTGGGCCGGTGACCTGTACGGCATCCCGGTGCAGTCGACGCTGGACGCCATCCGCCTCAGCGGCAGCCTGGAGGGGATGATCATCGACCCCGTGTACGAGGGCAAGTCGATGGCCGGGCTGATCGACCTGGTACGCGAGGGCGACATCCCGAAGGGCTCCAACGTCCTCTACGCCCACCTGGGCGGACAGCCCGCGCTCAACGCCTACAGCGGCGTCTTCAGCTGACGGCCGAGGGCGTGGCACCTGGCCCCTGACGTGGGGGCGCGGAGCAGTGCCTCACGCTCCCACGGTGTGCAGCATCGCCCAGAGCGCAGTGGTCGCCGCCACCAGCGTCAACGGCACGGTCAGCAGGCCGAGCCAGGTGAAGTCCCGCAGCGAGGCGTCCATGTCGTGCTCGTGCAGCACCCGCCGCCACAACAGCGTGGACAGCGAGCCGACATAGGTCAGGTTGGGACCGATGTTGACGCCGATCAGGACCGCCAGCACCGGCCCCGCACCCGCGTCGGCGACGATCGGGAGCAGCGCGAGGGTGGCCGGCAGGTTGTTGATGCCGGCCGCCAGCAGCGCCGCCAGGGCGGCGATCGTCAGCAATGCCAGCAGCCCGGAACCGTCCGGCAGCAGCCGCTCGGCGAACGTGTCCAGGCCGTTGTCCACCACCGCCTTCACCACCACGCCCAGCGCCAGCACGAACAGGCAGAACAGCGGGTTGCAGGCGGCCACCAGGCCGCCCACTCCGGTCCGTCCCGCGCGCAGCGCCCGCACCGCCAGCACCGTCGCCCCCGCGCAGGCGGCCCACGCCGGGGAGAGGCCCGCGAACGAGGTGGCCACGAAGCCGACCAGCGTCAACGCCAGGACCACCAGCGCGAACACCGGTACCTCAATGCGCTGTTCGTCCGGCGCGGGCTCCGCCGGGGCGTCGAGATCGGCACGGAAGTAGCGACGGAACACCAGGTACTCGATGGCGATCACCACCAGCCACGCCGGTGCCATCAGGATGCCGAAGCGGGTGAACGTCAGCCCACTGGCAGCGAAGGCCAGCAGATTGGTCAGGTTGGAGACGGGCAGCAACAGCGAAGCCGAGTTGGCCAGATGCGCGTTGGCGTACAGGTGCGGCCGGGGACGCGCACCGGCCCGCATCACCGTGGCGATCACCACCGGCGTCAGCAACACGGCGGTCGCGTCCAGACTCAACACCGCCGTGGTCAGCGACGCCAGCACGAACACCCCGACCAGCAGCCGACGCGGCCGTCCCCGGCACAACCGGGCGACAGTGGCACCAGCCGTACTGAACAGCCCCTCCCCCGCACACAGATGGGACAGCAGCAACACCGCCGCCAGAAAACCGACCACCGGCGCCAACCGCTGCGTCTCCGCCCACGCCTCGGTCGGTGAGACCGCACCGACCAGCATCAGCAGCCCGGCGGCCGGAACCGCAGCCGCGACCTCCGGCCAACGCCGGGGCCGAATGATCACAAACGCGAGCACCGACAGCAGCACAGCGACAGACAGCACTTCGGCGGCGACATCGGACACGTGACGGGCTCCGGGGGCACGGACGGACAGGAACGGCGGACACGCCGCACACCGCGCGGCACGGCCACGCGACCGCCAGCATCCCACCCCCACCCCGCCCCACCACCGCGCCGGGCCGTCACACCG
>NZ_BHZI01000425.1 GCF_004305975.1 Streptomyces otsuchiensis
CACCCGCACCCACCGCACCGAGGAGCCCGCCGCCCGTGACCGACCACGGCACCGAGACCGCCCCGCCCGCCGGAGTCCGCGGCGCACCCGGTGGCGCCACCCCCGCCGACGCCGCCGACGCCGCCCGGCTGGTCTCCTTCGGTCTCCAGCCCCGCCTGCAGCCGGTCCGGGACGCGGAGTACGCCGCCGGTGTCCGCCGCTACCTGGAGGACCCGGCGTTCGCGCGGCTCACCGACGCCGTGGCCACCGGGCTCGGCCTGATCGTCCTGGAGGTCTCCACCCGGGCCGGCATGGCCGTCACCGCCGCCGAGGACTCGGTGTTCGCCGTCCGCATGGGTGAGTACGCCCGCCGCACGGCCAGTGACTCCGCCGACCGCTTCCTGCACGGGCTGGCCCACCTCGCCGTGGCGGCCATGGCCTTCCCCCGTCCCCAGGACCTCGCCGACGACGGCTACCTCGGCCGGATCACCGTCAACGGCGTGGACGCCTTCGTCCGGCAGGCCTGCCGCCGGCTGGAGCAGCGGGCCGAGGAGTCGGGGGAGAACACCGACCCGGCCAGCGACACCCCCGGACTGGAGGCCGCCTGGCGCGTGTACGCCCGCCGCAGCGCCACCGGCGCCACCAAGGACGCCCGCAGACTCGCCGGTTCCACCACCGGCATCATCGGCAAGGCCGTCTCCTTCCTCGCCGACTCCGGATTCCTGCAGCGCACCGGCGACGACGAGGGCGGCGCCTACCGCACCACGCCCCGCTACCAGCTCCAGGTACGCGACATGGCCGGCCGCGCCGCCATGACCGAACTCCTGGAGCTCGGCGTGGTCCCCGTCGGCGACGGCAGCCCGACGCTGGCGCCCGCCTCGCGGGACGACGTCCTCGTCGAGGGCGCCGGACTCCCCTTCCACTCCTGATCCCGTCCGCTCCTGACCCCTCTCCGCCGGCCCAGGCACCGGCCGGCCGCGGCGCCGGGGCGCCGCACCGCCACCCTCACCCACCAGCCTTCCGACCTCCTGTGAGTGCCCGCCATGTACGAGCTGTCCCGGGTCCGCCTCTACTCCATCGGCCCCGCCGGCGCCCGCTACGCCGACACCGTCCTCGACCTGCGCGGCGTCGGCGAGGAGGTCCCGGACCCGGCCCCGGTGCAGGCCGACTTCTTCGAGGACGAGCCGACCGGACCGCCCCGCCGCCCGGCCCCCGCCGGTGTCCTGTTCCTGGAGAACGGCGGCGGCAAGTCCGTCCTGCTGAAGCTGATCTTCTCCGTGATGCTGCCCGGCCACCGCAACACCCTGGGCGGCGCCAGCTCCGGAGTGCTGCGCAAGTTCCTGCTGGCCGAGGACTGCGGCCATGTCGCGCTGGAGTGGCAGCACACCCTGACCGGCGAGAGCGTCGTCGTCGGCAAGGTCAGCGAGTGGCGGGGCCGCCAGGTCTCCAACGACCCGCGCCGCTTCGCCGAGGCCTGGTACTCCTTCCGTCCCGGACCGGGCATGACACTCGACTCGCTGCCGGTGGCCGAATCCACGGCGATGCGTCCCCGGGCCGACCAGGAGGGCGCCTCGGGCGCCACCGGCCGCCGGCGCACCATGAAGGGGTTCCGGGACGTCCTCACCGAGACCGGCAAGGCCTACCCCAACCTCGACATCGTCTGGGAGGAGGTCCACGAGCGCTGGAAGGAGCACCTGGAGGCCCTCGGCCTCGACCCCGAACTCTTCCGCTACCAGCGCGAGATGAACGCCGACGAGGGCGAGGCCGCCGGCCTGTTCGCGGTGAAGAACGACTCCGACTTCACCGACCTGCTGCTGCGCGCCGTCACCGACACGCGCGACACCGACGGGCTCGCCGACCTGGTCCACGGCTTCTCCCACAAGCTGGGCCGCCGCGCCGAACTCACCGCGGAACGCGACTTCACCGCCGGCTCGCTCGACCTCCTGCGGCGGATCGCCGAGGCCGCCGACCGCCGCGGTCAGGCGCGCGCCGTCCACGCCGGCGCCGAGGCCCGGACCCGCGCACTCGCCGGCCGGATGGCCGCCCGCGGCACGGCCGAACGTGAACGCGCCGCCGTCCTCTCCGGGCGCGTGGAGGCCGCCGCCGAGACGGCCGCCGCCGCCGGACTGACCCGCGACCGTGCCGCCCGCACCACCGCCGAACTCGCCTACCGGCACGCCTCCCTCGCGCTGGCCGCCGCCGAGCGGTCCGCGGCCGGGCTCCGCCGGGAACTCACCGAGGCCCGCACGGTGCACGCCGCCTGGCAGGCGGCCGAGACCGTGCTCCAGCACCGCGCCGCCACCGACCGCGGCGCCCGGGTCGCCGCCGCCATCAGTGAGGCCGAGCGGGACGCCGCGCCCGCGCTGGCCGCCCGCACCCGGGCCGCCGCCGCGCTCGCCCGCGCGCTGGAGTCCGCCGCCGGAGGCGCCGAACAGACCGCCACCGAGCAGGAGGAGCGTTCCGCCGCGCTCCAGGCCGAGAGCGACACCGCCCGCCGGGAGGCCACCGAGGCGGCGACCTCCGCCCAGCGCGCCCGCAGCGAGAGCGACCATCTCCGGCAGCGCATGGAAGAGGTCTCCCAGGAGACCGCCGAGGCGGTCCGCGCCGGCTGGCTGGAGGACGCCGGACCGGGCACCGACCCGGCCCGCGCCGCCCTGGAGGCCGGTGCCGCCGAGGAGAGCGCCGCCGAGGCCGCCGAACGCGCCCGCGACGCGGCCACCGCCGCGACCACCCACACCCGGCAGGCAGCCGACCGTCACGCCCGCGCCCAGCTGGCATCCGCCCGGGCCGCCGACGCCGCCCGAGCCGCGCGGGCCGCCCACGCCGCCGAGCGCGACACCGCGACAGCCCTCGGCCGCGAGGAACGCCTGGCCGAGCTGCTGGGGCTCGCCACGGGCGACCCGCTCACCGCCGAGCAGCTGGACGAACACGCCGACGAACTCGGCGGGCTGCTGGAGACGACGGTCAGCGACGCGGAACGCAGCCTGTTCGAGCTGCGCACCGCCGCGGCCGACGACAACCGCATCCTCGGCGCACTGGGAGACGGCGGCCTGCTCCCGGCCGGCCCGGACGTGCTGACGACGGTGGAGTTCCTCGGCGAGCACGGCATCCCGGCACTGCCCGGCTGGCGCTACCTCGCCCAGGCCGTCGACCCGGCGGACCACGCCGCCGTCCTGGCCGCGCGTCCCGAACTGGTCGACGGCGTCGTCATCACCGACCCGCAGAGCCACACCCGGGCCCGCGAGGTGCTGGCCGAGGCGGCCCTGCTGCCCCGGTCCGCCGTCGCGGTCGGCACCGCCGCCGCACTGCTGGCACCCACC
>NZ_BHZI01000426.1 GCF_004305975.1 Streptomyces otsuchiensis
TCTTCCTCCTCTTCCCGCTCCCCCTCCCCCTCCCCCGACTCCCGCATCCCCGCACACAGCAAGGAGGCACCGCGTGCACTCCCGCCCGCCGGCCGCCGGCCCCGGCCGGTTCACCGGGCCACCCGCCGCGATCACGCGCCCGGATGGCAGGCTGGGGCCATGGGTCTGACCTGGAGTCCGCAGCGCCGGAGCCCGCGGCGGCTCGCCGCGACGCTGGCCGTCCTCGCGATCACCGTGCTGCCCCTCGCCCGGGCCACGCCGGCCGTGGCGGCGGGAGCCGAGGTGCCGGAGGAGTTCGTCCTGGAGGACCCCCGGATCACCGAGTCCAGCGGCCTCCAGGCCAGTCACCGTCACCCGGGCGTCTACTGGACGCACAACGACAGCGACTACGCTCCCGAGATCTACGGCGTCGACAGCTCCACCGGGCAGACCGTAGCCACCATCACCCTCCAGGGCGTCGAGTTCCGGGACGTCGAGGCCATCCACCTCGGTCCCGACGGTGACCTGTGGGTCGGCGACATCGGGGACAACTTCGACGGCGGCTGGCCGCATGTCTGGATCTACCGCTTCGCCGAGCCGGCCGAGCTGACGGACACCGCGCTGACCCCCACCGTGTACACCGTTCAGTACGACGACGGCCCGCGCGACGCCGAGGCGTTGATGGTCGACCCCGTCACCGGGCTGGTCCACCTCGCCAGCAAGAAGCGCGACGGCAGCGGCGCGGTCTACGCCCAGCCCGAGCAGTTGACCACCGAGGGCGTCAACACCTTCACGCGGATCTACGACACCGACCTGTGGGTCACCGACGGCGCCTTCTCGCCCGACGGCTCGCGGCTGCTGCTGCGCGGCTACTTCGGCGCGGAGATGTTCCGCTGGGAGGACGGTTCACCCGAGCCGATCGGCCTGGTGCGGGTCCCGATCCAGCCGCAGGGCGAGTCGGTGACCTTCACCCCGGACGGCCGCACCCTGATGTTCGGCTCGGAGGGCGAGAAATCCCTGGTCAAGCCGGTGGAACTGGAGGGTGAGTACCTCCCGGACGACGTGCTCGCCCGGGACCGCGCCGAGGAGGGCGACGGCGAGGGAGACGGGGCCGCCGACGGTTCGGGCTCCGGCGAGGCCGACGCGGACGAGGGCAACGGGCTGCTGCTGTACGTCGCGGTCGGACTGGCCCTGATGGTGGCGTTCGGCGCCTTCGGCAGGTCGGGGCGGAAGAAGGGCGACTGAACGGCGCGACGGGTGTTCAGTCGCACCCGGGAGCGGCCTGCGGCGGCTGCGGACGGTCCGCCGCGGCGGCCACGATCCCGGCGAGCCCGTCCAGCAGGGGGCCGAGGCCGAACCGCATCATCTCCAGGCCGCCGATCGCGAACGCCTGCTCGTCCAGCCCCGCGACCTGCGGAAAGGCACCGCTGGCCATGGCGGTCTCCATGGCCGGTGCCTGGGCGGCCCAGAATTCCTCATCGCTGACCCCGGTCTCCTCCGCCACCCGCTGCTGGAGCACGTGGGTGCGGGCCGAGCCCGCGACGAAGTGCTCGACGGTCAGGATCATGCCGACGCGTTCCCGGGTGGTGAGCCCGAGGCCGTCCAGCAGCCGCAGGGTGTGGTCCAGGGAGGCCATCGCACCCGGGCCGAGCACCGGCCGGGACTGGTTGACCTGGAGCAGCCAGGGGTGCGCGGTGTACAGCTCCCAGGTGCCCTCGGCGACCGCCTCCAGTCCCTCACGCCAGGCCAGGCCGTCGAGGTGGACCGCGTGCTCGTCGCCGGTGCCGACGACGTGGTCGAGCATGAGGTCCAGCAGCTCGCCCTTGCCGGGCACGTAGCGGTAGAGCGACATGGTGCCGACGCCGAGTTCGGCGGCGACCTTCCGCATCGAGAGCGCCTCCAGCCCTTCGCGGTCCGCGAGGGTGACGGCGGCGGCGACGATTCCCTCCAGGGACAGGCCGGGGCGCGGCCCGCGGCCGGTCGGCTCCTTGCCGCGCCAGAGCAGTTCCATGCTGCGGCTGACGTCGCCGCTGCCGCTGTGCGCCGTGCTCATCGGGGCCCGTCCGCTGTGGTCATCGTGGCGCAATCCTAGGCCCTGCCCCGAGTGCGTACGTCGTACGCCTGGACATGTGGGTACGTCGTACGCAATGCTGGGTACGCTGTACTCAGTGCCGGTCGGGGCTGCCCGCCGGACGGACGTGGGGGAGTGAACATGGGCGTGTCCACGTACTCGGTCGAGGTGGAGGGGCTGCGCAAGCGCTACGGCGACAAGGTCGCGGTGGACGGTCTGGACCTGCACGTCCGGCGCGGCACCGTACTGGGCCTGCTCGGGCCCAACGGCGCCGGCAAGACCACCACCGTCCGCATCCTCGCCACGCTGACCCGGCCGGACTCCGGCCGCGCCGTGGTCGGCGGCCGGAGCGTCACCGCCGACCCGCGCGGGGTGCGCCGCCGGATCGGGATGACCGGTCAGAACGTCGCTGTGGACGACGTCCTGACCGCCCGCCAGAACCTGGAGATGTTCGGCAGGCTGTTCCACCTCGACCGGCGCGCGGCCCGGGCGCGCGCCGACGAACTGCTGGAGAGATTCGGGCTGACGGACGCCGCGCACCGGCCGCCGGGCGGTTTCAGCGGCGGCATGCGGCGGCGGCTGGACCTCGCCGCCGGCATGATCCTCGCCCCCGAGGTGCTGTTCCTCGACGAGCCGACCACCGGCCTCGACCCACGCGGACGCACCGAGGTCTGGGACGCGGTCCGGGCCCTGGCGGCCGCCGGTACCACCGTGCTGCTCACCACCCACTACCTCGACGAGGCCGACAGGCTCTCGGACCGCATCGCCCTCATCGACCACGGCCGCAACGTGACGGAGGACACGCCGGCCGCCCTCAAGCGAGCCGTCGGCGGCGACCGCCTTGAGATCGTGCTCCAGGACCCGGCCGACCTCCCGGCCGCCGTCCGGCTGCTCGCGCGCGTCAGCGGGGGAGTGGAACCGCAGGCCGACACGGCGGAGCTGCGCGTGCACGCCCCGGTCACCGACGGGGTCGCGGCGCTGACCGAGGTCGCGGGCGCCCTGCGCGCGGACGGCCTGACCGTCACCGACCTCGGGCTGCGCCGCCCCACCCTGGACGACGTCTTCCTGCGGCTCACCGGCCGCGCCGCCGACGCACCGGACGGCGCGGCCGGTGAGCCGCAGGAAGACGTCGTCC
>NZ_BHZI01000427.1 GCF_004305975.1 Streptomyces otsuchiensis
GTGGTGCGCGGGGCGGCTGGCTGGGGTGGCTGGGGTGGCGGCTTCCACGACGACATCTTGGCATCCGCGCCGTCCGGTCCCTGCGAGGATGGCCCGGTGACTGCCACGACACCCCGAGCCGACCACCCGCACGACGAACCCGGGAGCGGCCTGCTCGTCCTGGCCGGAACGCCCATCGGCGACCCGGCCGACGCCCCGCCGCGCCTCGCCGCCGAGCTGGAGACCGCCGACGTCGTCGCCGCCGAGGACACCCGGCGGCTGCGCCGCCTCACCCAGTCCCTTGGCGTGCGGACCACCGGGCGCGTCGTGTCGTACTTCGAGGGCAACGAGGCCGAACGCACCCCCGAACTGGCCGGGGAGCTGGCCGACGGCGCCCGGGTGCTGCTGGTCACCGACGCCGGGATGCCGTCCGTCTCCGACCCCGGCTACCGGCTGGTCGCGGCCGCCGTCGAGCAAGGAGTGCGGGTCACCGCGGTGCCGGGACCGTCGGCGGTCCTCACCGCGCTGGCCCTCTCCGGCCTGCCGGTGGACCGCTTCTGCTTCGAGGGATTCCTGCCGCGTAAGGGCGGTGAGCGGGCCGCACGGCTGCGGGACGCGGCGGCCGAGCCCCGCACACAGGTGTACTTCGAGGCGCCGCACCGGCTTGCCGCCGCACTGACCGCGATGGCCGAGGCGTTCGGCGCCGACCGCCGCGCCGCCGTCTGCCGGGAGCTGACCAAGACGTACGAGGAGGTCAAGCGTGGCACCCTCGCCGAGCTGGCCGACTGGGCGGAGGCCGGCGTGCGCGGCGAGATCACCGTCGTCGTCGAGGGCGCACCGGTGGGCGGGGAGCGGCCGGACGAGGCCGAGCTGGTGCGCCGGGTCGCCGTGCGCGAGGAGGCGGGGGAGCACCGCAAGGCCGCCATCGCCGAGGTGGCCAAGGAGGCGGGCGTCCCCAAACGTGAGGTCTTCGACGCGGTGGTCGCCGCCAAGAAATCGCCGCATACTGGGGGATAGGGCGCGCGGTGCGCCGTGCGTCGACCGATGAATGTATCGACGAGCGCAGGTGCCGCCATGAGGGATGAATCACGGGAGACCGTTTCGGAGTCCTATTCCTTCGTCTGCTTCAACTGCGGGCGTGGCTGGGAGCAGACGTACACGATCGAGCACCATCTCGACGAGCACGGAGATCCCTACGTCCTGTACTTCACCGGCCGTGAGCGAGTCTCCTCCCCTCTGGCCCGGTTGACCTGCCTCAACTGCGGCGCGCACCGCATCCGCGTGATGCGGGCGGGCACGGTCAGCGCGATCGAGGCGGCGCGCGTCAGCGCCGTCGAACCGGCGGTGCGGCGGCGCAGGCACGAGGTGCACGGCGGGCACCGGGGGCAGGCCGAGCACCCGGAACACGGCGGACTCGACGCGCACACCTCCGGGCACACCCGCCCCCTCGGCCACGACCTGCCCGAGCGGGAGAAGGCAGACCTTGAGGACGGCCAGCCCACGGGACGGCAGCCATCGGCCGGGGAACACCCCGAACCGGAGGGCGCACGCGCCACCTGGTGGCGGGCCCACGCCCGCCGTCACTGAACGCGCACCTCGCGCCGGGCTTGGGCGTCCGCCCGGCCTATGCCGGGCAGAGCCTCACCAGTCGCGGTTCGCCACCAGCTCCTCGATGTCGGCATCGACGAAGCCGTAGGCGCCCGCGACGAACCAGAAGTCCTCCGCTATCTCCTCACGCGCGACCGTCTCGAACTCGCTCCCCGCCGCGTAGAACTCCTCCTGCAACTGGTTGAACTCCTCCGTGGCCGGCTGCGTCAGCGCGTACAGCGCCGGAAGGTCCGCGGGGGACTCCGCCTCGATCCGCTCGCACAGCCGCACCAGGATCGCCTTCCCCTTGTCCAGCAGATGATCGGGGAAGTGATCGTCCTGGTAGAGCAGTTCCAGAAACGCGCGGCCCGCTGCCCGCTCGTTGGTGATCGCCATGATCGAACCCGTCCTCCGTGAACACGCACCCACCGCCCCGGACCTCCCGACGCGGATGCCCGGATTCTCGCGGACACCACTGACAACCGAGTCGCGGCGAGCCCGGTCGCGCCGCCCCCGCCTTCGCGCCGCCGCGATTTCGTGGCGCCACGCCATGGAGTCGCGCCACGCTCCCGGCGGCCCACCGGCGGTCCCACCGTTCGTCCCGTCCTAGGATCGGCACATGCCCATGTCGAAGGCCGCGCAGGCCGCCCGCGCCGAGATCCCGCCGCCGCCCCCGCCGCTCGCCGTGCCGGTGACGGACTCGCACACCCACCTCGACATGCAGGACACCACCGTCGCCGAAGCCCTCGCCAAGGCCGCCGCCGTCGGCGTGACCCGCGTCGTCCAGATCGGCTGCGACGTCGAACGCGCAGGCTGGGCCGTCGCCATCGCCGAGGAACACCCCACCGTCTCCGCCGCCGTCGCCCTCCACCCCAACGAGGCGCCGCGCCTCGAAGCCGAAGGCGGCCCGGCGGCACTCGACGCCGCCCTGGCCGAGATCACCCGTCTCGCCGCCCACCCCGAGGTACGCGCCATCGGCGAGACCGGCCTTGACCACTTCCGAACCGGCGACGACGGCCGCGCGGCACAGCAGCGGTCCTTCCGCCACCACATCGCCCTCGCCAAGGAACTCGACAAGGCGCTCGTCATCCACGACCGCGACGCCCACGAGGACGTGCTGCGCATCCTGGACGAGGAAGGCGCCCCCGAACGCACCGTCTTCCACTGCTTCTCCGGCGACGCCGACATGGCGCGACACTGCGCCGCACACGGCTACTACATGTCCTTCGCCGGCAACGTCACCTTCAAGAGCGCCCAGCCGCTGCGCGACGCCCTCACCGCCGCCCCCGACCACCTGCTGCTCGTCGAGACCGACGCCCCTTTCCTCACCCCGGCCCCCTACCGAGGCCGACCCAACGCGCCCTACCTGATCCCGCACACCCTGCGCGCGATGGCCGAAGTACGCGGCACCGACGAGAACACCCTCGCCACCCACATCGCCGCCAACACCACCCGCGCCTTCGCCTTCTGAGGACGGCGCCGCGCCCCTCGGCCCAACCCTCCCGGCCAACCCCCGCATACGCGGGGAACACGTGCCTCACACAGGCCCGCAAGCTGCCGCCCGTGGAACACCCCCGCGCACAGCGGGGAAACGAGGCGAACCAC
>NZ_BHZI01000428.1 GCF_004305975.1 Streptomyces otsuchiensis
CCCGTACCCGCCCAGCCCGCCACCACCCGTGCGGAGACCTCCGGCGACCCCATCGCGATCGTCGGCATGGCCTGCCGCTTCCCCGGCGGCGCCGACTCACCCGAGGCGCTGTGGCGACTCCTCGCCGACGAGACCGACGCCGTCGGCGACTTCCCCACCGACCGGGCCTGGGACCTCGCCCAGATCTACGGCGAGGCCGCGGAGACCGACGGCCGGCGTACGTTCGAGGGCGGCTTCCTCCACGACGCCGGCGAGTTCGACCCGGCGTTCTTCGGCATCTCGCCCCGTGAGGCGCTGGCGATGGACCCGCAGCAGCGGCTGCTGCTGGAGACCTCCTGGGAGGCCTTCGAGCGGGCCGGCGTCGATCCGGCGGAGCTGCGCGCCAGTTCCACCGGCGTGTACGTCGGCACCGCCACGTCCGGATACGGCCTCGGCCGGTTCGACGTGCCCGACGGCTCCCGCCCGCACGTCCTCACCGGCACCGCGACGAGCGTCATCTCCGGCCGGCTGGCCTACACCTTCGGGCTCGAAGGGCCCGCGGTGACCGTTGACACCGCCTGTTCGTCGTCGCTGGTGGCGCTGCACCTGGCCATCGGAGCCCTGCGGCGCGGAGAGTGCTCGATGGCACTGGCCGGCGGCGCCACCGTCATGTCGGTACCGGGCATCTTCACCGACGCCGCCCAGGGCGGCGCGCTCGCGCCCAGCGGCCGTTGCCGCGCCTTCTCCTCCGATGCCGAAGGCACCGGCTGGGGCGAGGGCGTCGGGATGCTCCTGGTCGAGCGGCTCTCCGACGCGCGCCGCAACGGGCACCGGGTGCTGGCCGTGGTGCGCGGCAGCGCGGTCAACCAGGACGGCGCGTCCAACGGTCTCACCGCCCCCCACGGCCCCGCCCAGCAGCGGGTCATCCGGGCGGCGCTCGCCGACGCGGGGCTGGACACCGCCGACGTGGACGCGGTCGAGGCGCACGGCACCGGCACGGAACTCGGCGACCCCATCGAGGTACAGGCCCTGATGGCCACCTACGGGCGCGGGCGCGACGAGGAGGCGCCGCTGTGGCTGGGCTCGCTGAAGTCCAACATCGGGCACACCCAGTCGGCCGCCGGCGTCGCCGGGATCATCAAGATGGTCATGGCCCTGCGCCACGGCGTGCTGCCGCGCTCCCTGCACATCACCGAGCCCACCCGGCACGTCGACTGGGACGGCAGCGGCGTCCGGCTGCTGACCGGGCAGGTGGAGTGGGCGGACGCGGGGCGTCCGCGCCGCGCCGCCGTCTCGTCGTTCGGCATGAGCGGGACCAACGCCCACACCATCCTTGAGCAGGCCCTCCCCGAGCCGGCGCCGGAGGAGTCCGGGACCGACGCGGGCCGGGGTGAGTCCGGGACCGCCACCGCCACCGGCCCCGAGGCCGAACTGCCCTGGCTGCTCTCCGCCCGTACCCCCACCGCCCTGCGAGCCCAGGCGCGGCGGCTCGCCGACCACCTCGACGCCCACCCCGCGCTCGCCGGCCACGACGTGGCCCACTCCCTGGCCGCCGACCGCTCCCGTTTCGAGCACCGCGCCGTCCTCCTCGGCCCGGACCACCACGCGCAGCTGACCGCGTTCGCCGAGGGCGCCCCCACGCCCGGACTGGTGACGGGTACAGCGGGGCGGACCGGCCGGGTGGTGTTCGTCTTTCCCGGCCAGGGCTCGCAGTGGCTCGGCATGGCCGACCGGCTGCTGGAGGAGTCCGCGACCTTCCGGAACACGCTGCGGACCTGTGCGCGGGCACTGGAGGAGCATCTCGACTGGTCGGTCGAGGACACCCTGCGCGGCCTGCCCGGCGCCGGGAACATGGAACGGGCCGACGTCATCCAGCCCGTGCTGTTCGCGACGATGGTGGCCCTCGCCGAGCTGTGGCGCGAGCACGGCGTCGAGCCGGACGCGGTGATCGGCCACTCGCAGGGCGAGATCGCCGCCGCCCACCTCGCCGGCGCGCTCTCTCTGGAGGACGCCGCGCGCGTCGTCACCCACCGCAGCCGCCTGCTGTCCCGGGTCGTCGGCCAGGGGGCGGTCGCCTCGGTCTCGCTGCCCGCACACGAGGTGCCGGCACGGCTGGAACGCTGGGGCGACGCGCTCAGCATCGCCGCTGTCAACGGCGTGTCGTCCGTCTCCGTCGCGGGTGACGAGGCGCCGCTGGACGAGTTCCTCGCCGAGCTGGAGGCCGAGGGCGTACGGTGCCGCAAGCTGCGCATCAAGGGCGCGGCGCACTCGGCCGTCGTCGAACCGCTGCGCGAGGAGGCGCTCGCGGTGCTGGCGCCGGTCAGGCCCCGTGCCTCCCGCATCCCCTTCTACTCCACGGTCACCGGCGGCCTGCTCGACACCACCGAGCTGGACGCCGGGTACTGGTACCGCAACATGCGGCAGACCGTGCAGTTCGCCCCGGCGACCCGCGCACTGCTCGCCGACGGATTCGGCGTCTTCATCGAGTGCAGCCCCCACCCGGCGCTCGCCGGAGCCGTACAGGAGGTCGCGGAGGACGCCGGTGCCCCCGACCCCGTGCTGCTGGCCTCGCTGCGCCGCGAGGAGGGCGGGCTCGAACGGGCCTCCGTCTCGCTCGCCGAAGCGTTCGTCCGGGGTGTCGACCCCTCCTGGGCCTCCCGTGGCAGCGCCGTCGACCTGCCCACCTACCCCTTCCAGCGGGACCGCTACTGGTGGGAGCCCCTCCCCGAGGAGGCGGCCGGCCCCGCCCAGGGCGCCACGGCCGAGGAGAGCAGCTTCTGGGCAGCGGTGGAGGGCGGAGACGCCGATGCGCTCGCCGAGTCCCTGGGCACCGACGCCCTCGCCCCCGCACTGCCCGCGCTCGCGGCATGGCGGCGGCGCTCCCACGACCGGTCCACCGTGGACGGCTGGCGCTACCGGGTGGAGTGGAAGCACACGCCCCTCACCGGGCCCGCCCGGCCCACGCTGACCGGCACCTGGGCGATCGTCGCCCAGGAGGAGCAGCAGGAACTGGCCGGCCGGCTCGCCACGCTGGTGCACCAGGCCGGCGGCACGGCCCATGTGACCGCCGAGCTGCCCGGGGAACAGTCCGGGCAGCAGCCGCTGTCCGGGGTGATCTCGCTGCTCGCCCTCGACTCCCGCCCCCACCCCGTCCACCCGGGCGTCAGCGCCGGAGCAGCGAACA
>NZ_BHZI01000429.1 GCF_004305975.1 Streptomyces otsuchiensis
CCGCCGGACTGACCGGAAGAACCCCGTCACGCCCCCGGGTACCGCCCGCACCACCGCCGCCCGCCGACCGGCGTACGGCACCGTCCCAAGGAGACACCGCCCCATGTCGATCCGCGTGATGCTCGTCGATGACCAGGTCCTGCTCCGCACCGGCTTCAAGATGGTGCTCGCCGCGCAGCCGGACATGGAGGTCGTCGCGGAGGCCGGCGACGGCGTGGAGGCGCTGGAGGTGCTGCGCTCGACCCCGGTAGACGTCGTCCTGATGGACGTGCGGATGCCGCGTCTGGACGGCGTCGAGACCACCGGGCGCATCTGCCGCGACGGCGAGGGCGGGCCCGGCGACCCCAAGGTGCTGATCCTGACCACCTTCGACCTCGACGAGTACGCCTTCACCGGCCTGAAGGCCGGTGCCTCCGGCTTCATGCTCAAGGACGTGCCGCCGGACGAGCTGCTCGCCGCGATCCGCTCCGTGCACAGCGGCGACGCGGTGGTGGCCCCCTCCACCACCCGCCGGCTGCTGGACCGCTTCTCCACGCTGCTGCCCGCCACGCAGAGCGCGGACCACCCTGAACTGGCGCAGCTCACCGACCGGGAGCGTGAGGTCCTGGTGCTGATCGCCCAGGGCATGTCGAACAGCGAGATCGCCGCGGAGCTGTTCGTCTCCGAGGCGACCGTCAAGACCCATGTGGGCCGCATCCTGGCCAAGCTCCAGCTCCGCGACCGGGTGCAGGCCGTCGTCCTCGCCTACGAGACCGGCCTGGTGCAGGCGCGCGGCGCCTGACCGTCGGGGACGGAACGCACCACCGCACAGCGCCCGCACCACCACCGCACAGCGCCCGCACCACCACCGCGCACCACGACGCACCACCCCACGCCGCCGCGCACCACCGCGCCCGGGACGCCACCCCGCCCCCGGCCGGGCGGCGACGGGGTGGCCCGTAGCATGGCGGCAATCGTCCGGTACCGATCGACGGACTGGAACGGAAGGCGCCGTGAACGAACCACCCCCAGCAGACCTGCCGGGCCGCGCCGGCGACCGCCCGGCCCGGCTCACCGTGGGCGTCGTCGGCTCCGGCCGGGTCGGCCCGGCGCTCGCCGCCGCGCTGGCCCTGGCAGGACACCGGCCCGTCGCCGCCTCGGCCGTCTCCGACAGCTCCCGGCGGCGCGCCGCCGCGCTGCTGCCCGGCGTCGCGATCGTCGATCCGGCCGAAGTCCTGGCCCGTGCCGACCTGGTGCTGCTGACCGTCCCCGACGACGCGCTGCCCGACCTGGTGACCGGCCTCGCGCGCACCGGCGCCGTCCGCCCCGGCCAGCTGCTGGCGCACACCTCCGGCCGCTACGGCACCGCCGTCCTGGACCCCGCGCGCCGCGCGGGCGCGCTGCCGCTGGCGCTCCACCCGGTCATGACCTTCACCGGCACCGAGGTCGACGTGCAGCGCCTGGCCGGCTGCTCCTTCGGTGTCACCGCTCCCGAGGAACTGCGGATGGCGGCCGGCGCGCTGGTCATCGAGATGGGCGGCGAGCCGGAGTGGATCGAGGAGTCCGCCCGGCCGCTCTACCACGCGGCCCTGGCGCTGGGCGCCAACCACCTCGTCACCCTGGTGGCGCAGTCCATGGAGGTGCTGCGCGACGCGGGCGTCACCGCCCCCGACCGGATGCTGGGCCCGCTGCTCGGAGCCGCCCTCGACAACGCGCTGCGCTCCGGCGACGCAGCCCTGACCGGCCCCGTCGCCCGCGGCGACGCCGGGACCGTCGCGGAGCACGTCGCCCAGCTGCGCGACCACGCGCCCGGCACCCTCCCCGGCTACCTGGCGATGGCCCGCACCACCGCCGACCGCGCGCTGGACCACGGCCTGCTCCGCCCCGAGCAGGCCGAACGGCTGCTGGAGGCCCTGGCCGGGGAACGCCCCGGGCCGCGCCCCGGCGGCCAGGCGGACACGGAGGACGGCGCATGACCGACCCGCTGCACGAGACCGCCGTGCCGCACGGCACCGGCCCGCGGCCCGCGACCGGCCCGCGAGCCGTCCACACCGCCGCCGAACTGGCCGCCGCCCGCCGCCCCGGCACCCCGCGCGCCGTGGTGATGACCATGGGCGCGCTGCACGAGGGCCACGCCGCCCTCGTCCGCGCCGCCCGGCGCCGGGTGGGCGCGGAGGGCCAGGTCGTCGTCACCGTCTTCGTCAACCCGCTCCAGTTCGGCCCCGGCGAGGACTTCGAGCGCTATCCGCGCACCCTGCCCGAGGATCTGCGGATCGCCGCCCGGGCCGGCGCCGACCTGGTGTTCGCCCCGGACGGCGCGGTGGTCTATCCCGACGGCAGTCCGCTGGTGACCGTGTCCGCCGGGGTGATGGGGGAGAGGCTGGAGGGCGCCCACCGCCCCGGTCACTTCGACGGGATGCTCACCGTCGTCGCGAAGCTGCTCCACCTCACCGCGCCGGACGTGGCGCTGTTCGGTGAGAAGGACGCCCAGCAGCTGGCGCTGATCCGCCGCATGGCGCGCGACCTGGACTTCCCGGTGGAGATCGCCGGCGTGGAGACCGTCCGCGAGGAGGACGGGCTGGCCCGCTCCAGCCGCAACCGCTACCTCTCGCCGTCCGAACGCACCACCGCGCTGGCGCTCTCCCGCGCCCTGTTCGCGGCGCGTGACCGGCTCGCCGCCGAGGCCGTCCTCCGCGACCGCGCGCTGGCCGCCCCCGCCTCCCCCGAACGCGCCGCCGCGCTGGCGGCGCTCCACGAGGAGCGCGCCTCCGCCGACGCCCACGCGCTGGCCCGGGGCGCGGGAGCGCTCGCCTCCCCGGCCTCGGCGGTCGCCGCCGCGCGGGCCGTACTGGAGGACGCCGCCCGCCTCGACCCGCCGCTGCGCACCGACTACCTGGCGCTGGTCGACCCGGAGACCTTCGAGGAGATCCCCGGCACCGGCGCGGACGAGCCCGCCGGCGACGGGCCCGGTCACCGGGGCGAGGCCGTTCTCGCCGTCGCGGCACGCGTCGGCACCACCCGCCTGATCGACAATGTCCGGCTGACCTTCGAGGCTGTGCGATGAACGGCGTCACCCCGACCGACCCCCCGGAC
>NZ_BHZI01000430.1 GCF_004305975.1 Streptomyces otsuchiensis
CCGCGTCCGTGCCCGCCGCGTCCGTGCCCACCGCGTGCGGGGCGGCCCGGTCCGTGGCGGCGGGTTCCGCGGCGGCGGGGTCCGCGTCGTCTGCGAGCAGGGTGACGACCCCGATCCGCACCCGCCCCCGGTCGCGCACCACCGTCGCCCGCGCCGTGTGCCGCGCCCCGGCCAGCGCCACCAGGGCGGGCTCGGTCAGCGCCCGCCGCACCCGCGGGGGCAGGGCCACCGGCTCGCCGCGCACGGCGAACTGGACCGAGACGCCGTTGCGTTCCGCGAGATCCAGGCAGGCCCGCAACTCGTGGACGAGCGGGTCGGTCGTCTCGTCGTGTTCGGCGAACAGCCGCCGCAGCCGCGACGCCTCCACCGCGCAGCCGTGACGGACGCCGGGGTCCGCCGGGTCCAGGCTGCCGTCGGCCAGCCCGCCCAGCAGTGGCAGGGCCGTCGCGGACAGCTCGCGGTAGCGGGCCAGTCCGTCGGTGTGCAGCTGGTCGGCCAGCAGGGTGCCGGTGCGGATGCGGTCCTCCTGCCGGCGCGCCCGCTGCACCGCGGCCGCCTGGGCCCGCAACTGCCGCGCGATGGCGGCCACCCCGAGCTGGAAGGTGCACACCACCAGCACGCTGGTCGCCATCCCGGCGAGCGCGACCCGGTCCGGCACCCCGGCCGCGAGCAGCTGTACCGCCGTCAGCGCCAGCTGGCCGCCGAGCGCCACCGCGACCACCGGCAGCGGCCGGTCCAGCAGCAACAGCACGACGTACCAGCCCGCTACCAGGGCGCTCCAGTGCGCGTCGCCCATGAACTGGGAACCGTCCGTGAGCCCCGACGTGGCGGCGGCCGAGGCCACCACCGCGACCACCAGCGCGGCCGCAGCCCAGCCCGGCGGGCGGTGCCGCCGCCGCAGCTCGAACACGCACTCGGCGGCCAGCAGCGCGGTCAGCGCGCCGAACGCCACCAGCTGGACCCAGGGCTGCCGGTAGTCGCCCAGCCCGGCCAGCATCCCCGGCAGCGCGAGGCCGAACTGCACCGCCGCCAGGGTCCCGAGCCCGGCCAGCCGCATGCCGTAGCCGCCGAACCGGGCGGGTGCCCCGGTCGTGGTGCCGCGGCCGGCCGCGACGGCCGAAGGATCAGTCACGGGTTCAGTCACGGGCTCGCTCACAGGTTCAGTCACGGGCTCGGTCACGGTCCTCCTCCCGCCCCGCCGGATACTCCAGCCGCACCGAGGTCGGGCCGCCCGGACGGGAGCGCACCACCGCCCGGCCGCCTACCCGCCGCATCCGGCCCACCACCGAACCGGCCAGCCCGTAGCGCTGTTCGGGGACCGCCGCCGGGTCGAAGCCGATCCCGTCGTCGTCCACGCGCACCACCACCCGGCCGTCCTCCCGCTCGCAGCTGACCCGCACGGTGCGCGCCGCCGCGTGCCGCTCCGCGTTGCGCAGCGCCTCCGCCATCGCCCCGCGCAGCGCGGCGGCGACGGCCGCCGGTACCCGCCCTATGCCCGGCTCCATCCGCGCGACCACCGTCGCGGGGTGGCGCGCCAGCTCAGCGGTCAGCAGCTCCGTCGGCTCCACCCCGCCGGGCGCGGCGGCCGAGAGGTCCCCGGCGTCGGTGTCCGAGCCGGTCCGCAGCGCCTCCAGCCGGGCCACGTCCCGGGCCGCCTGCCGACGGAGTACCGCCGGGTCGGGACGGGCGCCGGGCGCCGAGGCGACCAGCAGGGTGGCGCAGCAGGTGTCGTGCAGCACCGCCAGGTACTCCTGCTCCGCGCGGCGCCGCGCCCACGCCAGCTGCTGGCGGCTGCGCGCGCCGGCGGCGGCCGCCGACGCAGCGTCCTCCGCGCGGCAGCGCCGCACCACCACCTCGTGCAGCCCGCGCCCCAGGGCCGCCTGCACCAGCAGCCACGCGATCTGCGGCACGGTGTCCGGCCAGGTGTCCGGACGCGCCAGCATCACGCCCGTCAGGTCGGCGGCGGCCAGCGTCACCGCCACCAGTGCGCCGGGCAGCGGCGGGTGGGTGAACTGGACGGAGACCACCACCACGCTGATCGCCACCAGCACCCATGTCTGGCCGTGCTGACCCTGCTCCTGCGGGACGGTCAGCCCCTGCGTCAGACACAGCGCGGCCATCACCAGCAGGTCGGCGGCGAGCAGGAATCGCGGGGCGCGGCCGGCCTCCGACCAGCGCAGGTGCCACACGCTCCAGCCGATCGCCGCGCCCGCCGCCACCGCGGTCTCCGCCGTCCGCCCCTGCGGAGCCGCGGCCATCGCCAGCACGGCGCAGCAGCAGACCACCAGCGCCCGGGCGCGCAGCACGTACCGGCGGCCGACCGCGTCGAACGCGGTCTCGGCCGGCCCGCGACGCGCCCGCTCGGCGCGGCCGCCGGGCGGCACCGCCGCTGAGGCTCCCGTCGGGCCGTCGGGCGCTTCGGCGGTGCCGGCGCCGGCCGGGCCGGGCGCCGAACCCCGCTTGGGTGTAGGGCGATTGAGCGTCACTGTCTCTCCCTGGCTGACGGTAACGTCTGCCGTCGGTAGCTGTGACCAACACTGATACCTCTGATCACGCCCGTCCCGTGGCTGTGGGCATCGCATCGTCCTCAGCGCCGGGCGGCGGCCCGGCGGACGCGGCGTGATCACGGCGCGGCGGAGCCCACCGGCAGACCGGTACGACCACCGGACAGCCGGCGCCGGATCGTCCACGGGGGGCGACCCGGCGCGCGGGCGCCGCCGCGAGCATACGGCCGACGTCCCGCGCACGGCACTCCACAGCGTCGGTGCCCGGGACGTGCGGCAGCCGTCGCCCGGCGTGGTGACGAGATGCGGTGGACGCGGGCGGTGCCTGCTCGCCCGTCCGCACCCCCTCCGCGCATCTCGCGCTCCGCGCCGGGAACGGCGCCGGAGGAGCTTCCGCTCGTGTACCCCGCCGCCCACCGTGCCACTCCGGCCGGCGCCGCGCCCAGGCCGGTTCCCGGTGTTCGCGTCCGCTCAGCACCGCCCCGTCCGGCCGCCTCCCCGGCGGCCGGACGGGGCGGTGCTGAGCGGACGCGAAC
>NZ_BHZI01000431.1 GCF_004305975.1 Streptomyces otsuchiensis
GCGTATGCAGTCCGGCCCGGAATTCGGGGCGAAGAACCCCGGCGCCCCCGCCGCCGCGGTTCTTCGCCCCGAATTCCGGGCCGGACTGCATACGCCGGTCTTTCCCAGCACGTGACCAGTCCGCGCCGTCCCGGCCTCCCTTTCCGGCTTTGTCGCGCACCGCGCGACGGTGCTCCGCTTTCGCTTTCAAATAGGACACCGCATTGAATGCCCCCCGCACCGCCGCGATAGCGATACCGGCGAGCATCACCGTGGAAAGAGCGGCGCGGGATTCCCCGCCACCCTCTGCATTCGCTCCGGAATTTCCGCTGTCGGCGCGGACTTCCTGCGCCGGCCCGGCGGCGCCGGGCCCGGCGGGCTCCACGTCCATCGAGGCCGGCGGCTCCAGCGCCGACAGCTCCCGCAGCTCCGGGATGTCGTCCACGCCCGGCGGCGGGTCCTCCCCCACCGGGCCCGGGACGCGCAGCCGCAGCAGCGTCGCCCCCTCGTCGTCGGCCATCGGCCCTCCGTTTCTGTCATCACGGGCCGTGCACGGCCCGGGGGTCCCTACACGCGTACGCGTATACGCGTACGTGGGACCCCGATTCACGGCCGTGCACGACCCGTGATGAGCACGTAGAGTGACCGGCCCCCAGTGCGGGAGCCGGTCGTGGTCACTGCTGCTGCGCCTCGGTCCAGGCGCGCAGCAGGCGGACCAGGTCCGCCCACCGCGCCTCCCGCTTGGCGGGGTCGGACTCGGCGATCGTGCGTGCCAGGTCCCACAGCGCGCGCCCCCTGTCGGCGTTGGTCGCCGTCGCCGCCAGGCGGCCCTGCCAGTACCGGAGCTGACCCGGCTTCATGCCCATCTCAGGCGCCCTTCTTCAGCGCGTCGAAGAACCCGCTGGTCTCGTCGCTGTCGTCCTTCTTGCTCTTCTGCTGCTGGACGATTCCGCCGGTGAATTCCGCGAGGCTGCGGGACGTGTCCCGGGCGGTCGCGTCCTTCGGCCCGGAGATCGCCTTGCGGCCCTTCTTCTCGTCTTTCTCGATCGCCTTTTGGCGCCTTTTCTTCGGCAATTCCTCGAAGCGCTTCTTGTGCTCCGTCTCCAACCTCTTGATGTGGTTCACGGCGTGCCGCAGGTCGCGCTCCAGCTGCGCCAGCGGCCGGGACGCGAGGTAGGCGCGCACCCGCGCCTCCAGCGGCCGGTCGCCCTCGATGTCCACCGTCTCCAGGTCCGAGCGGTACTCGGACTGGAGCGCGTGGATCTCATCCGCCATCTGCCGCAGCCGCTCACGCTGCTGCGCCACGTACATGCCGGTGCCGCCCGGCTGCATCAGGTGCTCACTGGTCCAGCGGCGCGCAGGCCGGGAGTGGTCAGTCACGGGGTCCTCCAGGGGGGGTTGTCGATCTGTTCGGCCGGGCGGCCGTGGCCGCCCCCGACCCGCCGGACGGCGGTTCGGGGGCGACGGTGGGTACCCGGACGGGGCGTCAGGCCGCGTGCTGCGCCTGCTCCTGGGCCTGCGCCGCGAGGTAGGCGGCAGCCTCCGTGCGGTAGGTGCTGGCCGTGCCGTCACTGGAGACGGCCAGCACCTCCCGGATACGGGCGAGCGGCAGCAGCTCGGGCTTGCCGCCGGCCTCCGCGGTGATCAGGCGAGCGACCTTGCGGACCTTCCGCTCGGACTGGCCGAGCCGCGCGAGGTCTTCCGCTTCGAGGGCCGCGACCTCGATCTCTTTCGCCCGAAGCCGGGCTTCGGCCGCAGCCTCCTCGGCTTCGGCCCGCCGGAGGTCGGCTTCGGCGATGTCCGTCAGGTGCTGCTGCTTTTCCTTCCGGGCGAGGGCCTCATCGGCGGCCGCGCGCTCCAGGCGGGCCCGGTCGTCGGCCGCGGACCGGGCGGCGTGGAGGCGGCGCTGCTCGGCCTCGGCCTCCTTCGCCGCGGCCTCCTTCGCCGCCGCGTCGGCCGCCGCCTGCCGGGCCTTGGCCTCCCGCATCGCGGCGGTCTCCTCCAGGTCCCGCTCCCGCTGCGCGGCGCGCTGCGCGGCGGTGGCGCGGGCGTCGGCCTCGGACTCTGCCTCGGCGGCCCGCCCGTCGGCCTCGGCCTGGGCGACCCGCAGGTCGCCGGCGGCGATGGCCTGCTCCGCCTTGGCGCGCATGGCGTCGACCTCCCGCTGGGTCTCCAGCGCGAGGAGTCGGCGGCGGCGGGCGGTCGCCCGGTCCGCGGCGGCCTGCTCCTGGCGCTCGGGCAGCGCGAGGGCCTGGTCGACGCTGATGCCGTACCGGGCCATCTCCATGGGCAGCAGCGCGTCGGGGTCGGCCGCTCTCAGGTCGCCGCCGTGCTTGCGTGCCAGCCACTGCCGGTAGCCCATCAGGTCCCGGTCGCGGGCGATCATCTCCGGGTAGGAGGTGATGCCGCACAGCCGCATCCGGCGGTAGAGACGGACGGTCGGCCAGGGGGCGAGGAGCCAGCGGTGCAGCGGCACCCGGTCCATCGCGGTCCCGGTCTCCAGCCGCGCCGCCTGCACCACCAGGCGGCGCGCGGCCTCGATCCCGACCACGAAGAGAATCGGCATCAGGCCGTGCGCGGCGGCGCGGGTGGTGTCCTCGGTGATGGAGCCGTGCGCCGACGCGTTGAACCAGACGGTGGCCAGGGTCATGGCGTGGGCGACGAGCCGCAGGAGCGGCCAGGGCACGCCGCGCCGGATGAGCACGAGGTCCAACGCGAGGAACGCGAGGATCGAGGCGTCCACGCCGATCGGGAACCACTTGGCGAGGTCGGGGCCGAACTCCCAGTCGTCTTCCGCAACGCCCCGAAGGGTGTCGTAGCTCATGACGAAACCGATCAGGCCGACCGCGACCGAGCCGACGATCGCGACGATGGAGAGCGTGATCATCAAAGTGTCCCGACGGCCCTCGCCGGGCGTCCCCGAAGCCGGGCCGGTCGTTGCCGAAGCATCCGAGCCGGTTGCCGAAGTCGCGTCGATCGGCGCCGAAGCGGGGGTGTCGGTGGGGTCGTCGCCCACGCCATGACCCTGGCCACCGTCTGGTTCAACGCGTC
>NZ_BHZI01000432.1 GCF_004305975.1 Streptomyces otsuchiensis
CGTCACGCCCTGACCCCCGCCCCCCGCACCCTTGGAGGCAACCGTGATCCCGCTCTCCGTCCTCGATGTCGCCATCGTCCCTCCCGGCGGCAACGCACGGGAGACCCTCCTGGACGTCGTGCACGTCGCCCAGGCCGCCGAACAGGCGGGATACCGCCGCTTCTGGGTGGCCGAGCACCACAACTCCGTGCGCTGCGCCGGGAGCGCCCCCGCCGTCCTGATGGCGCATCTGGCGGCGGTGACCGAGCACATCCGGATCGGTTCCGGCGGGGTCATGCTCACCAACCACGCCCCCCTGGTGATCGCGGAGCAGTTCGCGGTGCTCCAGACCGTGCACGCCGGCCGTATCGACCTCGGCGTCGGCCGCGCGACCGGGGGCAACGACCACGCGACGCTCCTCGACCGCGCGCTCCGCCGCTCCCCGCAGTCCCGCGCCGAGTTCCCCGAGCTGATCGACGAACTGGCCGCCTTCCTCCACGACGAATGGCCCGAGGGGCACCCGTTCGCCCCGTTGAAGCTCTCCCCGCTGCCCCCCACACCGCCGCAGGTCTTCGTCCTCGGCAGCTCCGAGAACGGCGGACGCACCGCCGCGGGGCGCGGCCTTCCGTTCGTCTTCGGGGGGCACCTGGGCGCCAGGTCCCGCCCGGCGGCCGTGACGCGCTACCGCTCGGAGTTCACCCCCGGCCCGCACGGTCCCGACCGGCCCTACGTCATCGCCTCGGTGAGCGTGCTGTGCGCGCGGACCGACGAGGAGGCCGAGCGCCTCGCCTTCGAGACCACCGCTGCCCGGGTGCGGGAGACGACGCCGGGCCCGCTCTCGGAGGCCCGCGAGCGCTACCTGGTGCGGCAGAACATCGAGGAGGCCCAGCTCATCCACGGTTCCCCCGCCACCGTCGCCGCCGCCGTCGAGCGACTGGCCGCCACCTGGCAGGCCGACGAGATGATGGTGGTCCCCTACGACCTGACCGGCGAGGGCCGGGCCCGCACCCTCAGCAGCCTCGCCACCCACCCGGCGGCCCAGCTCGCCACCAGCCCCTGACCGGCCGCCGCCGGCCGTCACCACCGCCGTGGCGCGGCGAGCCGCGGGACGCACGCGCCCCGCGGCCCGTGGGGACCGGCCGCTCAGCGAACGGTCACCGGGTGCCTGACCACGGCGTCGAACAGGTACCCCTGATCGTTGTGCACCGACTCCGCCGGCTGGACACGCCCGGTGGAATCGGCCGCACGCGCGAGGAGTTCGGCCGGGCCGGTACGCCGCGGGCGCCAGGGGACACTCCAGCGCACCCAGCCGCCGGGCCGCGCGACATCGAGCTGCCGGGCCGCCCGCCAGCTGCCGCCGCCGTCGGTGCTCACCTCGACGGCACGGATCGTGCCGGCCCCGGTCCAGGACCGGCCGTGCAGCAGGTGCGTCCGCCCGGCGCGGAAACGGGCCCCGGCAGCGAGCTCGAACGCGCTCTTGACGGTCTGACGGCCGAGCGGCGGGCCGCCGCCCTCGGGGTGGGCGGCGCCGAACAGCCGGTAGAGGTCGGTGTTCCAGGGCGAGTACAGCGGCGTCGCCGAGACCTCGATGTCGCCCACCCACTTCACGGAGGAGATGCCGATCCAGGACGGCACCAGTACCCGCACGGGATACCCGTGGTCGTACGGCAGCGGTTCGCCGTTCATCTCGTAGGCGAGGATCACGTCCTGCAGCGCCTTCGCGACCGGCAGCGGACGCCGTACCCGTCCCAGGTTCTCGCCGCCGCTCACGAACTCCGCGTCCAGACCCCGCGGCATCACATCGACCGCCCGGTGGGTGAGTCCGGCGCGGCGCAGCACCTCCGACAGCCTGACGCCGCGCCAGCGGGCCATCCCGATCGCACCGAGCGTCCAGGCCGTGCCCGACACCTCCTGGCCCTGCTGGGAGGCGTAGTGGCTGCGCCCGTTGCCCGCGCACTCCAGGAACGCGGAACGGGTCACGGCGGGCATCCGGCGCAGTTCGGGAAGGCTGAACTCGACCGCGCGCTCCGGCGCCGGCGAGCCCCGCAGGCCGCTGCCCCACAGCCGCAGACGCCAGCCGGCTGCGTCGATGACGGGGGTGGAGGTGTGGTTGCGGACGAAGAACCGCTCGGACGGGGTGTGGTAGCCCGTGCCGCGCAGCGCTTCCCAGCGGGTCTCGGCGTTGGTGCCGAGCACCCGGAACCACTCCTCGGGGAGCGGTTTGACGGTGGTGCCGGACACGGGCGCCACGACGGCGCCGGCCGTGGCCGCGGTGGGGGCGGCCACGGCCGGGCGCGGTGTCCCGGCGACGAGACCGGCCGCCGGGACCGCGGCCAGCAGCGCCAGCATGCCGCGCCGGGAGACCCCGTCGGCTCTGGCGTCGCCGTCGAGCCACTGACCGAGGCGTCCCCGGTCGTACGCGATCTCGTCCTGCGGTCGGGCGGAGTCGGGGTGGGGCATGGGACCTGCTTTCTCCGACGGCGAGTCGGGCCACAGAGGGTCGGGTGACCGTGCGACGCGCCGGGGAGCCGGGCCCGCCGGAGGCGGCGGGCGTTCGGGAGCCGGCGCGGGGAGCGTCGGTCTCCGCGTTCGGCGGAAGGAGGGGGCCGGCCGGCGCTCAGGAGCGGCGACAGCGGCAACAGGAATCGCAGCGGAACGCGGCGGCGCCGGACGGCGCGGCGACGGCGGCGGCCGGAGAGGCCGGGCTGCTGGCGATCACGCGTGTCATCGTAGGCGCCGCCGCGCCCGGTGTCAGCAGGCGAGGTGAGGCATCCGGTGGGACTCGACCTCCGGCCCGTGATCGAGGACGCTTGCGTGCCAGGCGTCCCACCGGGGGAAATGGTTCTGTGGAGTCAGGACCGCTGTCCCGAAAAGCTCGAGGAGTGCTCATGCCCGAACCCGCCGCCCCGACCGCCGCCGCGCTCGCCGCCTCCAACGCCGGCGCGCCCTTCGGCGTGGCCGCGGGGGACCCGCGCGCGAGACCCGGTGACGGCCCTGACGGGGCCTCGGCGGGGGTATCGGGC
>NZ_BHZI01000433.1 GCF_004305975.1 Streptomyces otsuchiensis
TCACCCGCCCGGACCACCGCCCGCCGCGCCCGGCCGGGACCCGGGACGGGCGCGCCGTCGTGTCAGACTTTCGCCATGCGCGTCTACCTCGGCTCCGACCACGCCGGCTACGAATTCAAGAACCACCTGGTGGAGTGGCTCATCCGCAACGGCCACGAGCCCGTCGACTGCGGCCCGCACGTCTACGACGCCCTCGACGACTACCCGCCGTTCTGCCTGCGCGCCGCCGAGCGCACCGCCGCCGACCCCGACGCCCTCGGCGTCGTCATCGGCGGCTCCGGCAACGGTGAGGCCATCGCCGCCAACAAGGTGCGCGGCGTGCGCTGCGCCCTGGCGTGGAGCGAGGAGACCGCGAAGCTGGGGCGGCAGCACAACAACGCCAACGTGGTCAGCGTCGGCGCCCGGATGCACACCACGGACGAGGCCACCGCCTTCGTCGCGGCGTTCCTCGCCACGCCCTACTCGGACGAGGAGCGCCACACCCGGCGCATCGACATGCTCACCGCCTACGAGAGCGACGGCACCCTGCCCGCGATCCCGGCCCACCACCCGCAGGGCTGATGCCCGAAGGGCACACGATCCACCGGCTCGCCGCCGACCTCGACGAGAGGTTCGGCGGTGGTCCCGTGCGCGCGGCCAGCCCGCAGGGGCGCTTCGCCGACGGCGCCGCGCTGATCGACGGCCATCGGCTGACCGCCGCCGAGGCCCACGGCAAGCACCTCTTCCTCGGCTTCGACGCCGCGCCCGCTGACGGGACGGGCACCCCCGCCACCGGCCGGGGCACCCGCTGGGTCCACATCCACCTCGGGCTCTACGGCAAGGTCACCTTCGGCACCGGAGAACCACCGCCGCCCCGCGGCCAGGTGCGGCTGCGCCTCGCCTCCGACGGGCACTGGGCGGAGCTGCGCGGACCGAACACCTGCGAACTGATCACCCGAGGCGAGAAGCAGCAGCTGCACCAGCGGCTCGGCCCCGACCCCCTGCGGGACGACGCCGACCCGGCCGTCGCCTACGACCGGCTCACGCGCAGCTCGGTCGCGGTCGCCGCCCTGCTCCTGGACCAGAAGATCATCGCGGGGGTCGGCAACGTCTACCGCGCGGAGGTGCTGTTCCGCCGGCACCTCGACCCGTACCTGCCGGGGCGCGCCCTCACCCGGCCGGAGTGGGACGCCGTCTGGGCCGACCTGGTGGAACTGCTGCACGCGGGGGTCCGCGCCAACCGCATCGACACGGTCCGGCCCGAACACACCCCGCAGGCCATGGGCCGCGACCCACGGGTGGACGGCCACGGCGGCGAGGTCTACGTCTACCGCCGCGCCCACAAGCCCTGCCTGGTCTGCGGGACCCCGGTACGCACCGCGCCGCTGCTGGGCCGCAACCTCTTCTGGTGTCCCACCTGCCAGCCGCCGCGCTGACCGGTGAACGCGCTGACCGGTGGACGCGCTGACCGGTGGACGCACTGACCGTCGGCCGCGCCGACCGGCCGCCATCAGGGTCGGCGCGCCGCCGGTGTCAACGCGCCGCGACCAGCTCCCGCACCGCGCGCACCAGCCGGTCGACATGCTCCACGGGCGTTCCCGCGCCGAAGCTGACCCGGATCGCCTGCGTCGCCGTCCCGTCGCAGCCCGGCTCCCGCTGCTGCTCCGGCTTCCGCTGCTGCTCCGGCTCCCGCGCCTCCGCGTCGGTGGAGTCGCTCGCCTCGTCGTCGTGGTCCGCCGCCCCCTCCAGCAGCAGCCGGACCAGCGGGTGCGCGCAGAAGAGGCCCGCGCGCACCCCGATGCCGTAGTCGTCCGACAGCCGGGCCGCCAGCTCCCCGCTGTCGACTCCGGCCACCACGAACGACACCACCGCGACCCGCTCCGACTCCGGCCCGAACAGCGACAGTTCGCGCACCGCCGAGACCGATGCCAGCCCCGTGCGCAGGCGCCGCAGCAGCCGCTGCTCATGTTCCGTGACGGCGGCGAACCCCACCTCGGCGAGGGCACGGCAGGCCGAGGCCAGCGCGTACGCGCCCACCACGTTGGGGGAACCGGCCTCGTGGCGGGCGGCACCCGTCTGCCAGACCGTGGTCAGCCCCTGCCGGGCGTCGCCCTCCACGCTGCGTGAGGCGCCGCCGCCCGCCAGGTAGGGCGGCGCCGCGTCCAGCCAGTCCGCCCGGCCGGCCAGCACACCCGCCCCGAACGGCGCGTACACCTTGTGCCCGGAGAAGGCGACCCAGTCCACGCCCAGCACGGAGAGGTCCACGGCGCGGTGAGGCACCCACTGCGCCGCGTCCAGCACCGTCCGGGCCCCGTGCCGCCGGGCCACCTGCGCCAGTTCCCGCACCGGCCACAGCTCACCGGTGACGTTGGAGGCGCCCGTCACACACAGCAGCTTCGGCCCCGCCGGAGCCGCGCCCAGCGCCGCCGAGGCGGCGGCCACCGCCTCGGCCGTCGAGCGCGGCGCGGGCAGCCAGGTCACCGGGTGCCCGTGGTGTGCCCACGGCAGCAGCGCCGCGTGGTGCTCGGTCTCGAAGACGAAGACCCGGGTGCCGGAGGGCAGCGCGGCGGCCAGCAGATTGAGGGAGTCGGTGGTGGAGCGGGTGAAGACCACCTGGTCGTCGAGGCGGCAGCCGAGGAAGTCCGCGACGGTCTCGCGACTGCGCTCGAACAACTCGGTGGAGAGCCGGGACAGATGGCCCGCGCCCCGGTGCACGCTCCCGTAGGAGGGGAGGTAGGCGGCGACATCGTCCCAGACCCGGCGCAGCGCCGGGGCGCTGGCGGCCTGGTCCAGCGCCGCGTAGCCGGTCTCGCCGCCACCGGACAGCGGGACCCGCACCTCACCGCCGAGCACGCTGAGCGGGGGCGGCGGGCAGGACCCGTCCGCGTCGGACGGCAGGGACGCGGCGGCGGTCGACGGGGCGGCGGTCGACGGGGCGGCGGTGGCCGGCGAGTCCGTGGCCGGCGAGGTGGCGTACGACGGCGAGGGGCAGGCGGTGGCGCTGAGGGCGACGGCGTTC
>NZ_BHZI01000434.1 GCF_004305975.1 Streptomyces otsuchiensis
GGGGTGGTGGGGCGGTATAAATGCACGGTGAGCACGGAGCCGGTCGCGACCTCCAGGCGCGCCACCCTGGAGCAGGTGGCGCGGGTCGCCGGGGTGTCCCGCGCGACGGTCTCGCGGGTCATCAACGGCGAGTCCACGGTCGATCCCAAGCTGCGGGAGCTGGTGGAGAAGGCGATCACGGCGACCCGGTACGTACCCAACCGCGCCGCGCGTTCGCTGGTCACCGGTCGTACCGACTCGGTGGCGCTGGTCGTCTCCGAGCGGGAGCGGCGTCAGGTCGCGGGGCCCTTCGTGGGGCGGATGTTCACCGATCCCTACTTCGGGCGGGTGGTGACCGGGCTGCTGGAGGTGCTGCGGCCGAGCGGGGTGCAGATGGCGCTGATGCTCGCGGACGACGAGCCCTCCCGTGAGCAGCTTCTCGACTACCTCCAGCAGGGCCACGTCGACGGGGTGGTGCTGATCTCCTCGCACGCCGGTGACCCGCTGCCGGGGCGGCTGGCGCGTACCCCGCTGCCGATGGTCCTGGCCGGGCGCCCGGCGGCCCCCGCGCCCGTCACCTATGTGGATCTCGACCAGCGTGCGGGCGCGCTGCTGGCCGCCGACCGGCTGGCCGGGCTCGGCAGGAGACGGCTGTGCGCGGTCGCCGGCCCGCAGGACATGCCCGCCGGACGGGACCGGCTCGCCGGTTTCCGGGAGGGGGTCGCCGCCCACGGCCACGGGGAGGTGCCGTGGGCCGAGGGCGACTTCACCCAGGCCGGCGGAAGTGACGCGATGCGGCGGCTGCTCGCCGAACACCCGGACGTGGACGGGGTGTTCGTGGCGTCCGACCTGATGGCGCTGGGCGCGGTCTCGGCGCTGCACCGGGCCGGTCGGCGGGTGCCGGAGGAGGTGGCGGTGGTCGGGTTCGACGACAGTCTGCCCGCGGTCGCGTGCGATCCGCCGCTGACGACGGTGCGGCAGCCGGTGGAGGAGATGGCCGCGGAGATGGCGCGGCTGCTGCTGAAGCAGGTCGGCGCGGCGGGGGAGCGGGTGCCGTCGGTGGTCTTCCACCCGACGCTGGTGGTCCGCGCCAGCGGCTGACGCGCGGATATCGGCTCAGCCGCCGGCGCGGTGCCCCGTCATGTGGTGCCCCGCCGCGCCGTGCCCCGCCGTGCCGGGCCCGGGTGTCTCCTGGTTCGGCACGGCGGACGGCGTCACTGGTAGACGCGCACGTAGTCGACGAGCATCCGCTGGGGGAAGAGGCTGGTCCCGTCCGGCGGGCCGGGCCAGTCGCCGCCGACCGCGGAGTTGAGGATCAGGAAGAACTCGCCGTCGAACACCCACGGGCCGATGGTGGTCTCCAGTTCCTCGCGGTCCACGCTGTGCACCACCTGGTCGTCCACGGTGAACACCATGCCCTGGCTGTCCCAGTCGACGGCGAAGACGTGGAAGTCGTCGGAGAACGCCTCGTCACCCTCGTAGGAGGAGCCGTACCCACCGCCCGCGAAGTAGGCGGGGGCGTGCAGCGTGGAGTGGACGGTGTTCGGTTCGTGGCCGACGTGCTCCATGATGTCGATCTCGCCGGTGTAGGGCCAGGGGCGGCCTTCGTCGTAGTAGGAGGAGCCGAGCATCCAGAACGCGGGCCAGTGGCCGCGGGTGCTGGTCACCTTGATGCGGGCCTCGACACGGCCGTAGGTCATGTCGAACTTGCCGTGGGTGTTGACGCGGCCCGAGGTGTACTGGCAGGTGGAGCTGCCGGAGAGCGGGTCGACCGGGCAGGTGGTGCCGGGGCTCTCCTCGCGCCGGACCTCGATGGCGAGGTTGCCGTCGCCGTCCAGCAGGGCGTTGCGGTCGGCGGTGTAGTTCTGAAGCTCGTTGTTCTGGCCGACGCCCGGGTCGGGGGTCCACTTGGTGGCGTCGGGCAGGCTGCCCGCCGGGCCGTCGAACTCGTCGTGCCACACGAGTTCCAGCGGCTCGACCGGGTCCGGGGGCAGCGGCGGCGGGGTCTGCGGGTCGCCGCCGGTGCCGTACACCTGGAACTCCCACAGGGAGTAGCCGTAGGGGCCGGCGCGTTCGGTGCCGTACATCCGTACGTGGCGGCCGGTCGCCTCAAGGTCGATGGTCTCCTTGAACCCGCGGCCCTCGGTGGTGCGGTAGGCGGTGGTCCAGCTCTCGCCGTCGTCGGAGACCTGGATCTCGTAGGCGGTGGCGTAGGCCGGGTCCCACTGGAGCACCACCCGGGTGATGTCGGCGGGTGCGCCGAGGTCCACGGCGATCCAGCCGGGGTCACTCCAGCCGGTCTCGGCCTCCACCGACCAGCGGCTGGCCGGGTCGCGGTCGAACGCCTTGTCGGGCGAGCACTCCCAGCAGGCGCCGTCGTGCTGCGAGCTGGAGGCGGTGCCCGGTTTGCCGTACGACAGGAGCTGGTCCTCGGACGGGCCGGGGCCCGGGCCGGGGCCGCCGTCCAGCGGGGCGCCGTGCACCTGGAACTCCCAGAGGGAGTAGCCGTACTGGGTGGCGCGGGCCTCGCCGGCCATCCGGACGTAGCGGCCGGTGCCCGAGACGGTCAGGGTCTCGGTGCCGCCGGTGGCGGCCGTGGCGCGGTGCAGCCGCGTCCAGTCGTCGCCGTTGTCGGAGACCTCGACGCGGTACGCGGTGGCGTGTGCGGTCTCCCAGTCCAGGACCACGCTGTCGACGCGGTGCCGGGCGCCGAGGTCGACGGTCAGCCACTCGTCGTCGCCGAAGCCGCTGGACCAGCGGGTGCCGGGGTCGCCGTCGACGGCCGCCGAGGCGGGGAACGCCGCGGACTCGGTGGAGGAGGCGGTCGCCGCCTTGCCCTGGGAGACGGGCAGGGGCGGCTGCGCGGAGGACGGGGCGGTCAGCAGGCCGAGGCCCAGCGCGGCGGCGAGTGTCGCCACGACGGCGGTGACCAGGCGGGGCCGGCGGGGACCGGGGGGGGGGGGGGGGGTGGCTCCTTTAAACATTTTCCAGGCCCCGAGAAA